>NZ_JAMLWO010000003.1:0-496048 GCF_056991255.1 Salmonella sp. A1325 | reverse complement strand
GTGGTGGGTGATGACGGGATCGAACCGCCGACCCCCTCCTTGTAAGGGAGGTGCTCTCCCAGCTGAGCTAATCACCCGATACTACGCTGGATATTACTGACTAACCGAAGTTAGTGGTGGGTCGTGCAGGATGACTCGGCTTCGCCTCGCCCTACGGGCCGTTGCTGACGCAACGTTATCCTTCACGTTTTATTCTCGTTTCCACCGAACGATTGGTGGGTCGTGCAGGATTCGAACCTGCGACCAATTGATTAAAAGTCAACTGCTCTACCAACTGAGCTAACGACCCACTTTTGCGTTGCTTTCGAGTTGTTTAATATCCCGTGGCAACGGCGGCATATATTACTGATTTCAGATTTGAGCGCAACAAAAATTTCGACGCAGGGGGCTCAACTGCTTAGGAATCGCACGACGCGACCAGAAAAAAGGCGTTTTCTGGTCGCATGGTACGCATTACATCGCGTTAAGACGCTTCTGCGCCTGTTTCGCGCCATCAGTGCCAGGATATTTGTTAATCACCTGCTGATAAACCGCTTTCGCTTTTGCCGTATCACCTTTGTCCTGCATGATAACGCCAACTTTGTACATCGCGTCCGCAGCCTTCGGCGACTTAGGATAGTTTTTTACTACCGAGGCGAAATAATAGGCGGCATCATCTTTTTTACCCTTGTTGTAATTCAACTGGCCCAGCCAATAATTGGCGTTCGGCTGATAAGTAGAATCAGGGTATTTCTTGATGAAGTTCTGAAACGCCACAATCGCATCATCCTGGCGAGACTTATCCTGCACCAGCGCAATTGCCGCATTGTAATCGGTATTCGCATCGCCACTTTGTACCGGCGCCCCTGAGGTTGCCGTACCGGCATCCGGAGCGGAGGTCGCAGCGGTTGCCGCCCCGCTCTGGTCACCAGCCGCTGGCTGCGCTGCGCCGCCATTATTTAAACTCCCCAGCTGCAGCATAATTTGCTTCTGGCGCTCCATCACCTGATTCAGTTGATACTGATTTTCCTGGATTTGGCCGCGCAAAGAATCGATATCAGACTGATTATCGGAGAGCTGCTGCTGAAGTTGGGTTAAAAGCTGGCTGTGAGCGTTAGAGATACGCTCAAGTTGAGTGACGCGGTCTTCGACCGAGCCTGAGCCGACACTACTGATTGGCGCCTGAGCAAAAGCGGCCCAGGGGGCCGCTATGCCAACCAGTAACGACAGACTCAACAGGTGATGTCTGAAGTTACTGCTCATGCAATTCTCTTAGTAAACCAGTACAGCGCGACGGTTCTTAGCGTAAGCCGCTTCGTCGTGGCCCAGTACGGCAGGTTTTTCTTTACCGTAAGAAACGATGGAGATCTGGTCAGCGGAAACGCCTTTACCCTGCAGGTACATTTTAACGGCGTTAGCACGACGTTCGCCCAGGGAGATGTTGTACTCAGGCGTACCACGTTCGTCCGCGTGACCTTCTACGGTGACTTTGTAAGACGGGTTGCTACGCAGGAAGTTAGCATGCGCATCCAGCATTGCCGCGAAGTCAGAACGGATATCGTACTTGTCGAGGTCGAAGTAAACGATGTTGTTCTGCTGCAGCTGCTGCATCTGCAGACGCGCTTGCTCTTCAGATGACATGTTGCCGTTGCCGTTAGCGTCCATACCAGTGCCGGCGCCGTTCAGCATGCCGCCTTCGCTACCGTCATTGCTGGCGTTCTTGTTGGAAGAACATGCCGCGATTGCCATAACAGGCAGGGCAATCATCAGGCCCTTCAGCACTTTGTTCAGTTGCATTTCTTTAATTCCTTTAGTAATCAATTAATTATTATCACAGATACGGCGACCAGGCAGGCGATTTCACCTGACCATCAGTTGCCGGAAGACGCGCTTTGAAACGCCCATCTGTAGAAACCAAATTCAGCACAGATCCCATCCCCTGAGAAGAGCTGTAGATTACCATCGTGCCGTTAGGTGCCAGACTTGGCGTTTCATCCAGGAACGTTGACGACAGAACCTGTACGCCACCCGTCACCAGATCTTGTTTGGCAATGTGCTGCTGCCCGTTATTTGAGCTTACCATTACCATAAATTTACCGTCGCTGCTGACATCCGCATCCTGGTTTTGCGAACCTTCCCAGGTAATACGCTGCGCCGCACCGCCGTTAATGTTCATTTTATACACTTGCGGACGTCCAGCCTGGTCAGAGGTAAAGGCCAGAGTCTGGCTGTCCGGGAACCAAGTCGGCTCCGTATTGTTGCTACGCCCGTCCGTTATCTGACGAATCTGGCCGGAGGCGAGATCCATAACGTATAGGTTCAGACTTCCGGTTTTCGATAACGCGAACGCCAGTTTCGTCCCATCAGGCGAGAAGGCCGGCGCGCCGTTGTGACGCGGGAAGGACGCAACCTGACGCACTGCGCCGTTTGCCAGCGTCTGGATAACCAGAGCGGAGCGACCGCTTTCAAATGTCACGTAAGCCAGTTTTGAGCCGTCCGGAGACCACGCCGGAGACATCAACGGCTGCGGAGAACGGTGCACCACAAACTGATTGTAACCATCGTAATCCGACACACGCAGTTCATACGGGAACTGACCGCCGTTAGTCTGTACCACATAGGCGATACGAGTACGGAACGCGCCCTTAATGCCCGTCAGTTTTTCAAAGACTTCGTCACTGGCGGTATGGCCTGCATAACGCAGCCACTGCTTGTTCACTTTATAAGAGTTTTGCGCCAGTACAGTCCCCGGCGCGCCTCCAGTGTCAACCAGCTGATAAGCAACATTGTAGGAACCGTCCGGATTCGGCGTGACCTGTCCAACGACGACGGCATCAATACCCAGCGCAGACCATGCGGTAGGCTGAACTTCCTGAGCGGTGGCTGGCTGCTGCGGCAGTCGGGACCGGTCTAACGGATTAAATTTACCGCTATTGCGTAAATCTGCCGCCACGATGCCGCCGATATCTTCAGGCGCAGCGCCCGGCCCGGCCCATTTAAAAGGCACAACGCCAATCGGTCGCGCCGAGTCCACCCCCTGGGTGATCTCGATACGGACTTCTGCGTGCAGCACCGCCGCCCACAGCATCAGAAAACCAAATGCTACTCGTAATGCCTGCTTCATCATATCTCCCATACCTGGGCCTGCGACCCACGATAATTTAGCAGAATGTTAACAAACTCAAATACACAAAACCACCAGGACCAGTAACAACTCAACTGCTCCAACTTCCATAAAGAAAAGTATCTACAGTTTAAAGTCTAGTTTGGCATCCTTTATTTTCTCATAAACAGCCTGGCTTGGCGGTTTAGGAATTTTCGCGGTTTTTGCCGCCATTAACGCCGCCTGACAAAGCGCCGGATCGCCGCCCTCAGACGTAATGCTTTTTAATGAGCCATCCGGCGCCAGGCTAATATGCAAGACACATTGTTTGCCCTGATACAGGCTCGCATCATACAGACGGCTCTGAATCGCGACCTGAATCTGTTTCGCGTAGGCGCTGATATCAGCGCCTGTCGCCCCACCGTTAGCGCCCGATGTACCGCTATCTTTCGATGGCTGACCATTCCCTTTCGCGCCACCGCCGGTTTTCGGCGCATTCTTACCCGAGCTGAGATCGCCAAGCAGATCGTCGACGCCTTCTGCGGCGGCCGCTTTTTCGGCAGCCGCTTTCTTCTTAGCGTCCGCCGCCGCTTTCGCCGCCGCGGCATCCGCTTTCTTCTTCGCCTCCGCCGCTGCTTTCGCCGCCTCGGCATCCGCTTTCTTCTTCGCGTCCGCCGCCGCTTTCGCCGCTTCGGCCTCCGCTTTCTTCTTCGCGTCCGCCGCTGCTTTCGCCGCTTCGGCCTCCGCTTTCTTCTTCGCCTCCGCCGCTGCTTTCGCCGCTTCGGCCTCTGCTTTCTTCTTCGCGTCCGCCGCCGCTTTCGCCGCTTCGGCTTCCGCTTTCTTCTTCGCGTCCGCTGCCGCTTTTACCGCCTCGGCCTCTGCTTTCTTCTTCGCGTCCGCCGCCGCTTTCGCCGCTTCGGCCTCCGCTTTTTTCTTCGCGTCCGCCGCCGCTTTCGCCGCCTCTTCGGCCTGTTGCTGCTGCTGTTGCGCCAGTTTTGCCGCTTCTTCAGCCTGCTTTTGCTGCTCCTGAGCCGCTAAACGTTCTTTCTCAAGTTGTTTCAACCGCTCCTGTTCGGCAGCCTGCTTCTGCTGCAGCTCCTCTGCTTGCTGCTGTTGCAGCTTTTTACGCTCTTCTTCCGCGCGTCTGGCGCTGGCCTGTTGATCCTGCTGACGGTTGTACTGCTGCACAACGGCGCCAGGATCGACCATCACCGCGTCGATAGCGGAACCACCGCCGCCGCCGGCAGAAGCCTCTATATGCTCATCAAACGAACTCCAGATCAGCACTGCAAATAAGATGATATGCAGCACGGCTGAAATAATTATCGCCCGTTTGAGCTTGTCGTTTTGTTCGGTTGCCTTTGACACTCTCGGTTCCCAAAAAACTGTTCGCCTGTTACTCGCCGTCTTTCAAGCCAACGGGACGCAGACTTCAGATTGGCTGCGTCATTAAGCCAACCGATTTTACGCCCGCGCTGTGTAACAAGTTCAGCGCTTTAATTATTTCATCGTACGGCACCTCTTTCGCGCCGCCGATTAAAAAGACTGTTTTCGGATTAGCCTGCAGATGACGCTTTACTTCTGCGATCACCTGTTCAGACGGCAGTTGATCCATTCGATCTTTATCAACCACTACGCTGTATTGCCCTACTCCGGAAACCTCAATAATGACCGGTGGATCGTCGTTACTACTGACCGCTTGCGACTGATTCGCCTCCGGCAAGTCGACCTCCACGCTCTGGGTAATGATCGGCGCGGTTGCCATAAAGATCAGCAGCAGCACCAACAGTACGTCGAGCAGCGGTACAATATTGATTTCGGACTTAAGTTCGCGACGACCTCGTCCACGCGTTCTGGCCATGGCTTACCCCTTGTTGCTTTCGCTTACGGTAAACGCCTGGCGGTGCAGAATCGCGGTGAACTCTTCCATAAAGTTGTCGTAATTCAGTTCCAGCTTGTTCACGCGCTGATTCAGTCGGTTGTAAGCCATAACCGCAGGGATGGCGGCAAACAGACCAATCGCCGTGGCAATCAATGCTTCGGCAATACCCGGCGCAACCATTTGCAGAGTCGCCTGTTTCACCGCGCCCAGGGCGATAAACGCATGCATAATCCCCCATACGGTGCCAAACAGACCGATATAAGGACTGATAGAGCCTACCGTGCCAAGAAACGGGATATGCGTTTCCAGCGTTTCCAGCTCTCGGTTCATGGAGATGCGCATCGCACGCGACGCCCCCTCTACCACGGCCTCCGGTGCATGGCTGTTGGCGCGATGGAGCCGGACAAACTCTTTGAACCCGCTATAAAAGATTTGTTCCGAGCCCGACAGACTATCGCGTCTCCCCTGGCTTTCCTGGTACAGACGCGATAGTTCGATTCCGGACCAGAATTTATCTTCAAACGCTTCCGCCTCACGCGCAGCGGCGTTCAGGATACGCGTTCGCTGGATAATGATGGCCCAGGATGCTATTGAAAAACCAATCAAAATCAACATGATAAGTTTAACCAGAAGGCTTGCCTTCAGGAACAAATCAAGGATATTCATGTCAGTCACTGCTTAAACTCCGCGACAATAGACTTAGGAAGCGCACGAGGCTTCATTTTGAGTGGATCAACGCAAACAATCAGAACCTCTGCTTCATTTAGCAGCGTGTTCTCTGCGTTGACAATGCGTTGCGTGAAAACCAAAGCGGTGCCACGCATTGACGTAATTTCTGTTTGAACTTCAAGCATATCGTCGAGCCGCGCAGGCGCATAGTATTCCAGCGTCATCTTGCGCACCACAAAGGCGACCCGCTCCGCCAGCAGCACCTGTTGGCTGAAGTGATGGTGACGCAGCATCTCCGTGCGCGCTCTTTCATAAAAAGCGACATAGCTGGCGTGATAAACCACACCGCCGGCGTCCGTGTCTTCGTAATAAACTCGAATTGGCCATCGAAACATATACTTATTCATCCCTGCAGCCTCTTTGTTGGCGTCATCCGCTTGCCGCCGTAATGCCTCAAGAATGCCGTTGTATATCGCCTTGTATTCACTTTACATCCCGGTAATGCAACAAAAGTAGAGCTTTTAAACGTTGCTACTATACGCGTGGGAATGAGGCTTGGGAATGGGGGGAAGTTAAGGGAGAGTAAAAATATATGGGCTTATGCAAGCCCCTATATTTTTAAGGAGGTTTCTTATTCACAAGAAGAAGAAAATCAGGCCGACGATAAGGACAATATCCGCAAGGAGCGGACAAAAAATCCCTTGCCAGTGTACGGATTCAAGGCGAAAACCCACGCCGTGGATTATGCCTGCGCAAACCGCCCACATCAGCAGTAATCCGTGCCAGATTTCAAGCGTGCTGGTCCTGGCGGCAAACCGTGACGGGTCCCAGAACATACATCCTGCCAGCACTATCGCCATCACGAAGGAAAGCGCCCTTAAGGGGCGCTTGTCCATTACCGCATAAATATACTTCATCCTCTAAGCTGCCTCTTTGTTGGCTGCGGCTGTTAGTCGGCCCATCCCTGGGCCTCCCCCTTACAGGGCCGCTGCAAGCAGCGTTCAAATCTGTTCCTGACAGATTTGTTACCCCAGTCACTTACTAATGTAAGCTCCTGGGGATTCGCAGCCTTGCCGCCGCGATGCAACTTAAATGATTTTGTATATTGCATAGCGACAATATGAATCATTAGCTTTCTTCTTGACCGGTTTTACCCGCTTCAACGTGCTCAAGCGCCAGGGCGGTAATGATCCCGAATGCACAGGCAAGAAGCGTTCCCAGAATCCATGCGAAATACCACATTTTAAGCTCCTTACTTAGTACAGAGAGTGGGTGTTGCTTTCAATATGTTCTTTAGTGATACGACCGAACATTTTCCAGTAACACCAGCTGGTGTAGATCAGAATGATCGGTACGAACACCGCCGCAACCCAGGTCATCAGGTTCAGCGTCATCTGGCTGGATGTCGCATCCCACATGGTCAGGCTGGCATTCATCATCGTGCTGGACGGCATCACAAACGGGAACATAGCGATACCCGCCGTCAGAATAATGCAGGCCAGGGTCAGCGAAGAGAACAGGAATGCCCACGCGCCTTTCTCCATACGGGAAGTCAGGATAGTCAGCAGCGGCAGAACCACGCCCAGAGCCGGAACCAACCACAGGATCGGAGCATTATTAAAGTTCACCAGCCAGGCGCCAGCTTCACGCGCCACTTCTTTAGTCAGCGGGTTAGAGGCGGCATGATGATCAATCGCGGATGTCACGACATAACCATCAATACCATACATTACCCAAACGCCCGCCAGCGCAAAGCACACTAATGTCACCAGCGCCGCAATCTGCGAGGTGGCGCGCGCGCGCAGGTGCAGTTCGCCAACGGTACGCATTTGCAGGTAAGTCGCCCCCTGCGTGATGATCATCCCTACGCTTACGATGCCCGCCAGCAAACCAAACGGGTTCAGCAACTGGAAGAAGTTACCGGTGTAGTACAGACGCAGATACTCATCCACGTGGAACGGTACGCCCTGCAACAGGTTGCCAAAGGCCACGCCAATCACCAGCGGCGGCACAAAGCTACCGATGAACACGCCCCAGTCCCACATGTTGCGCCAGCGCGGGTCTTCAATCTTAGAACGGTAATCAAAACCGACCGGACGGAAGAACAAAGACGCCAGCACCAGGATCATCGCCACATAGAAACCGGAGAACGCCGCAGCGTAAACCATCGGCCAGGCAGCAAACAACGCGCCGCCCGCGGTGATCAACCACACCTGGTTACCGTCCCAGTGCGGGGCGATAGAGTTAATCATAATTCGACGTTCGGTGTCGTTACGACCGAGGAAACGGGTGAGCATCCCCACCCCCATGTCGAACCCATCGGTGACAGCGAAACCAATTAGCAAAATGCCAACCAGCAGCCACCAGATAAAACGTAGTACTTCATAATCGATCATTTGACGACTCCTGTCTTAGCGTGCCGGCTGAGAAGTCACGGTGGACTGCTCAAAGTGATAGCGACCGGTTTTCAGGCTGCTTGGGCCAAGGCGTGCAAATTTGAACATCAAGAACAATTCTGCCACCAGGAACAGGGTATACAGGCCGCAAATCAGGAACATGGAGAACAGCAGATCGCCTACGGTCAGCGATGAGTTCGCCACGGCTGTCGGCAACACTTCGCCGATCGCCCACGGCTGACGACCATACTCGGCGACGAACCAACCTGCTTCAACCGCAATCCACGGCAGTGGAATACCGTACAGCGCCGCGCGCAACAGCCATTTTTTCTCACCGATGCGGTTACGAATCACGCTCCAGAAGGAAAGTGCGATGATCGCCAGCAGCAGGAAGCCGCACGCCACCATGATACGGAAAGCGAAGTACAGCGGCGCAACGCGAGGAATGGAATCTTTCGTCGCTTGCTGGATCTGCGCTTCGGTCGCGTCAGTCACATTAGGCGTATAGCGTTTCAGCAGCAGGCCGTAACCGAGATCTTTCTTCATGCTGTTGAACTGGTCGCGAACGGCCTGGTCGGTAGAACCGGCGCGCAGCTGTTCCAGCAGTTCATAGGCTTTCATCCCGTTACGGATACGCTCTTCATGCTGAACCATGAGATCTTTCAGGCCAATAACCGGCGTGTCCACGGAACGCGTAGCGATAATACCGAGCGCATAAGGGATCTGAATCGCCAGATGGTTTTCCTGTTTGTCCTGGTCAGGAATACCGAACAGGGTAAAGGAGGCCGGAGCAGGTTGCGTTTCCCATTCGGCTTCAATCGCAGCGAGCTTGGTTTTCTGCACGTCGCCCATTTCGTAACCGGATTCGTCGCCGAGTACGATAACGGACAGTACGGCAGCCATACCGAAGCTGGCGGCAATAGCAAAGGAGCGTTTAGCAAAGGCGAAGTCACGACCTTTCAGCATGTAGTAAGCGCTGATACCGAGGATGAACATCGCGCCGGTGACATAGCCGGACGCCACAGTGTGAACAAATTTCACCTGTGCTACCGGGTTCAGCACCAGTTCAGAGAAGCTCACCATTTCCATACGCATGGTTTCGAAATTGAAATCCGCAGCGATTGGGTTTTGCATCCAGCCGTTCGCTACCAGAATCCACAACGCGGAGAGGTTGGACCCCAGAGCCACCAGCCAGGTGACGCACATGTGCTGAACTTTACTCAGACGATCCCAGCCGAAGAAGAACAGACCTACAAAGGTGGATTCGAGGAAGAAGGCCATCAAACCTTCGATGGCCAGCGGCGCACCGAAGATGTCCCCAACATAGTGGGAGTAGTACGACCAGTTTGTCCCGAACTGGAACTCCATGGTCAAACCGGTAGCCACACCCAGAGCAAAGTTGATACCAAACAACTTGCCCCAGAACTTGGTCATATCTTTATAAATCTGTTTGCCGGAAAGGACGTATACCGTTTCCATAATGGCCAGCAGGAACGCCATACCGAGCGTTAGCGGCACAAACAGGAAGTGGTACATCGCGGTCAAGGCAAACTGTAAGCGCGACAGTTCGACTATATCTAACATCATGACTCCTTGCTCATCGCATGAAGACTCCGAGAGTGAACCCCGTTAGAAAGGGTCACACGCATGCCCCAATACAAATTTATTTGCGGCCTTCCATCGTACTATCCCCTCGGGAAGGAAACAGTAATGATGAAAAGTTACAAACATGTTAATAAAAAACCCAAATTGATCCCGCAAATATATTACGCCGTAAAACCCTTACAATAAACAGGTTTTTAGTGGGTCAGATTTGCTTTTTTCGACAGCGATCAATTTATGGCTAATCTATCGCTTTTCAGGGAATTTGATCACGGACAATTTAACCAGTTTTGATGCTCTTTTCCAACATTTAAATATTGATTAAAATCAATTTTTGAAGTTAATGTTAATAATGTTTATTCATTGAATGCATGGTGAATTTTTTGTTAACTTTTTGTTTTTGCAAAGAGTAATTTCAAACCCCTTGTAAAAAGAGGCTTATTCGATAAGGCTAAACATTTTGTGCGTTTTTTACTGCCCCGCATCCAGTAAAAAACATTCCACATTGATGTTCAATTATTGCTAAATAGCTCACAGATTTTTTCTGTAGGTTATCAACACTTATTATTTTATACATTTAGTCTATTTTTATTTTACTTATAATTAACACCGCAAAGAAACTATCTCATTGCACACGCGCCATCATCCCACCGGGATTACCCTGCCCCAACTTCCCTTTCCCGACGACTAACGGCCAGGATCATCTTGCCAGGTTATCGCCTTAATTATCGCTAATAAGCTTTCCAGATAGCCAGAAACAAACATTTTATTCGCTACTTTTTCTTTATTTCAATAACACCGTATTTGCCTCTCTATAATTATTATAGTGAAGATTCTGTTATCACCTTCACAGATTTACCCTCAATTTCTACGTCACTCATAGTGATAATTCTGTTTATTCGCAGCCATAAACACCCTTTAAACATGATTAATCACGAACGAATAGTGTCAATAAGTTCTTAATAATTTTTAAAGTTAACCTCTTTTAACCAGCAAAAGTTCATATAATTTATTAAACGATATCTTTAATACTTCAGGGAAATAATGCCGGTACTCTTATGATTAAAATAGCTGTTTTATTCTGCCATTAAACAAGCAGTCTGTGTAAGCGCGATACATCTGAGGAGACATGTAGTTCGCGCTCAGGCAAACATGCGCGGCCACAGAGTCAAGCATCAATTTACTATAGAGGTTAGCGTCAACATAGTGTAATGCTGCGATGCGTTTTTTTCATGGCGGAAAGCGCATAATCCGTCTCCAGTGAGGTCGGCAGGTCTTTCACTAAGACAGCATCTGTATTTGCTGCAAAAGAGTTAACCGGCAAACTGAGTAAATTTACTGCCGCTGCCAGACGGTTATTATCAATTATTTTTAGACTCCACCATGTTTTTTTAATGAGGCATCATTTTCCTATAGTTCAATATTTACAAAGCCAATAATTTTATATCCCGGATGCTTCACCCGTACTTTGCCACAAACAATAAAGCCATAAAAAAGGCCACCGTAAAGGTGGCCAACCATGTCGAAAACGGACATTTATCTGTTCCCGCAGGAACAGCGAGTTTTATTTTATAATTGCTTTCAGCGCTTCGCCGATATCGGCCAGGCTGCGAACGGTTTTCACGCCCGCGGCTTCCAGCGCGGCGAATTTTTCATCCGCAGTGCCTTTACCACCGGCAATGATGGCGCCAGCGTGGCCCATACGCTTGCCTTTCGGCGCGGTAACACCCGCGATATAGCCAACAACCGGCTTGGTCACGTGGTCTTTAATATAAGCCGCCGCTTCTTCTTCTGCGCTACCGCCGATCTCGCCGATCATCACGATCGCTTCAGTCTGCGGATCTTCCTGGAACAGCTTCAGGATGTCGATGAAGTTAGAGCCCGGAATCGGGTCGCCGCCGATACCCACGCAGGTGGACTGGCCGAAACCGTAGTCGGTGGTCTGCTTAACCGCTTCATAGGTCAGCGTGCCGGAACGGGAAACGATACCCACTTTACCCGGCTTATGAATGTGACCCGGCATGATGCCGATTTTGCATTCGCCCGGGGTGATCACACCTGGGCAGTTCGGGCCGATCATGCGTACGCCCGCTTCGTCCAGCTTCACTTTCACGGTCAGCATATCCAGCGTCGGAATACCTTCGGTGATGGTGATAATCAGTTTGATGCCTGCGTCGATCGCTTCCAGAATGGAGTCTTTGCAGAACGGCGCCGGGACGTAGATAACGGATGCGGTCGCACCGGTAGCTTCTACTGCTTCGCGCACGGTGTTGAACACCGGCAGACCCAGATGCGTGGTGCCGCCTTTGCCCGGCGTTACGCCGCCGACCATTTGCGTACCGTAAGCAATCGCCTGTTCGGAGTGGAAAGTCCCCTGGCTACCGGTGAAGCCCTGGCAGATAACCTTGGTATCTTTATTAATTAAAACGGACATTATTTCCCCTCCACTGCGGCAACAACCTGCTGAGCTGCATCCGTCAGACTTTTCGCTGCAATAATATTCAGGCCACTGTCAGCCAGTTTCTTCGCGCCGAGTTCGGCGTTGTTGCCTTCCAGACGCACCACCACCGGAACGTTCACGCCCACTTCTTCCACCGCGCCGATGATACCGTCGGCAATCAGGTCACAACGGACGATACCGCCGAAGATGTTAACCAGAACCGCTTTCACGTTGTCATCCGAGAGGATGATTTTAAACGCTTCGGTGACGCGCTCTTTGGTTGCGCCGCCGCCCACGTCAAGGAAGTTAGCCGGTTCGCCACCATGCAGCTTAACGATGTCCATGGTGCCCATCGCCAGGCCCGCGCCGTTCACCATGCAACCGATGTTGCCGTCCAGCGCGACGTAGTTCAGTTCCCACTGCGCCGCCTGCGCTTCACGCGGGTCTTCCTGAGACTGGTCACGCATTTCACGCAGATCCGGCTGGCGGAACAGCGCGTTGCCGTCAGCGCCCAGCTTGCCGTCGAGGCAAATCAGATCGCCCTGCTTAGTGATCACCAGCGGATTAATTTCGATTAGCGCCAGGTCGCGCTCAAGGAAAATGGTCGCCAGGCCCATAAAGATTTTGGTGAACTGCTGCACCAGTTTACCTTCCAGACCCAATTTGAACGCCAGTTCCCGTCCCTGATACGGCATCGGGCCGGTCAGCGGATCGAGCGCGACTTTATGGATCAGATGCGGGGTTTCCTCCGCAACTTTTTCGATCTCTACGCCACCTTCGGTAGACGCCATAAAGACCACGCGACGAGAACTACGGTCAACTACCGCGCCGAGGTACAGTTCTTTGCCGATGTCGGTCGCCGCTTCAACCAGAATCTGGTTTACCGGTTGGCCATTAGCGTCTGTTTGATAGGTCACCAGACGTTTGCCCAGCCAGTTTTCCGCGAAGGCGCGAATCTCTTCTTTGCTTTTTACTACCTTCACACCGCCCGCTTTGCCGCGGCCGCCAGCGTGAACCTGACATTTCACTACCCACGGGCCGGCACCGATTTTAGACGCGGCTTCTTCGGCTTCACGCGGAGTAGTACAGGCATAACCCACCGGCGCCGGTAAGCCATAGCGGGCAAAAAGTTGTTTTGCCTGATATTCATGTAAGTTCATGTGTTCTGTCCATCCTTCAGGTAATCGTTATCTTTAGACCTGTAGGCCTGAAAGCTGCGCGCCATCAGGCATTACACCATCGCCGGATGGCGGCGTGAACGCCTTGTCCGGCCTACAGGTAGCAGGTGATGCTCTTGCTGACTACACGTCCAACAGCAGACGGGTCGGATCTTCCAGCAACTCTTTGATGGTGACCAGGAAGCCCACGGATTCGCGACCATCGATCAGGCGATGATCGTAAGAGAGCGCCAGGTACATCATCGGCAGGATTTCTACCTTGCCATCCACCGCCATCGGCCTGTCTTTAATAGCATGCATTCCCAGAATCGCGCTCTGCGGCGGGTTGATGATCGGGGTAGACATCAGCGAACCGAATACGCCGCCGTTGGTAATGGTAAAGTTACCACCGGTCAGGTCCTCTACGGTCAGCTTGCCGTCGCGGCCTTTGACAGCCAGTTCTTTAATTTTTTTCTCAATGTCAGCCATGCCCAGCGTATCCACGTCACGCAGGACCGGCGTGACCAGGCCGCGCGGCGTAGACACCGCCATGCTCACATCAAAGTAGTTGTGATACACCACGTCATCGCCGTCGATAGAGGCGTTCACTTCCGGATAACGCTTCAGCGCTTCTACTACCGCTTTCACGTAGAAGGACATAAAGCCCAGGCGGATACCATGACGTTTTTCAAACACTTCGCCATACTGCTTACGCAAATCCATAATCGGCTTCATGTTGACTTCATTGAAGGTCGTCAGCATGGCGGTGGAATTTTTCGCTTCCAGCAGACGCTCGGCCACGCGCTTACGCAGGCGGGTCATTGGCACGCGTTTTTCGCCGCGCGCGCCCAGAGCGGGTTGTGCTGCAGGTTCAACAGCGGGTGCTTTAGACTCGCCTTTCGCCAGATGTTTTTCCACATCTTCACGGGTCAGACGCCCACCCACACCAGTGCCTTTAATGGCGCTGGCTTCCAGATTGTGTTCAGCCAGCAGGCGACGGATCGCCGGGCTGAGCGCATCGTTGTTTTGTTCTTCCAGCGACGCCTGCTGGCGCTGTGCCGGCGTAGACGCTTTCTCTTCAGATTTGGCGCTGGTCTCTTTACCCGCGCTGTTGCCTTCACGCAGGCGACCCAGGATCTGGCGAGAGATGACAGTCGTCCCCTCCTCTTCCAGAACCGCATCCAGAATGCCGTCCGCTGATGCCGGTACTTCCAGTACCACTTTGTCAGTTTCGATTTCTACCAGCACTTCGTCACGAACAACCGCATCGCCCGGTTTTTTATGCCAGGTGGCGACGGTCGCGTCCGCTACGGACTCAGGCAGGTCGGGAACAAGAATATCTACGCTACTCATTATTTATCCTTTATTTAATCGACGTTCAGCGCGTCATTAACCAGATCTTGTTGCTGTTTCTGGTGAACGGACATATACCCTACCGCCGGAGAGGCGGAGGCCGGGCGACCTGCATAACGCAGAGCGGCCCCAAACGGAATCACTTCACGGAAATGATGCTGACTGCAGTACCATGCGCCCTGGTTGAGCGGCTCTTCCTGGCACCAGACAAAATCATGGACGTGAGCGTATGGTTGCAGCGCTTCCTGCACCGCTTTATGCGGGAACGGATAGAGCTGTTCGATGCGCACGATAGCGACATCTTTCTGGTCGTTTTTACGCCGTTGTTCCAGCAGGTCGTAATAAACCTTACCAGAACACATTACCACGCGTTTTACGGCTTTAGGGTCCAGCTCGTCAATTTCGCCAATGGCCGGCTGGAAGGAACCGTTCGCCAGTTCATCAAGCGTGGAAACCGCCAGCGGGTGACGCAGCAGCGATTTCGGCGACATCACCACCAGCGGACGACGCATCCCGCGCAGCGCCTGACGGCGCAGCATATGGTAGACCTGCGCCGGGGTGGACGGCACGCAAACCTGCATATTCTGCTCGGCGCAAAGTTGCAGATAACGTTCCAGACGCGCGGAGGAGTGCTCCGGCCCCTGCCCTTCATAGCCGTGCGGCAACAGCATCACCAGACCGCACATCCGGCCCCATTTCTGCTCTCCGGAGGAGATGAACTGGTCAATCACCACCTGCGCGCCGTTGGCAAAATCGCCAAACTGCGCTTCCCAGATAGTCAGGGTACGTGGTTCCGCCGTGGCATAACCGTATTCAAAAGCCAGCACCGCTTCTTCAGACAGCACGGAGTCCCAGACTTTAAACTGTCCCTGACCGCTGTGAATATGCTGCAACGGCGTATACGTTGAGCCGTTCGTCTGGTTGTGGATCACCGCATGACGATGGAAGAAGGTGCCGCGACCAGAGTCTTCCCCGGACAGGCGCACCGGAATGCCTTCATCGACCAGCGTGGCGTAAGCCAGATTTTCCGCGCCGCCCCAGTCAAACAATTTCTCGCCTGCCGCCATTGCCTGACGGTCGCCATAAATTTTCGCCACGCGAGACTGCATTTCAATGGCTTCCGGCACGGTGCTGATACGTTTTGCCAGCTCCTGCAGGCGCTTCATTTCTACCTTGTTCGGGTATGCTTCATCCCATTCGTGGTTTAGATACGGCGACCAGGTGAACGAGTGCATATTCATCGGACGCCACTCTTTCACCACGCATTCGCCTGCATCCAGCGCATCGCGATAGAGGTTGACCATTTCGGTGGCATCTTCCAGCGTTGCGACCTTATCAGCTTCCAGTTTGTCGGCGTAGATTTTACGCGGCGTCGGATGCTTTTTGATTTTCTGGTACATCAGCGGCTGGGTTGCGCTTGGCTCGTCGGCTTCGTTGTGGCCGTGACGGCGGTAGCACACCAGATCGATGAACACATCGCGTTTAAAGGTATTACGGAAGTCCAGCGCCAGACGGGTCACAAAAGCGACGGCTTCCGGATCGTCCGCGTTGACGTGGAAAATCGGCGCCTGGACCATTTTACCGATATCGGTGCAGTAAGGCGTTGAACGCGCATCCAGTGGGTTAGAGGTGGTGAAGCCCACCTGGTTGTTGATAACGATACGTACCGTACCGCCCACTTCGTAACCGCGCGCTTTCGACATGTTCAGAGTTTCCTGAACCACGCCCTGGCCGGTCACCGCGGCGTCGCCGTGAATAGTGATCGGCAACACTTTGTTGCTGCTCGGTTCGTCCAGTCGGTCCAGACGGGCACGCACGGAGCCCATCACCACCGGGCTCACAATTTCCAGATGCGATGGGTTAAACGCCAGCGCCAGGTGAACCAGACCGCCTTCGGTTTCGATATCTGACGAGAAGCCCATGTGATACTTCACGTCGCCGGTACCCAGATGCTCTTTATGCTTACCGGCAAATTCGTCGAACAGATCCTGCGGTTTTTTACCCAGTACGTTGATCAGCACGTTCAGGCGACCGCGGTGCGCCATCCCCAGCACCACTTCGCGAGTGCCGCTGTTACCCGCATGGCGAACCATCTCTTTCAGCATGGGTATCAGCGCATCTCCCCCCTCGAGCGAGAAACGTTTCGCACCCGGGAATTTGGCGCCCAGATAACGTTCCAGCCCTTCAGCGGCGGTCAGTTCGTTCAGGAAGCGTTTTTTCTCGTCAGCGCTAAAGGCCGCACGACCGGATTCGATGCGCTGTTGGATCCAGCGTTTCTCTTCGGTGCTGGTGATGTGCATATACTCAGCGCCAATCGGGCCGCAGTAGGTCTGTTTGAGCGCGTCGAGCAGCTCGCCCAGCTTCATTGTCTCTTTGCCGCTGGCAAAGGAGCCGACATTGAAGGTTTCCTGGAAATCGGCCTCGGTCAAATCATGGAAAGAAGGATCCAGATCCGCCACGCGTTCTTGTTTCCACAGTCCCAGCGGATCGAGGTTTGCATGCTGATGGCCACGGAAACGATAAGCGTTGATAAGCTGCAGGACTTTAACCTGCTTCACATTGGTGTCAGGGTCGGAAATCGTAGAAGAGTGACGTGAGCCAGCCAACGCCTGCCGCCGGAAATATTCACGTGTTTTTGAATGGAGTTGATCCGGTTTGACTCCGGTACCAGGTAACTGCTGGAACGTCAAACGCCAGTTAGCGTCTACCGAGTCAGGATCGGTTAAGAAGTCTTCATAGAGCTGTTCTATCCAGCTCTGATTCGAACCAGAGAGGTAAGAAGAGTCCAACCAGGCTTTCAAAGCGCTGTTCTGCATCGTGATCCCTTAAGCATCTTTTCTGCTTATTTAATACTCTAAATAGGTCACGTTTCAGGAAGGCGGCAAGCTTGCGAATCCCTGGGAGCTTACATCCAGTAAGTGACCGGGGTGAGCAAGTGCAGCCAACGCACATGCAACGTGAACTATGACGAGTATTTCGCCGTGGATACTAACCACGCATACGCTGTATGCGTGCCGGGGTTCACTTGTTGCGGACTGTCGTGTCATCTGCGTCCGCTAAGGAACCTTTAAAAACTGTCTAATAATCTTCGCTGTTCAGGCTACGACTGCGTTGCGGCCTTCGCTCACTCCGGTCACATAGTTAACTATGCTCCCGAAGATTCGTTCAGACCGCGCCTTGTCTCGCTCTGAACATCTCGATTATTACTAATCATATGGCAGTTTTTAGAGGTTTCCTGCACTTCTATTGCCCGATGGCGCCTGGCTTATCAGGCCTACAGAATACGTAACCCGTAGGCCGGATAAGACGGTACGTCGCCATCCGGCAACCACTACAACTACTTACGCACTACGCTGCAACAGCATCGACTTAATATGGCCGATAGCGCGCGTCGGGTTCAGTCCCTTAGGACATACACTGACGCAGTTCATAATGCTGTGACAGCGGAATACGCTGAATGCATCGCTCATCCCTTCCAGACGACTATCGGTCTCGGTATCACGACTATCGATCAGGAATCGATACGCCGCGAGCAGACCCGCCGGACCGATAAACTTATCCGGGTTCCACCAGAATGACGGGCAGGATGTTGAGCAACAGGCGCAAAGAATACATTCATACAGCCCATCGAGTTTTTCACGCTGCTCTGGCATCTGCAGATGCTCACGAGCCGGTGGATTTTGCCCATTATTCAATAAGTAAGGCTTAATCTTCTCATATTGTGCGTAGAATTGCCCCATGTCTACCACCAAATCGCGGATCACCGGCAAACCGGGCAGCGGGCGAATCACAATCTTCTTACCCGGCTGAGTCAGCGCCGAAATAGGGGTAATACAGGCCAGACCATTCTTACCGTTCATATTCAAACCATCAGAACCACACACACCTTCGCGGCAGGAACGGCGGAAAGAAAGGCTGGGATCTTTTTCTTTAAGCTGGATTAACGCATCCAGCAGCATCATGTCACGCCCTTCTTCGCCTTCCAGGGTGTAGTCCTGCATACGCGGAGCGTTATCGACATCCGGGTTATAACGATAAATCGAAAATTCGAGTTTCATCATCCTGTCTCCGCAATTAATAAGTACGAATCTTCGGCGGGAACGCCGGACGCAGTTTCGGTTCCATATTGACGCTTCGGCGCGTCATGGATTCCGTTTGCGGTTGATACAGGGTATGACACAACCAGTTGGCATCATCTCGCTCCGGGAAATCGAAGCGGCTATGCGCGCCGCGGCTTTCCGTTCGGAAGTTGGCTGATACAGCAGTGGCGTAGGCAGTTTCCATCAGGTTATCCAGCTCCAGACACTCAACACGCTGGGTATTAAACTCGCTGGACGTGTCATCCAGACGGGCGTTTTTCAGACGCTCGCGGATCACTTTCAACTGCTCAAGCCCTTTCGCCATCGCGTCGCCTTCACGGAATACGGAGAAGTTATGCTGCATACACTCCTGCAACGCTTTGCGGATAGCCACCGGATCTTCGCCATTGCGGTTATTGTTCCAGCGATTCAGGCGCTCCAGAGAACCTTCAACGTCAGACTCGCTGGCGTCGCGCAACACGCCCTGCTCGGCGATGGATTCCTGTAAATGCAGCCCCGCCGCGCGGCCAAAGACCACCAGATCCAGCAGTGAGTTACCGCCCAGACGGTTGGCGCCGTGAACCGATACACAGGCGATTTCGCCTACCGCAAACAGCCCCGGAATCACCACGTCTTCGCCCTGCTCGTTCACGGTCAGCGCCTGACCGGTCACTTTAGTCGGAATACCGCCCATCATGTAGTGGCAGGTCGGGATAACCGGAATCGGCTCTTTCACCGGGTCAACGTGGGCGAAAGTGCGGGACAGCTCCAGGATACCCGGCAGGCGAGATTCCAGCACCTCTTTACCCAGGTGATCCAGTTTCAGTTTAGCGTGCGGCCCCCACGGACCGTCGCAGCCGCGGCCTTCACGGATTTCGATCATGATGGAACGCGCCACCACGTCACGACCCGCCAGGTCTTTGGCGTTCGGCGCATAACGCTCCATAAAGCGCTCGCCGTGTTTGTTCAGCAGGTAACCGCCTTCGCCGCGGCAGCCTTCTGTCACCAGCACGCCCGCCCCGGCGATACCGGTCGGGTGGAACTGCCACATTTCCATGTCCTGCACCGGGATACCGGCACGCAGCGCCATACCGACACCATCACCAGTATTGATATGAGCGTTGGTGGTGGACTGGTAGATACGGCCTGCGCCGCCGGTCGCCAGCACCGTCGCGCGGGCTTTGAAGTACACCACTTCACCGGTTTCGATGCACAGTGCGGTACACCCCACCACCGCGCCATCCTGGTTTTTCACCAGATCCAGCGCATACCATTCGGAGAAAATCGTGGTGTGGTTTTTCAAATTCTGTTGATACAGCGTGTGCAGCAAGGCGTGACCGGTACGGTCAGCCGCTGCCGCGGTACGTGCCGCCTGCTCGCCGCCAAAGTTTTTCGACTGGCCGCCGAACGGGCGCTGATAGATACGTCCATCATCAAGACGGGAGAACGGTAGCCCCATGTGCTCCAGTTCCAGAATCGCTTCCGGTCCGGTCTTACACATATATTCGATGGCATCCTGGTCACCAATGTAGTCCGACCCTTTTACGGTGTCGTACATGTGCCATTCCCAGTTATCTTCATGGGTATTGCCGAGCGCCACGGTGATACCGCCCTGCGCGGAAACGGTATGGGAACGGGTCGGGAAGACTTTCGAGAGCAGCGCACAGGTTTGGCCGCTTTGGGAAATTTGCAGCGCCGCGCGCATACCTGCGCCACCGGCACCAATCACAACAGCATCAAATTCTCTGACTGGCAGTTTCATTACACACCCCACACCACAACAAATCCATAGATGACGTAAACCACCAGCGCAACAACAATAACGAGTTGCAGTATCAGACGCACTGCCAGTGGTTTAACGTAGTCGGTTAACACCTGCCACATGCCGATCCAGGCATGAATCAAGATGGAAAAAAGCGCCAGCAGGGTGAAGACTTTGGTGAAGGCCGATGAGAAGAAACCGGTCCAGGCTTCAAAGGTCAGTTCGCCGCTCGTGGCGAAAAAACCCACCATGTAGATGATGTATAACGTCAGAACGATAGCGGTAGCACGGACCAGGATGAAGTCATGTACGCCATTGCGTCCTAATGCGGAGGCGTTGCTTACCATACGAGGACTCCTGCGAGAAGTGAAAGCACGACAGTGATAACAAAAGAGATTTTGGCAGAGCGTTGACCCGCTTCGAATGTTTCTTCCAGATAGCCAAAATCCATTAACATGTGACGAATTCCCACGATGACGTGATACGCCAGCGCGGTAAGGATGCCCCACATGATAAATTTAACGATGAAGCCGTCCATGATATCGGCGGCCTGCTGGAATCCTTCCGGAGAAGAGAGGCTGGTGCCCAGTAGCCACAGTAGTATGCCGACGGCGATGAAAGTAATCACACCGGATACGCGATGGAGAATGGACGCTATCGCTGTGATGGGGAACCGAATCGTTTGTAGATCCAGATTGACAGGTCTTTGTTTTTTCACATTTCTTATCATGAATAACGCCCACATGCTGTTCTTATTATTCCCTTAAGACTTCGGTTACAGAGGTGAATCTACCTGTAGCCAGAAAGACGACGGGATTTCCTTCCTCCGGTCTGCGTGCGGGTCAGACAGCGTCCTTTCTATAACTGCGCGTCATGTAAAACACTGCTTCCAGTAGCTAAAACGACACGTTACAACGCTGGGTGGCTCGGGATTGCAGGGTATTCCGGAGACCTGGCGGCAGTATAGGACGTTCACAAAATCATTACAATTAACCTACATATAGTTTGTCAGGTTTTATCCTGAACAGTGACACAGGTCACGATAACAACATTTTTTTAATTTTCAATCATCTGATTTGACAAACATTAAACAAAATTGTTACAAACAACACCAGAAAAAGCATATAATGCGTAAAAGTTATGGGGTCACTCTTTCACCTGTTAATAAGTTATGCAACAGTACAATGATATTGACCCATTCTTTCAGGACAGTTATTAGTGATAGACAGGTTACATTACTCGGATTGCTACGTTCCTGATTTGCTGCTAATTCGAAATTAATCAATCCGTTACCTGCAAGCGCCCATTGCTCTGTACCCAGGTCATCCCCTCTTTCACAGAGCGGCGAGCCAAATAACAAACTGGTAACGGTTGATTGATGCATACACAGAATCTTCCCTGCACTAACGACAGGGAAGGTGACGTGGAGAAGGCAAGTCTGAGTTCCGGCAGTCTTAAGCAATAAGGCGCTAAGGAGACCGTAAATGGCTGATACAAAGGCAAAAATCACCCTTACTGGTGACGCTGCTATTGAACTGGATGTGCTAAAAGGTACACTCGGTCAAGATGTTATTGATATTCGTAGTCTCGGTTCAAAAGGAGTTTTTACTTTTGACCCTGGTTTCACCTCTACCGCATCCTGCGAATCTAAAATCACCTTCATCGACGGCGACGAAGGCATTTTGTTGCATCGCGGTTTCCCGATTGACCAGCTTGCTACCGATTCCAACTATCTGGAAGTCTGTTACATCCTGCTGTACGGCGAAAAACCGACGCAGGAAGAGTATGACGAGTTCAGAACGACAGTCACCCGCCATACGATGATCCATGAGCAAATCACTCGCCTGTTCCATGCTTTCCGTCGCGACTCACATCCGATGGCGGTAATGTGCGGGATCACTGGCGCGCTGGCGGCGTTCTACCACGACTCGCTGGATGTGAACAATCCGCGCCACCGTGAAATCGCGGCGTTCCGCCTGCTGTCCAAAATGCCGACCATGGCGGCGATGTGTTACAAATACTCAATCGGTCAGCCGTTTGTTTATCCGCGCAACGACCTTTCCTACGCCGGTAACTTCCTGAACATGATGTTCTCCACGCCGTGTGAAACCTATGAAGTGAATCCGGTACTGGAGCGCGCGATGGATCGTATTCTGATCCTGCACGCTGACCATGAGCAGAACGCCTCTACGTCAACGGTACGTACCGCAGGTTCAAGCGGCGCCAACCCGTTCGCCTGCATTGCCGCCGGGATCGCCTCCCTGTGGGGACCCGCGCACGGCGGCGCAAACGAAGCCGCGCTGAAAATGCTGGAAGAAATCAGCTCTGTTAAACACATTCCGGAATTTGTTCGTCGTGCGAAAGACAAGAATGATTCTTTCCGCCTGATGGGCTTCGGTCACCGTGTTTACAAAAACTACGATCCGCGCGCCACCGTGATGCGTGAAACCTGCCACGAAGTGCTGAAAGAGCTGGGCACCAAAGACGATCTGCTGGAAGTGGCGATGGAGCTTGAGCACATTGCGCTCAACGACCCGTACTTCATCGAGAAGAAACTGTACCCGAACGTAGACTTCTACTCCGGCATCATTCTGAAAGCGATGGGCATTCCGTCCTCCATGTTCACCGTGATCTTCGCCATGGCGCGTACCGTTGGCTGGATTGCACACTGGAATGAAATGCACACTGACGGCATGAAAATCGCCCGTCCTCGTCAGCTGTATACCGGCTACGATAAACGCGATTTTAAATCGGCGCTGAAGCGTTAATTGACAACCGGATGGCGACGCAACCCTCGCCATCCGGTACATTTTCCCTTTTTCTTATCCTCATTATTTTATTCTTATCCCGTTACTCTCTATGATTAATTAAGGTTTCGCTAAATATCATTCAGGGAGCATGGAATGCCGATTCTGCAGTGGTTTTTGTTATTCCTGTTATCGCTGCTCATTTCCCTTATTTTTCTCTGGCTGCACCTTCCGGCGGCAATGCTGCTCGGTCCAATGATTGCGGGTATCGTGTTGAGTTTGCGAGGTAGTACGCTACAACTTCCGCGCGGTATTTTTCTCGCCGCGCAGGCGATTCTCGGCTGTATGATCGCCCAAAATCTAACCGGTTCGATATTGACCACCCTCGCCCTCTACTGGCCGGTCGTGCTTTTAGTGTTGCTGGTAACGCTGCTTTCCAGCGCGATAGTCGGCTGGCTGCTGGTACGTTACAGCTCGCTGCCCGGCAACACCGGCGCATGGGGGGCTTCGCCGGGCGGCGCGGCGGCAATGGTAGCGATGGCGCAAGATTACGGGGCGGATATCCGCCTGGTGGCGTTTATGCAGTATCTACGGGTACTGTTTGTGGCTGGCGCGGCGGTTCTGGTGACACGCCTGATACTCGGCGACAGCGCGGCAGCGGTCAGCCAACAGGTGGTCTGGTTTCCGCCGCTTAGCGGTAATGTATTGACGACGCTGCTATTAGCGATCGTGGCGGGCATTGCCGGTCGCCTGATGCGTATCCCTTCCGGCACGATGCTGCTCCCCATGTTGGCGGGCGCGCTTCTCCATTCGCAAGGCATCATTGAGATTGAAATACCCGAATGGCTGCTGGCCGTGGCGTATATGGCGATAGGCTGGCGTATTGGGCTGGGTTTTGACAGACAGGTGTTTTTTATGGCGCTGCGGCCATTGCCGCAAATCTTATTGTCAATTTTCGCGCTGATGGCGATTTGCGCCGCGATGGCGTGGGGAATGGCTTACTACATGCAGATTGATTTTATGACGGCTTATCTCGCCACCAGTCCCGGTGGTCTGGATACGGTTGCCGCGATCGCGGCAGGAAGCAGTGCCGATATGGCGCTCATCATGGCAATGCAAACCCTACGGCTGTTCAGCATTCTGTTAACTGGGCCAGCAGTGGCCCGTTTTATATCAACCTATGCGCCCAAACAACCTTTGTAGGGCTGATAAGCGTCGCGCCATCAGGCAATAACCGCTCGCCGATGGCGGTTCCGGCTATTTCTGGCAATGCGGGCACCAGTAAAACGGGCGTGAGGACAGTGTTGTCTTTTCAATAATGCCGCCACACCGCTCGCACGCTTCGCCGTCACGGTGGAAAACCTTAAAGCGAAACAGTGCGCCATGATGCTTGTTTTCATCCGCCTGACCGCGAGTAGTGTAGGACAGGCGCGGAATATCCAACAGCGTGTGAGAAAGCGCATTCAGTTGCGCCTCGTTGAGATCTTTCGCTTTATGCTGTCCGGTTAACCCTACCTGCCAGAGGATTTCAACGCGCAGATAATTCCCCAATCCCGCCAGAAAGGCCTGATCCAGCAACAGTCCGGAAAATTGTCGGTTGCGAAAACGCGGCGACAGCAATCGAGCTTTAACCTCTTCCGGAGTGAGACGCACGTCCAGCACATCCGGGCCGACTCGCTGTAAAAAAGGGTGCGTCGTGAGCTGGTCTGCTGTCAGCATTTCGATATCAGACGCGCTATAAAGCAGAATAGTTTTATCCGCCGTTTGTAGCCTGACGCGCAATATACGCGTGGTCTGCGGTATTTCACCAGTATCGATCACCCGCCATACGCCATAGAGTTGGTTGTGGCTGTAGAGCGTCAGGCCATTTGAAAAGTGGGTCAATAACGCTTTTCCCCGCGTCTCTATCCGGGTAACAATTTGACCGGTAAGCTGCGATTCATACGGTTTTAACTGTGCAAAGGCAAACCAGACATCGGTTAAGGGTTTGCCTTTGATTGCCGCCTCCAGATTATCCGCCGCACGACGAATTTCCGGGCCTTCAGGCATGATAATATCCTTTGTTAACAGTTGATTAATGGACTACACCGCCTCTGACTATCTGGAATGCACATCGAACGCCATAATGAACATCCACAGCGGATGGACAAACAGGCGGTGGTATCCAGTGATAATAACATTATCGCAGCACGAGACCACTTCCCCGTCAGGGTTAACGTGATCGCGCCAGGGCATAATCGACTCAGCCCTTGTCGGGCAAGCGCCCAATAATGATTGTCTGCCTACCGGAATTAAATGACGCTTAGTTATATTTTGCCCAAAATTTTTTTCTGTTGATCCTTTTAAAGCCTTCTTTCCAATAACTGGCATTCAACTCTTTGATATAATTTTCTCCGGGAAAAAGTTTATCCTTTAAAGGCAGTTTTTTGGCTAGCACGATTCTTTCTGCGTTAGATCCCGCGGACTCTGAATGTGTGAGGGAAGATAAGGCATCCAGTTGAGCGCTTGAGGGTCTGGCTATCAATTCAAAAAAAGGTTCTGACAATACAACACTACTAAGTGCTGCATAATTTCCTTTTTGTATGAGCGGTTTGACGTACTCAAAAAAAGAAATAATCCCTGATTGCAATCTTGCCGCTTTTTTTAAATACTCAATTTCAGAACCACTGCTATCTTCACGTACAGGAATTATTCCATTATCCGTTTTTTTATAGCCAATTGTTGACCCAGTATTATCAGCCATAGCGAACTCCATTATTTCCACCCCTCCTGATAAGAAAAGATCACACTTATCGTGGGGATGGCCATAGTTGGTTAGCCAACCAAACATCTTATTATAAATAGATCGGTTATCATTGGCGCCAGCAAAAGTTGCCAAATAAAACCCATGTATTTGTTTTTCTGCCCATTGCGCACCTAAAGAACGAGCAAATACTGATTGAATATTACCCATCCATCCTACATCGATAAGTGCTATATTTTTATAACCTTCACAGGCCGTTTTAAAGTAATCAGCGTAAACTTCCCTGTGCTGAGTATTTTTTAATAAAATATATGGAAATAATTTATTTATAAGCCAGTGAACCTTATGTTCCTCTCCTGAAACAGGAATATACTCCTCGTCAGGAAATCCAACATGATGTATATCTGAAATATGCTCACTCGCATCTAACCCCGCGATAGCAAGTATCTTTTTAATACTTTTCTTATTCTTACCACCAAAAAGATGCCAAATCCTGTGCATCGGCCAATCAGTCATCCCCACCATATAAGCTGATGCGCGGGATATATATAAATATTCACATTTTACATGTTCTTCTGAAAAATATTCATTATAAATTTTATAGATTAAGTGAGCATCGCGTGCTAAAAAAAGCGCTTTATCAATTTTATGAATCTTTAACTGATTCGCTAACCAGGATACATAACCTAATAATAACGGACCAAATACTTTAAATCCTATCTCATTTAAAGGATCATTTTGATGGAAAGCAGAAACTTGTTTAAGTAATAAAGTCTTACAAATAGATTCACCAATAATATCTTTAGTTTTCCAATGATTAGATACCCCATGATTATACTCTGACCAATCAGCATGGAGAGTATTTATGCCGAGTTTTTTAGCATTCAGAATATCAGCATGAACATTGTCGCCAACATGCATCCATGATGCAATATCTACATTTTCATTTTTCTTGACTATTGAAAATAATTTACCACTATTTTTAGAGTACCGCTCTTTGCCAGATGAATAAACTGGAATGTTACTGATATCATAGCCACATGATGTTAACAACTCCTTTAATATTGCTGATGGAAGGTACATATCACTAATTAAAATGACTTTGCAACCATCACTAATAGCCTTTTCAAACAAACAGCTTCCACGCGCATTTTTATATAAAACAATCTTCTCCATTTGTATTTCCAGATCGATTATCTTTTTTACTGTCGCTGGTGAAAGCTGCGGATGCTTTTTTAAAATTTCATCGTATATTTCAGATATGAGTATTTCCGGCTCGCCGCCAAAACGCCTGACCCTATTCTCTCTGGCACTTACTTCCGCCTGAACTCTTATCTCTGGGAAATTATCAATAATACCAATCTCGTACGCTGATATAAAAAAGTTCTCAGTTGCTAAAGTTGATTGCATTAATGAAAACAAATCTCTGGGACGATAAATCCTCCGGCTAACCAATGTATCAAAGATATCAAAGCTTACGGTCTTGTATTTTTTAAAGTTCATATCCATATTTTATTTAATCTTATTTTCAATATAAGAGATTTTATGAAAAAGACTATTGTTAGCAATATTTGAAAGTAACACATTGAGCAATGATGAGTCATCAACACTTCTCATCATTTTATTTTCTGCAATTTTGCATTCTATATCAAATAACTCATTGTTAATTACGGTATAATTTCCAAATTCAAAGTCATCATTTTCTCTGAAATGATAAAATGCCAGTGCTTCAGGTAAAATCCAAACATCATTTTCTGCCAGGTAATGAATAAAAAAAGGCCAGAAAAATGCAGGAGAGGATAATTTATGACTTTCAATCACATCGATAACAGAATTTTTATCGAATAAACACGAGGACAGTGGAATTGAATTCCTGTAATAAATAACATCAAAACTAACAGGGCCAGCATTTAAATAGTGGTTCCATGGTTGCGTTGAATTTATAATTATTCTATTATTTTCCGCAATCTCAGCAACTTTATTTGTATGGCATGCTATTGCATTTACAGATGAATACGTTGACTGTATATTCGCCAAAACACTGAGTAGCCTTGACACATATTCAGGGGCCCAGGAGTCGTCATCATCCATAAAGCATAAATAATTAGATTCAGACATCTTAATAGCATTAAAGATACAGCTTTCGTCGTAGATAACACTATATATATTTGACAGTTCTTTCAGATAAAAATCATCCACATTGTGACATTTCAATTCTTCCTCCATGCAGAAAATGATGATATTTATTTT
Organism: Salmonella sp. A1325; assembly: GCF_056991255.1. NCBI lineage: Bacteria > Pseudomonadati > Pseudomonadota > Gammaproteobacteria > Enterobacterales > Enterobacteriaceae > Salmonella > Salmonella sp. A1325. Next base: position 467,886 of record NZ_JAMLWO010000003.1, on the reverse strand, counting down.
TTTGAACGTCTGGTCATTAATGGATTGCAAGGCCCGCATTAATAGACGAGTACGCCCAGGTTTATGTCGGACAATAACTAAAAGACTCTTTTCCATATTCTGATTTCGCGTTTTACGGTATATATAAAATTAACACCCTATGAATGAATGCTGACATTGGGTAAGGATTATAATATTTTATTAGACTGACACCAGATAAGGTGTAGCAACAGAACCATACCTAAGATTATCATAGTCATATAATTAAAAAATCGGTATAATTCTCATCAACACCACTTACATCATGTTTAATATTTATCTTCAGATTTTTTTATTGAATTTTTTATACCAAAAGAGCTTTGAGGTAAGATAGGGCAAACTATTTTTCATCTCTTTTTTTGCAGATTTAAACCGATAAAAATTTTTGACTGCCGTAAACAAACCATTAATAATAACTTTAAAAAACTCCATTTTTGAGTGGGTAAGTTTTAATAATTTGCCATTTTCTATATTTAAATGATAGATAGTAATTCTCCGGAATGAAAACTTAGTAGGGTGATAATGACGATAATCAACCACGATTGGTTTTTTAATTAAAAAGAAAGCTGGAATTAAGTGTCCATTAAGGGTTATGCATCTAAAAAATTTGTAGATAGCTTTTTCTTTACCAGAACATGGGTAATCAACACAACCATTAACAATATCAATACCTTCTACATTGAATTTTTCATTATGAGTTATTGCATTAATTCTTTTTCTTATCTCCAGAAGATCTACATTATCTTCCCAAAACTTCCGCCCAGAAAGACAATCGTTATATGACATAATCATTGCTCTGGCAAGTTCATAACGGCATGAAAAACTCGCAAGAAAGACTTCCCGCACAAAGAAAACACTTAACAGTAGTGCAGCAAACTTTCTTTTACTAATTAATGCAGGTACAGCAACAGTCCTGAAGTTCAAATAGCTATTTAGAACCGATATTTTTCTTTCAAAATCCATTTGCCAAGAAGCCACACCATTAAGTGTGACAATATTATGTTTTTTATGCATATATCCAAATAGCAGGTCATCTCCACGAACAAAGAAAGGAAATGAGTAATATTCAATAGCGTTAATATTAAAGGCAAAAAACCACCATCCACCGTAGCCTATTTTTCTTTCATTATCAAAATTATCTAAAGAATCTATTTCCCGAGCATCCAGATAATGTTTATCCGGGTAATGTAAAAAATCTCTATGCCATATGGCACCAGATTCATGTATGATTGCCGGGTTATCCTCAAAAAGCATACAGCCAGTAACAACTGTATTTTTGTCTTTAGCCATCAGTAAAAAAGCATGAGTTCGACAAATCGATTCAATTTCACATGAGCCGTCGTCATCCATAAATATGACATGTTTGACATCGTTGATTTTCCCTGTCTCTATCAAACCTCTCATAAACCCGCCTGATCCACCGAGGTTTTCATTATTGATAACCATAATGCCGTTTCCTGACGGGTGATTAATCGCCTCGCCATTATTAACGACAATCAATTTAAAACGATCTTTAAATTCGCTCTGGGTTAAGAGTGTTTTATTAATTCTATTGATTGTTTTAGTAACAGCTTCTTTTCTATTATAAGTTGTTATAACTAAAGCCATAGATGATTTACTAACATGATCTTTAGTCAGAAATTCAAATCCATTTAAAACAGAGTCTTCGTCTGATTGCCACTCCACATAGACATATCCGAAATTTATTTTTGATATATCAATCTCAATCTCATCACTAATATTGCATGACGATTTAAAATCAATTTGCTTTAATACTCTAATGACACCATTCTCTTTGTGCCTTACGTTTATAGTTCCGCGACCAATTATATTAACCCGCAAAAAAAGTGATGTTAAGGTTGTATATTTTTTCCATTTCTTAACTGAGAATGCATTAAAAAAAGTATCAAAACATGCAACCTTATGACGCGGAACAAGTAAGTTACGTGAGGTATAGTTATACTTCCCGCCCTGAGTTCTGAAATAAAGCTGCTCTTCCGTGCATAGATCAATGTTTGGTAAAATTACTTTTTGAAGTAAAAAATACATAACGAACCTATAAATTTATATTATCCGGGGTAACGCTATTATAAAATAGTAAATTACTCACCGCGTAGTGATATAAATACTGCAATAAGAATATTAAAATCCGCCTTTGCTAACTATCTCACCGTGCTCAAGCCTGATGAACTTATTACATACAGATTTAGCCAGTTCATCATCGTGAGTGGCCATTACCATAATGCCCGCTTTAGAGATAAAGCTATTTAATCTCATCTCTGCTTTTCTTTTAAAATCACTATCACCCACGCTCATCCATTCATCCATCAGTAAAATTTCAGGATTGATTGCAGTGGAAATAGAAAAACCAAGCCTCAGAACCATACCACTAGAATACGTTCTAACGGGGACTTTAATAAAATCACCTAACTCGCTGAACTCGATGACATCTTCTGTAATATTTTTTATTTCATTTTTTGACAGACCGAGAAATAGTCCTCTCAGCTTTATATTTTCCAGGCCGGTAAGCTCACCATCCATTCCCATCATGGGATCAATGAGGCTGGTGACTCGACCGATACATTCATACTTCCCTGAAGTTGGTTTATAGGCCCCTGCAAGTACTCTCAGAAGAGTTGTTTTGCCCGAACCATTGTGTCCAATAAGCGCAAGACGGTTACCTTCGGTAAGCGTAAAATCAATTTTTTTTAATGCCTCTACTTCAATAATCCCGGTATTCGATGAACCAATTCGTCCACCTGAAGCAGCCTGTAGAAAAGTTTTTTTAAATGAACGGTGGCTGGAGTTAAATATGGGGAGTATTACGCCAACGTTTTTGCAAGAGATTTTCATTAATTATAACCAGTATACGATTCTTGAGCGATATTTAGTCAACACTAAGGTTGAGACCATCAACATAATAATAGAGGTTATTATTGTGTAAAACCATATAGTTACATCTGGTACAGTTCCCATTAATGGTTTCCTGAGCATCTCCATAAAGTAGTAAAAAATATTATAATCAACAAATTCCTTTCTTCCCTTTGGTAATTGTTCCGATGTCCAGATGATGGGAGTTATAAAAAAACACAACGTTACTACACTTTGAACAACCGGTCCCATATCACGATATCTTGTGCAAAAAACGGCGAGAATCATACCTGTAGAAATTAATGAGATGGATGTTATTATAATTGCAGGTATAAAAAGGAGAATATCAAGATTTACCGATGTATTGGTAAAAAAAATCACGAAAGGTATAATGATAAAATTATGCAACATAATCATAAACTGCCGATAGAAAACACGTAATATATATAAATATAGCGGAAGGTCAGATTGTTTAATAATTGATGCGGACTCATTAAATATTCCGCATGACTCATTAATAGTTGCTGATAGAAAGGCCCAAAAGATCATACCTAAAGTAAGATGCATGATAAAATTTTCGGAACCTGAACTGAACAGCGAACCGTAAAGAGGTCCCATCGCTGATATGGTGACCCCCATCGAAATCGTTATCCAAAAAGGCCCTAACACCGAACGCCGGTATCGCCCCAGGACATCATTCCAACCTAGCGAAATCCAAAGTTGGTGCCTGGCCAGAGCTTCTTTCAAATCATTCATTGTTTCCGTGTCACCTTTACCTGAAGAACTTATTCTTTAACGATATGAAAATATAACTTATTTATTTTCTATATATTTACATACTATTTATCTAAACACTGACCTACTTCATAAGCACTTTATGGTGTTAGCAACCAATAGTGTCTTTATAAATTTGCAATGTCTTATTAATGACTAATATGCTGGAAAACAATTCCTTTACACGTTTTCTTCCATTCGCCCCCATCTCTAAGCGAATCTGTGGATTTTTTAACAAATACTCTAATTCTACCGCTAACTCCTGAGCTGAATTACTTTTTACGATCAACCCATTATAGTTATGAATAATTAAGCTATCACATCCGCCGGTATCATAAGCAATACATGCGCGTCCTACAGATGATGCCTCTAATAAAAGCCGTGGTACTCCTTCCGGATAAACAGATGGTAATGCAACGATATTCGATTTCTGAATAAGCTCATATACATTCGAAGAGCGTCCCAGCCAGTTAATTAGTCCTTCATTATGCCAGTGATGAATGAGCTCCAAAGGGATAGCATCTTTATCATCCTCGGCCAATATACCTGCAACATTTAAAACAAAATGAATATTTTTTTGTCTGAGGATCTTTTTTGCTTCAATGAGATCGCCAAGACCTTTACTCCATAACATTCGGCTTGCAAAAAGGACTATCGGTATCTCATGTTTTTTCTCTATAGAGAATTTATAAATATCCGGGTTAATTCCAGCACCTTCGATAACGATAGTTTTATGATAATCAATACCTACTAAACGCGATATTTTTCGTCGATCTTTATCATGTTCAAAAATAAAAACACCACGCTTATTACCGGCAATATATTTGTAAACCAAAACGGTTAACGCACGCAATATTCTCATTGGCACGGTATTATATAAAAAGATTCGACCAAGTCCGACAAAGCTGATAACAACTGGACTATTACTTCTCCTGGCGCTAACCCCACCAATCAGGCAAGGTTTGAGCGTAATACAATGCAATAAGTCAGGATTAATCTCTTTAATAATTTTCCGAGCGTTAAGGAATGCTCTAAAAAAAACAAACATATTAAATGACTGAGCAACAAGAGACACATTGTGACAAATAAAACCAAGCGTTTTGAATTTTTTTATAATCTCTTCACCAATAAAATGACTTATGATATGAATTTCATAACCCGCATCCCTTGCCGCTATCGCACGTTCTGTCCAATGTAAATCAAAGTACCAGTCTGAATTTACAAAATAACATAACCTTTTCATCTCTTCGTCCTGCTAATGATATTTCCCACTAATACCTTTAAGTCCATGAAGTATTCCCTGCCAGATAAAATATAGATAACGAAATTTCTTACGCTGCCATGGTAAAATGGCGAGATATTTAGAGAGGCGTAATACTATAGAAAGAACACTGAATATCCTGGGAACGGGTAAAAGTTTTCTCAGCAGCAACAAATTTCTACAAAGATAATATACTTTCCATTCGGGGCAGATACACCTTCCATGAATAGAGATATCATGAATAAATTTAATTTCTGGGGAGTAACGAATTTTCTGCCCGGACAATACTAGCTTATAACCAAAGAAAAAATCATCATAATAAAGGAAAAGTTCATCATGGATATCGTTAAGATGGTTATTCAATACCTTTCGATCAATAATCATACCAACGAATGACACAGTTTGAACATCAGTAACCTGAGTTCTTACTGGAGAAAACCTCTCTGGGCGTATCACATAATAAATAGTCTCAAACACCGTAGATGGAACCCTGATGAAAGGCAAATTCATCCGACAAGACCGTCCATAGGTGTCCTGAACTCGCGACGCAAATATACGGTATATTGAGGTATCTAATAACGAGAAATGTTTTAAAATATTAATTTCCGGGTAAGCATCATCATCATAGAAAAATACCCAATCGGCATTACTATATGAGCATATATATTGACTACCTACTTTAAATCCGCCAGCACCACCAAGATTATCTTTAAGATTAAGTATCGTGATGCCAGGTTCACTTAATGAAGAAAGCCATTCCCTTGTACCGTCGCTTGAGCCATTATTAACGATAACAATAGAGGAAAAACCCGCCTTAACAGTCTCTCGCACACTTTTTTTTAATTTTTCAAGACGGTTAAAAGTTACGATTAGCGCTGTACACTTCATCAAACAGTAACTGTAAAAGCTGGCATTTCTTTTTGTTCATATAGCGACGTTAAGTATACGTCCGCCGTCTGTAATGCTTCAGCTATCGTGATGTCCATATCGAGATAACGATAAGTGCCAAGACGACCAATGAAAGTAATATTTTTTTCTTTTTTAGCCCGCGACAGATATTTATTCAGTAAATCCATTTTATCTGCCCTGCGAACAGGATAATAGGGTATATCACCAGCTTCACATTCCCGACTATATTCTTGATAACATATTGAAGCTTCATGTCTCTCCCACGGAGAAAAATATTTGTGTTCAGTAATCCGAGTATAAGGAGTATCTATTGAACAATAATTCATTACTGCACATCCTTGATAATCACTCTGGCAAATTATTTTTTTAAAGTCTAATGTACGATATTCCAGTCGGCCATATTGACAGGAGTAAAAGGCATCCAGCGCGCCACTGAAAAAAACATGATCATAATCTGTCCGCATTTCCTGAGTGAAGGAGCGGCATAGTTCAACAGCGATATTTTCGTGTTCGACAATGGACTTGACCATTTGTGTATAACCAAATTTTGGTATTCCCTGAAACTTATGATTGAAATAGTTATCATCATAATTAAAGCGAACAGGGATACGTTTCAATACAGAAGCGGGTAATGCGGAAGGATGAAGCCCCCATTGTTTAATGGTATAACCTTTAAAAAAGGCTTCATATAACTCTTCACCAATGAAACGCAAGGCCTGTTGCTCAAAATTTTGTGGTTCCAGAATGGTGCTATCACATTTTTGAAGCAGTAATTTCCTGGCGTCATCAGGTGAGCAGGCGACACCAAAAAATTGATTGATGGTATGAAGATTGATAGGTAGAGAAAATACCTGACCATTTACTGTGGCCTTAACCTTATTGATATAAGGCATCATCTCAGCGTATTTATTTACATAATTCCATACAGTTTCATTATCAGTATGAAAAATATGAGGACCATAAACGTGCACCATAATACCCGTGTGCTCATCTCGGGCATCATAAGCGTTACCACCGATATGCGAACGTTGATCAATAATATTGACTACATGTCCCTGTTCGGCTAACTGGCGTGCTATTACTGCGCCTGAAAGGCCCGCACCTACAATTAGTATCTTTTTACGTTGCATTATTTTTGTCACTCTGTTCGCAGACACAGATAATATTAGATAGTTTATCCAGAATCATTGTCATTTATATCAGTAGGGTAAAATGAAATTTACTCAACGCATTCAGATAATTCCACGCTACCGCCACAGCGCGTAAACCCTCGCACTGATTACAGATTCATTAATGTCACACGTTATGCGGTATTTCTGGACAACGATGATTGCCATATTTATTTTGCGAAGATAACTCATTCAGAACGCAACATAATGGGTCTGAATACCGCGCGGCATGATGTAAATATGCTGTCAGCATAAATCCGGTGCGTTATCGGCCCCAGTTTTTACCAACGCACTCTGTTGACTGATGTCCGGGCCGACGTCCGGTATCCTTATTCTTACCGCATCAGATAGCGGTACTCCTGTCGGGATATCCCAGCGTTGTTTCAGCGTCTGCTCCGCGAGCCAGACCTGCCTCACGCCGGTTCCCAGCATACGGGCCGTCATTTCCGGGCTACAGCCTGACAATAGTAATCCCAGCACCCGCCGTCCCTGTTTTGGCAGACGCTCTGACAGTAACCTGACCAGCGTGCGGCTATTTATCTCCATCACCAGCTCCGGTACGCTCAACGCGTTTTTCATCTCCTCCTCGTAAGGCGATGTCTGTAGTGATGACCATATGGCAAGCTCAGCCATTCTGGCCAGAACCCTTACCGACATGGCGCGTTTAATCAACCTCAGATGGCGGAAATAACCTTCCACGCTGACGTCAACCGGTAAAAACGCGTTACTGCTACAAAAAACCACTGTCCGCGGATAACGCTGAAAAACCTGTTGCCACAGCAGAAGCTGGGTTGATGGCCGTCCGGCGGATATCACCATCGCGCCGGGCCACCGACGCAACCGATCCAGCAGCCCTTCTGGTGTCCTGAGACGAACGCAGTCCTCCACGCAAAGGCCACCGGTATCCGGAAACTGCGCAGGATTTTCGCCTGACTGACAAAACATAATCAGCCGGAGAGGCGGCAGTACTCTGGTTAACGTCTGCATATCAGTACGTCAGAACCTGGTACAGGCTGAACAACGCTGCGACGGTGGAGACCGACAGCAGGAGCAAAAATATTTTCGCGCCCATACTGTACCGACACTTACTGGTGCCCCCCCTTCCGGTGGACATTTCCGCATATTCTTGCGTCATCAGATTGTTCTCCTCTGGCCATTGCCGACCCGGCACTGCGCCAGCAACGGCAGCTTCGTGTTGTGGAAACAACATGTCCGCACCCTTTCGTGGACCGGGAGCCATTCCATGTCTGTATGAAAAATGACGTCTGGCCCTATCTAAACACAGCACTCTGACACCCTGTCCGGTTCTGCTTTTCGGCTGCACAGGCCGTCAGTCCCCCTGGTAGTAAATGCTCCTGCCGCAGGGTAATTCTGCCCTGTGCGGAGTACAAAATGACAAATAAAAAACACAGTAATTCATTGATTTATATGTTGATTATGTAAATCAGCTTTCCCTGAACAGACTTCTCTGTGATTTAACAATATGATTCAAAAAGTAAAATAAAGGATTTAATTCTTTGACATGATAATTAATCAGCACTAAATATTATTTAATACGTTTTTTTAACACTTAAAATTAACATTTTGTGCAGGCAGGACAAAAATGGATACAGCATAGTGCTGGTTGGACCAGGTAAATTTTCCCTTAGTTTTTTTATTGTTATAGGGATAACTCCTTAATAAGCAACAGATTACGATTGCATGACTCTTGTGTGGAAGGGGTAAATCTGAGAGGATGATGAAAGCGCGAAGCGGACTTAACTTTTTGAATCAGAACGTACGGTTATACTCGACGTTTTTTTCGCCATATTCCATGAAAACGCCCGGCGTTACTTGCGGTGTATCTTACGGTGTGCTGGATATTCCTGTGCCCCAGATAGTCCTGTATGAGCCGTGTATCAATCCCTTTATCAGCAAGGGCGTAGCCGCAGGCATGTCGCAGCATATGAGGATGTGGTGCTATCGTTAATTCGGCCAACCGCCCTGCCTCTCGAAGTATGTAAAAAAATTGTTGCCTGCTGAGCGGATGCCGGCGCAGCGACAGGAACAGCCAGTCTCCGTCAGCCCCTTTCTCAAGATACTTCCTGGCCCTGAGCCAGCTTTTCAGTACGTTATACTCATCGGGAAGGAGGGGGTGACACGTTGAAAAGCCATTTTTGAGGCGCCGGATATAAAGCTGTCTTCCTGCAAGATCAATATCCGACAAGCGCAGCCCCAGCAGCTCACTGGCCCGGAAGCCGTGAATAAACGCCATCAGGATTAAGCAGCGGTTTCTTTCCGGGAAGGGCATTCTGTCGGTCGCTGACAGCAGTTTTTCAATCTCTTCTTGCGTAAGATATTTTCTTTTCACAAAACAAATCCATCATAACAAAATGAGTAATATACTAAAAAATCACTGATCAGATGAGTTTAATTTTCGCTAAAAAAGTTGCTATGCGTAAACAGCTTAAAATCCATATAGCTGACAATCTGGCACGCTATCCATGACGTGATAGTGAAACAGCGAATCAATCTGGCTTCAATCTCCTGATAAGTCGTCATGACGAGGAATATAAATGCTAAAAATGAGGCTATCGTGAGGTAAATCAATCAGAAAGGGGTAATAAAGAGTCAGGTAGTTTACCCGCCCCGGAGGTTTGATTAGATGGCGATAGCTAACAATATCATAGTGATTTTCAAAAATTCTGCTGCTAACAGCAATAAGCTCATCATACTGGCTATTACAGCATCACTTGGTTATTTTTAAAATAATATATTATAAGGGGATTTATATAGTATTGAATAAATCCCTCTTCCTGACATTAAGAGAACAGAACACGATAATTTTTAGCAGCCGTAATATAATAGCTTCAATCGTCGGGCTCTCAGGCAATAACGTGTATATTACGCGCATTAAACGCGGCGCGTAACCTGCGTGCGAATGCAAGCGCATACTCGCCGTCGCCATGAATGCACACCGTTTGCGCCGTGACAGTCGTCCACACACCAGTAACGCTTTTCACTCTCCCGGCTTGCACCATATCCAGCGTTTGCGCCAGCGCCTGCTCTTCGTCGTGAATCAGCGCGCCAGGTTGCGTGCGCGGCACCAGGCTACCGTCGGCCTGATAGCCGCGATCGGCAAACACCTCCTGCCGCGTCACCAGGCGATGGCGTTCACCGGCCCGGATCAGCTCACTTCCCGCCAGTCCAACCAGTATCAGTGACGGATCATAGTCGTGTACCGCTTTCGCAATCGCCTGTGCCAGATGGGGATCTTTCGCCGCCTGGTTATAGAGCATACCGTGCGGTTTGACATGGCGCATTACGCCGCCTTGCGCCTGAACAATCGCCCCCAGCGCGCCGATTTGGTACAGCGTCTGGGCGTATACCGTTTCCGGCGGCAAAACCATTGCCGTCCGCCCAAAATTATCCCGATCCGGAAAGCTGGGATGCGCGCCGATCGCCACGCCGTTTTTCAGCGCCTCGCGCACGCAGGTCAGCATGGTTTGCGCATCACCGGCGTGAAAACCACAGGCGATATTGGCGGAGGAGACCAGCGTTAATAATTCGCTGTCGCTGGCGCAACCTTCGCCCAAATCCGCATTTAAATCAATGTTCATGCTGAAGTCGCCAGGTAAGCTGCTCCAGATAGCGCTGACGCTCGCGGCGCGCGTTGAGCGCCTCTTCCAGCGAACATTGCACAAAATGGATCGGTTGCCCTAGCGGGATCTGCGCCAGATGGTACATATCTGCCTCGATGATGCAGGCAATACGCGGATAGCCGCCAGTTGTCTGGGCATCATTCATTAGCACAATAGGTTGACCGTTGTAAGGCACCTGTACGACACCGGGCAGCAAACCGTGCGACAGCAGTTCGCGATCCGTTGTCCGCGTTAACGATTGTCCCTGCAAACGATAGCCCATGCGATTACTTTGCGGACTGAGCTGCCACGGCGAACGCCAGAACGCTTCTTGCGAGGCGCGATCGAACTCACGGTATTCCGGCCCCGGTAGCGCACGGATGCGATTCCCCCACAGTAACTGCTTCACGCCCTGCGGCCCGCTAAACTGTCGCGATGGTTTACCCGTCGCCAGCCGATCGCCATCTTTTAGCAGCCGCCCTTCCAGCCCACCGATACCGGACTTCAGATCGGTACTACACGATCCCATCACCTCCGGCACAGCAATACCGCCCGCTACCGCCAGATAGCTACGCATCCCGTGAAGCGGTCGATGCAGCGTAAGACGCTGACCCGCTTTTACCGGCAATCGCCAGCCGGTCCAGACCGGTTGATCATCCAACTGCGCCTCGCAGCCTGCGCCGGTAAGAGCGAACCAGGTCTCATTTTCAAATTCGACAACCAGTTGACCGAGAGTGATTTCCAGCGCCGGGGCATTCGCATCGTTCCCGACCAGGAGATTAGCGGTCTGAAAGGCGGGTTTATCCAGCGCACCGCAGTGACTCAGCCCCGACTGACGAAAGCCGTGACGCCCGCTATCCTGCACGGAGGTATAAATCCCCGCGCGAATAATATTCAGCATATTCCCTCCTTTTGCGGCACAAAGCGTACGCTATCGCCAGGGCGTAGCAAAACCGGAGGCTCCCGCATCGGATCGAATAACTTCAACGGCGTGAGGCCGATCAGCTGCCAGCCGCCCGGCGTGGATAATGGATAAATACCCGTCTGCGCGCCGCCGATGCCGACAGAACCGGCCGGAACCTGCAGGCGCGGCTCCGCGCGTCTGGGCATATGGAGCGGTTCTGGTAAATTCCCAAGATAGGGAAAGCCAGGCTGAAAGCCTAAAAACCAGACGACATACTCAACGGAGGCATGTAGCTCCACGACCTGCTTTTCACTCAAACCGCTGTGCCGTGCCACCGCCGCCAGATCCGGCCCGCCTGCGCCGCCATAGATCACCGGGATCTCAACCGAACGCGAGTCCGGCTCCAGCGCCTCGCTCTCTTCCCACCAGCGCTGCAGACGCTCAATCGCATCCAGCGCCAGGGTTTGCGGTTCCCGCAAGATCACGGTGATATTGTTCATCCCGGGAATGGCTTCCACCACGTTCGGCATATCGACCAGACGCTGCGTCAGACGCCAGATGCGTTTCTGGCTCGCCAGCGTAATCGGCGGTTCAAGTTCCAGGACGACCGCCGTTTCGCCTAACAGATAACAACGCGCTCGCTGCACTTTATTACCTCTCAGTTATGCCGGGTTAGGGATATCAATAAACGTCACATCCAACGCCGTGTTTTCGTTCAACCATTCGCTCAGGGCGCGAATACCTCCGCGTTCAGTGGCATGGTGCCCGGCGGCATAAAAATGCAGCCCCTGTTCGCGCGCGGAATGAATGGTCTGTTCAGACACCTCGCCGGTAATAAAAGCATCCACGCCGAAGCGGGCGGCGCTATCAATAAAACTTTGTCCGCCGCCGGTACACCAGGCGACACGCTGCACATTCTCTGGCCCGGTATCGCCGCACCATAGCGGTTTACGCCCCAGACGCGCTTCAATCCATGAGGCCAGTTCCAGCCCCGGCACCGGCATTGAGAGCTCTCCCCACGGCACCAGCGGCTCAATTTCTCCTTTCACGGTAATGCCCAATAGCGCCGCCAACTGCGCATTGTTGCCCAGCTCAGGGTGCGCATCCAGCGGCAGATGCCAACCGTAAAGGTTAATATCATTTGCCAGTAACGTTTTTAAGCGACGGCGTTTCATGCCGCGAATAACCGGAGACTCGCCTTTCCAGAAGTAACCATGATGAACAATGACCGCATCGGCCTGCAAACGCACCGCCTCATCGAGCAGCGCCTGACTTGCGGTCACGCCGGTAACGATTTTCTGTACCGTCTCTTTTCCTTCGACCTGTAAACCATTCGGCGCATAATCGCTTATTGCCGCACTGTTCAGCTTGTCGTTAATCAGTTGTTCCAGCTCGGTGTTTTTCATCATCGCTCCCTTTAACCCACGTTCTACTTTCCCGTTACGGGTTCAGTCTCCGTTAACATAGCCTTCCGTTAGCCGTTCGTCGATAAACATTTGTTTGACACATCAAGAAACAATCACCCCCGGGTTTGGCGCAAATTACTTAGCAAAACACGATCGGTTTCATGTATATTTATGCAATCAGAACGCATATTGCAGAAAAAATCAGTTCTGTATCATGTTGGTAACTTTAAGGAAACACGGCGATACGGCAGGCTTAATAAGCCCACAAAGAAAGGCATTATCAAAGAATGCCGCTTTCTTGCCGCAGCGCCTCTATCCCGGAAATACGATGAATAAACAAGCATCTCAACCCCGCGCTATTTACTACGTTGTCGCCCTGCAAATTTGGGAGTACTTCAGCTTTTATGGTATGCGCGCCCTACTGATTCTTTATCTCACCAATCAGCTAAAATACGACGATAACCACGCCTATGAGTTATTCAGCGCTTATTGTTCGCTGGTCTACGTAACGCCAATTCTCGGCGGCTATCTGGCGGATAAGGTGCTTGGCAACCGAATGGCAGTCATGCTGGGCGCATTTTTAATGGCTATAGGTCATTTAGTGCTGGGCGCCAGTGAGATCGCGCCGACATTCCTTTATCTGTCGCTGGCGATCATTGTCTGCGGCTACGGCCTGTTTAAATCGAATATTAGCTGCCTGCTGGGCGAACTGTACCAGCCGGAAGATCCGCGCCGCGACGGCGGGTTCTCGCTGCTTTACGCAGCGGGTAATATTGGTTCGATCGTGGCGCCTATCGCCTGCGGCTATGTGCAAGAGGAGTACAGTTGGGCGATGGGCTTTGCGCTCGCCGCCATTGGTATGCTGGCGGGACTGGTGATCTTCTTGTGTGGAAATCGTCATTTCACCCACACCACCGGCGTTAATAAAGCCGTGTTGTGCGCCAGAAACTACCTGCTGCCGAACTGGGGCTGGCTGTTAATTCTGCTGGTAGCGGCGCCGTTGCTGATTACCGTTCTGTTCTGGAAAGAATGGTCTGTCTATGCCTTAATCGTGGCGACCGCGATCGGCCTGGTCGTGCTGGCAAAAATTTATCGTCAGGCGCAAACGGCCAAACAGCGCAAAGAACTGGGGCTGATTGTCACCCTGACCCTGTTCAGTATGCTGTTCTGGGCGTTTGCCCAGCAGGGCGGTAGCTCTATCAGCCTGTATATCGACCGCTTTGTGAACCGCGATATTCTGGGCTATTCCGTTCCTACCGCCATGTTCCAGTCGGTGAACGCCTTTGCCGTGATGCTGTGTGGGGTCGTCCTGGCCTGGCTGGTTAAAGAGAGCGTAAGCGGTAATCGCACCGTGCGTATCTGGGGCAAATTCGCGCTGGGTCTCGGTCTGATGAGCGCCGGATTCTGTATTTTGACCCTGAGCGCACGCTGGTCCGCCGCTTACGGACACTCTTCAATGCCGCTAATGGTGCTGGGACTGGCGGTGATGGGCTTTGCCGAGCTGTTTATCGACCCGGTCGCCATGTCGCAAATTACGCGCATTGATATCCCCGGCGTCACCGGCGTATTAACCGGAATTTATATGCTGCTGTCCGGCGCGATAGCTAACTATCTGGCAGGCGTCATCGCTGACCAGACCTCGCAAAGCGCCTTCGACGCCAGCGGCGCGGTTAATTACGCCATCAACGCCTATGTGGATGTTTTTGAACAGATCACCTGGGGCGCGTTAGCCTGCGTAGGGGTTGTCCTGCTGATTTGGCTGTATCAGTCCTTCAAATTCAAAAGCCGCGCGCTGGCCGTCGAATCCTGATAGCAGAATGCCCGGTAGTTTGCGCTATCGGGCCTGTATCACACCCCTTTTCTCGCCGCCTCATAGGCGGAAAGCGTCGCTATTCTCGCCTGTTTGTGCTCCACAATAGGCCGAGGATAATCAAGCACGACTCCCGCTTTTTCCGCCCACCGCCACGGCTCGTGAATCGCTTTTCCAGGGATATCGCGTAATGCCGGTAGCCACTGGCGGATAAATTCGCCGTCGCGATCGAACCTCTCTCCCTGAGTCGTGGGATTAAAAATACGAAAATAAGGCGCGGCGTCAGTACCGGTTGAGGCGGCCCACTGCCAGCCGCCATTATTGGCGGCAAGATCGCCGTCAATAAGCTGCGACATGAAATAGCGCTCCCCCAACCGCCAGTCAATCAACAGATCTTTTACCAGAAAGCTGGCGGTAATCATGCGTAAACGGTTATGCATCCAGCCCGTCGCGTTAAGCTGGCGCATCGCCGCATCGACAATGGGATAACCGGTTTCGCCTTTCTGCCATGCCTGAAAATAGTGCGGGTTCTCCTGCCACGCGACGCGTTTTGTCCAGCGGATAAACGGCTGGTGTTTGCATAATGCCGGATACCAGGTCATTAAATGACGGTAAAATTCCCGCCAGATGAGCTCATTCAACCAGACGCTTCCCGGTCCGCCGTCCAGCGCCTGCGGCTGCTCCGCCAGTAATCGGTGCAGGCACTGTCGCGGCGACAGGCCGCCCGTCGCCAGGCTGGCGGAAAGCCGACTGGTGCCTTCAACCGCAGGGAAATCCCGCTGTGACTCATACCCGTCTGCGCCCTGCGCGCAAAACTGACGTAGCTGCGCGATGACCGCGTTTTCTTCCACCGGGAAAAGCGCGGCGTCAAACGCCTGTTGCGGGTAGTTAAGCGAGACTGGCGTTAAGGGTGTAGAAAGCGCGCCGCTCACCCGGATCTTCGGGGCCGGAACGCACGGCGGGATATCCTCTTTTAACCGTTTCAACCAGGCGTTTTTAAACGGCGTAAAAACTTTATACATTTCATGATTGCCGGTCATCACCGCGCCGGGCGCCAGAATCACGCTATCGTCAAAGCCTTCGCAGATGACAGAGGGCAGCGTTTTTTCCACCGCCGCATCACGCTGACGCTCGTTAAACTCATACTGATAGTTATAAAACAGATGGCTGACGTCATGCTGTCGGCAAACGTTTTTGACCGTTTTAATACTGGCGTTAAAATCCGCCACTTCATGAAACAGCAGCGGAATGCCTTTCTCTGCAAGGGCCGTCTGTAGCGCATTGAGCTGCGCGCTGATGAATGCCGCCTGCCGCGGCGCCATATCATGGGCCTGCCACTGCGCGGGGGTGGAAATATAAAGCGCCAGCACCCGCGCGGATGCATCGCGGCAGGCGGCGGCCAGCGCAAGGTTATCCTGTAAACGCAGATCGCGCCTGAACCAGACTAAATGGGTGGGCATACAACTCCTGAAAGATGAAACGTCACGGCGAATAGCGTTAAACAGTGTAGACCCTGGCGCATAAAAAAACCGCCAGCGTGGCGGCTGACGGTTTTTCAGGCTGGTCGCGATTAATAAAAGTCGCAGGTGGCTTTTTCAGCCTGCGCCATCCATACCGGTTTATCACTGGTTTTCGACCAGACACGGTGCAGATAACTATAAAAACGCGCGCGGTCTTTCCAGAAGAGCATCACTGGCAGCGCCAGCACGCCTGCGATCACCGCGAAAGCACGACGGGCAAAAATGACATGCGCCGGATAGTCTTTATAGTGTTCCATACGTTTCCCCCCTTTATACCGAGGCTACCCGCCCCGGTATAGATTGAATCGGTGAATAGCACCGAAAAATTGAACCTCGTTACCTGATTAAAATAGTACCGCTTTCGGTGTAATTTTACTACTCATCCGACCACTTATTTTCACGCTTTTCCAGCAGATTTACATTCAAAGCGTAAATTAGTTACAAAAAGGTTAAATTAATACTAATCATTAGTTAAATAATGGTCTTTGCCATTTTTATACTTTTTTTACACTCCGCCCGCCAATTTTTGCGAAATCTTTGCAGCCAAAAAATTACCTTTCTCAGGAGTAAAACAATGCCAC
This sequence comes from Salmonella sp. A1325, assembly GCF_056991255.1. Lineage (NCBI taxonomy): Bacteria > Pseudomonadati > Pseudomonadota > Gammaproteobacteria > Enterobacterales > Enterobacteriaceae > Salmonella > Salmonella sp. A1325. The sequence goes on along the minus strand of NZ_JAMLWO010000003.1, from coordinate 451,043 downwards.
TGGAGGTGCTCTGTGAGTGCAGGCGTGATAACCGGCATCGTGCTGGTTTTCTTACTTTTAGGTTATCTGGTCTATGCCCTGATTAATGCGGAGGCGTTCTGATGGCCGCGCAAGGATTTTTACTGATCGCCAGTTTTTTACTGATTTTATTGGTACTGGCGAAACCGTTGGGTTCGGGCCTGGCAAGGCTCATCGCCGCCGTTCCGTTGCCGGGCGTGGCTGGCGTTGAGCGTATCCTCTGGCGGACTCTTGGCATTACCGACCACGAAATGAACTGGCGTCAGTATTTACTGGCGCTACTGACGCTCAATCTGCTGGGACTGGGCATCCTGTTTTGCCTGCTATTCTGGCAGGAGTGGTTGCCCTTAAATCCGCAGCGGCTACCGGGTCTGTCCTGGGATCTGGCGCTGAATACCGCCGTCAGCTTTGTCACCAATACCAACTGGCAAGCCTACAGCGGCGAAAGCACGCTGAGCTACTTTAGCCAGATGGCCGGGCTGACGGTGCAAAATTTCCTGTCGGCGGCGACCGGGATTGCGGTGGTTTTTGCACTTATCCGCGCCTTTACGCGCCAGAATGTGCACACGCTGGGTAATGCCTGGCAAGATCTGGTACGCATTACGCTATGGATATTATTTCCTGTCGCGTTAATTATCGCGCTGTTTTTTATCCAACAGGGCGTACCGCAAAACCTGTCGGCTTATCAGCCCATCACCACTCTTGAAGGCGCTAAACAACTCTTGCCGATGGGTCCGGTTGCTTCGCAGGAGGCGATCAAAATGCTTGGCACCAACGGCGGCGGTTTCTTTAACGCCAACTCTTCGCATCCGTTCGAAAACCCCACCGCGCTCACTAATCTGGCGCAGATGCTGGCGATATTTTTGATTCCAGCCGCGCTCTGTTTCGCCTTTGGCGAAGCGGCGGGCGATCGCCGTCAGGGACGCGCGCTACTGTGGGCAATGTCATTCATTTTTGTGGTCTGCGTAGCGGTAGTGATGTGGGCGGAAGTTCAGGGAAATCCACATCTGTTGGCGGCAGGCGCGGACAGTAGCGTCAACATGGAGGGTAAAGAGACACGCTTTGGCGTGCTGGCCAGCAGCCTGTTTGCCGTCGTCACGACCGCGGCGTCCTGCGGGGCGGTAAATGCCATGCACGACTCGTTTACCGCTCTGGGCGGTATGGTGCCGATGTGGCTGATGCAAATTGGCGAAGTGGTCTTTGGCGGCGTCGGTTCAGGCCTGTACGGCATGTTGCTGTTTGTCCTGCTGGCGGTGTTCATCGCGGGGCTGATGATCGGTCGCACGCCGGAGTATCTGGGGAAAAAAATCGACGTGCGCGAAATGAAAATGACCGCGCTGGCGATTCTGGTCACGCCGATGCTGGTCTTGTTGGGTTCGGCGCTGGCGATGATGACGGATGCCGGACGCAGCGCAATGCTAAACCCTGGCCCGCACGGTTTTAGCGAAGTGCTATATGCCGTCTCCTCTGCCGCCAACAATAACGGTAGCGCCTTTGCGGGTCTGAGCGCTAACTCGCCTTTCTGGAACTGTTTGCTGGCGTTCTGCATGTTCGTCGGACGTTTCGGCGTGATTATTCCTGTCATGGCCATCGCCGGATCGCTGGTCAGTAAAAAAGTACAGCCGGCCAGTCAGGGAACGCTGGCGACCCACGGCGCGCTATTTATTGGACTGCTCATCGGCACGGTACTGCTGGTCGGCGCGCTGACGTTTATTCCTGCCCTGGCGCTTGGCCCGGTAGCGGAACATTTCTCTTTACCTTGAGCGATGCGGAGTACATTGATATGAGTCGCAAGCAACTGGCGCTGTTTGAACCTGTTTTACTCGTACAGGCGCTAACGGATGCCGTAAAAAAATTAAGCCCACGCGCCCAGTGGCGTAACCCGGTGATGTTTGTGGTCTGGGCCGGCAGCGTGCTAACCACTCTGTTAACGCTCGCTATGGTAACAGGACAAATAACGGGAAGCGCCTTGTTTACAGGGGTGATCAGTCTGTGGTTATGGTTCACCGTACTGTTCGCCAATTTTGCCGAAGCGCTGGCGGAAGGCCGCAGTAAAGCCCAGGCAAACAGTCTGAAAGGGGTGAAAAAGACCGCGTTCGCTCGCCGTCTGCGCGCCCCGCGCCATGATGCGCAGGCCGATAACGTGCCCGCCGCTGAACTGCGGAAAGGCGACATTGTCCTGGTCAAAGCGGGCGATATTATTCCCTGCGACGGCGAGGTCATCGAAGGCGGCGCCTCGGTGGATGAAAGTGCGATTACCGGCGAATCCGCGCCCGTGATCCGCGAGTCCGGCGGCGATTTCGCCTCTGTCACCGGCGGCACGCGAATTCTTTCCGACTGGCTGGTGATTACCTGTAGCGTCAATCCTGGCGAAACCTTTCTTGACCGGATGATCGCGATGGTGGAAGGCGCGCAGCGGCGGAAAACGCCTAACGAGATTGCCCTGACGATTTTGCTCATCGCCCTGACCATTGTCTTTTTGCTGGCGACCGCCACCCTGTGGCCCTTCTCCGCCTGGGGCGGTAACGCGGTCAGCGTCACCGTGTTGGTGGCGTTGCTGGTGTGCCTGATCCCCACTACCATCGGCGGGCTACTCTCCGCCATTGGCGTAGCCGGAATGAGCCGAATGTTGGGCGCGAACGTCATCGCCACCAGCGGCCGCGCCGTAGAAGCCGCGGGCGATGTCGACGTGTTACTGCTGGATAAAACCGGCACTATCACGCTCGGCAATCGCCAGGCGTCCGATTTTATTCCCGCCCGAGGGGTGGACGAACGCACGCTGGCTGACGCCGCGCAGCTCGCTTCGCTGGCCGACGAAACGCCGGAAGGCCGCAGCATTGTGATCCTCGCCAAACAGCGCTTTAACCTGCGTGAACGCGATGTGCAGTCGCTTCATGCCACCTTTGTTCCGTTTACCGCGCAAAGCCGCATGAGCGGGATTAATATCGATAACCGGATGATCCGTAAAGGCTCGGTGGACGCGATTCGGCGTCATGTCGAGAGCAATGGCGGCCATTTTCCCGCCGATGTCGAGCAAAATGTCGAGAACGTAGCGCGTCTGGGCGCGACGCCGCTGGTGGTCGTGGAAGGCGCGCGCGTACTGGGTGTTATCGCCCTCAAGGATATCGTTAAAGGCGGCATTAAAGAACGTTTCGCCCAGCTACGAAAGATGGGTATTAAAACGGTGATGATCACTGGCGATAACCGCCTGACGGCGGCAGCGATTGCCGCCGAAGCCGGTGTGGACGATTTTCTTGCCGAAGCCACGCCGGAAGCCAAGCTGGCGCTGATCCGTCAATATCAGGCGGAAGGACGGCTGGTCGCCATGACCGGCGACGGCACTAACGATGCCCCGGCGCTGGCGCAGGCTGACGTCGCGGTGGCGATGAACTCCGGCACCCAGGCGGCAAAAGAAGCCGGTAATATGGTGGATCTGGACTCTAACCCGACCAAGTTGATTGAAGTGGTGCATATCGGTAAGCAGATGCTGATGACGCGCGGCTCGCTCACCACTTTCAGTATCGCGAATGATGTAGCGAAATATTTCGCCATTATTCCCGCCGCGTTTGCCGCTACCTATCCGCAGCTAAACGCGCTCAACGTGATGGGGCTGCATTCGCCGAACTCCGCCATTCTGAGCGCGGTGATCTTTAACGCCCTGATTATCATATTTCTGATCCCGCTGGCATTAAAAGGTGTGAGTTATAAGCCGCTTTCCGCATCGGCCATGCTGCGCCGTAATTTATGGATCTATGGTCTGGGTGGTCTGGTGGTGCCGTTTATTGGTATCAAAGTGATTGATGTGCTGCTGACCCTGCTGGGTCTGGCGTGAGGTGTATGATGATCGGTTTACGTCCTGCTTTTTCGACAATGTTATTTCTGCTGTTATTGACCGGTGGCGTGTATCCGCTTCTGACCACGGCGTTGGGGCAGTGGTGGTTTCCCTGGCAGGCTAATGGCTCGCTGATTCATAAAGACAATGTGATACGCGGCTCAGCGCTTATCGGACAATCGTTTACCGCCGCGGGTTATTTTCATGGCCGGCCCTCCGCCACCGCCGATACGCCTTATAATCCATTGGCGTCGGGCGGAAGCAACCTGGCCGCCAGCAATCCCGAACTGGATGCGCAAATACAGGCCCGCGTCGCCGCGCTACGCGCCGCTAACCCCCAGGCGAGTTCCGCGGTTCCGGTTGAGCTGGCGACGGCCTCGGCTAGCGGGCTGGATAATAATCTGACGCCCGGCGCCGCGGCATGGCAAATCCCCCGCGTGGCGGCGGCTCGCCAGCTTCCCGTTGAACAGGTCGCGCAACTGGTTGCAGAATATACGCACAGGCCGCTGGCGCGCTTTCTTGGGCAACCGGTGGTGAATATTGTTGAGCTTAATCTGGCGCTGGATGCGCTACAGGGACACAGAGCGAAATGAACGACGAACCCTTGCGTCCTGATCCGGATCGCTTGTTGGAACAAACGCCCCCGCCCCACCGGGGGAAGTTGAAAATTTTCTTCGGCGCCTGCGCAGGCGTCGGAAAAACCTGGGCGATGCTGGCGCAAGCGCAGCGGCTGCGAGCGCAGGGGCTGGATGTGGTGATCGGCGTGGTAGAGACGCATGGCCGTAAAGAGACCGCCGCGCTACTTGACGGGCTGACCATTCTGCCGCCAAAACGTCACTCGCACCGGGGGCGGCAAATCCGCGAATTTGACCTGGATGCCGCCCTCGCCCGACGTCCGGCGCTGATTTTAATGGATGAGCTGGCGCACAGTAACGCGCCTGGCTCACGCCATCCTAAGCGCTGGCAGGATATTGAAGAGCTGCTGGAAGCGGGAATCGACGTTTTCACCACCGTGAACGTACAACATCTGGAAAGTCTGAATGATGTGGTGAGCGGCGTCACGGGGATTCAGGTGCGCGAAACCGTCCCCGATCCCTTTTTTGATGCCGCTGATGAAGTCGTACTGGTCGATCTGCCGCCCGACGATCTGCGCCAACGGCTCAACGAAGGTAAAGTGTATATCGCCGGTCAGGCGGAACGCGCTATTGAACATTTTTTCCGCAAGGGCAATCTGATCGCCCTCCGCGAGCTGGCGCTACGCCGGACAGCCGATCGCGTGGACGATCAGATGCGCGCCTGGCGCGCGCATCCGGGCGAAGAAAAAGTATGGCATACCCGCGATGCGATTTTACTGTGTATCGGGCATAACACCGGCAGCGAAAAACTGGTGCGTACCGCGGCGCGTCTGGCCTCCCGGCTCGGCAGCGTCTGGCACGCCGTCTATGTCGAAACGCCAACGTTACACCGCTTACCGGAAAAACAACGGCGGGCTATTTTAAGCGCGCTGCGCCTGGCGCAGGAGCTTGGCGCGGAAACCGCCACCCTGTCCGATCCCGCCGAAGAGAAAGCGGTCGTGCGCTATGCCCGCGAACATAATCTGGGGAAAATCGTCATGGGCCGCCCGGCGTCGCGACGCTGGTGGCGACGTGACGCTTTCGCCGATCGTCTTGCCAGACTCGCGCCGGATCTCGATCAGGTGATCGTCGCGCTGGAAGAACCGCCTGCCCGCGCGTTGGCGCAAACGCCTGATAACCGACCTTTTAAAGAGAAATGGCGTGGGCAGATTCAGGGCTGTCTGGTCGCCGTGGCGCTTTGCGCCATCACCACGCTTATCGCTATGCAGTGGCTTGTCACCTTCGACGCCGCCAATCTGGTGATGCTCTATTTGCTGGGCGTAGTGGTGATTGCGCTGCTTTACGGACGCTGGCCGTCGGTGGTGGCGACGGTGATTAACGTGGCGAGTTTCGATCTCTTTTTTATCGCGCCACGCGGTACGCTCGCCGTTTCGGACGTGCAATATTTGCTGACCTTTGCCGTGATGCTGACGGTTGGTCTGGTGATTGGCAATCTTACTGCCGGGGTGCGCTATCAGGCGCGCGTCGCCCGTTATCGGGAACAGCGTACCCGCCATTTATATGAAATGTCTAAAGCGCTGGCCGTCGGGCGTAGCGAACATGATATCGCCGCGACCAGCGAGCGGTTTATCGCCTCGACGTTCCAGGCGCGCAGCCAAATTTTATTACCTGATGCTAACGGTAAGTTGCTGCCTCTCACCCACCAGCAAGGCATGACGCCGTGGGACGACGCGATTGCGCGCTGGAGTTTTGATAAAGGCCAGCCTGCCGGCGCAGGCACCGATACCCTCCCTGGCGTGCCTTATCAAATCCTGCCGCTGAAAAGCGCCGATAAAACGTACGGTCTGGCTATCGTCGAACCGGGTAATTTGCGTCAGTTAATGGTGCCGGAGCAGCAACGCCTGCTGGAAACATTCACTCTGCTTGTCGCCAACGCGCTGGAACGACTGACGCTGACCGCCAGCGAAGAACAGGCGCGTCTCGCCAGCGAGCGCGAAAGTATTCGCAACGCTCTGCTGGCGGCGCTGTCGCATGATTTACGCACGCCGCTGACGGTATTGTTCGGCCAGGCGGAAATTTTGACGCTGGATTTAGCCAGCGCAGGATCGCCCCACGCGCGTCAGGCCAGTGAAATCCGCCAGCATATTCTCAACACCACCCGGCTGGTGAATAATTTGCTGGATATGGCGCGTATTCAGTCCGGCGGGTTTAATCTTAAAAAAGAGTGGCTGACGCTGGAAGAGGTCGTCGGTAGCGCGTTACAGATGTTAGAGCCGGGTTTATTGCATCCGATTACATTGTCGCTGCCGCAACAGTTAACGCTTATCCATGTCGATGGCCCCTTATTTGAGCGTGTCCTGATCAACTTGCTGGAAAACGCCGTTAAGTACGCCGGGCCGCAGGCCAGTATCGGCATTGATGCTGCGGTTAAGGACGATCGTTTACAACTGGATGTCTGGGATAACGGGCCGGGTATTCCTGCGGGGCAAGAACAGAAGATTTTCGATAAGTTCGCCCGCGGCAACAAAGAGTCCGCCGTCCCCGGCGTGGGGCTGGGGCTGGCGATTTGCCATGCTATCGTAGAGGTACACGGCGGCACGCTTACCGCCTATAATCGACCGCAGGGCGGCGCCTGTTTCCGTGTGACGCTGCCGCAAGGAAAGCCACCTGAACTTGATGATTTTCATGAGGATATGTGACAAACGTTCTGATTGTTGAAGATGAACAGGCCATCCGCCGCTTTCTGCGCGCCGCGCTGGAAGGCGACGGTCTGCGCGTGTATGAAGCTGAAACATTACAACGTGGTTTACTGGAAGCCGCCACGCGAAAGCCCGATCTGATTATTCTCGATCTCGGCCTGCCGGACGGCGACGGAATCGATTTTATTCGCGACCTGCGTCAGTGGAGCGCAATACCGGTGATTGTCCTTTCCGCCCGCAGCGAAGAAAGCGATAAGATTGCCGCGCTTGACGCTGGAGCTGATGATTACCTGAGCAAGCCATTCGGCATTGGCGAGCTGCAGGCGCGTTTGCGCGTCGCGCTGCGACGGCACGCCGCCAGCCCTTGCGCCGATCCGATCGTCCGCTTTTCCGGCGTGACGGTCAATCTCGCCGCACGGTTGATCCACCGTGGCGACGAAGAAATCCATCTGACGCCGATTGAGTTCCGCCTGCTGGCGGTATTACTCAATAATGCCGGCAAGGTATTAACCCAACGGCAGTTATTAAACCAGGTCTGGGGCCCTAACGCCGTGGAGCATAGCCACTATTTGCGCATCTATATGGGACATTTACGCCAGAAACTGGAACAAGATCCCACCCGCCCACGCCATTTTATTACCGAAACCGGAATTGGCTATCGCTTTATGCCGTGAATAGCCATTCATTATTTTTAAATAACTTCTAATTTTTATGTCATTTATTTTCGGCGTCGCGAATAATTATTTTCGCGGCGATATTATATTTTATGAAGGATATAAAAAACATATAATTAACATTTAAGAAACAATCCGTTATTTCACAGCACGATATGCATAATCGCCGACTAATTATTTTTCAAATGATCGTTTTTTGTTGATCTGGTTCACAGATCGCTGGCGCTCCCTGGATAAAATATCCATGCTTTCAATAAATCAATGAAAGGACCTCAAAATGGAAAATAATAATCGTTTTATGCCCCATATAAGGCGGACAACGCATATTATGATGTTTGCCCACCGTAATAGTTTCGATTTTCATTTCTTTAATGCCCGGTAGTTTTTCTGCTACGGGTACTTCAGCATACAGGTCTTTCCGACCCTTATGTCATTCAGGTCTATTGCCTAAATAACTCGAATTGTTAAAAGCGACAGTACGGTAATTCCTTTACGTCCAGCCAGCTAACCATCTGGTTTGATAGAAGAAATTCCGACTCAGCGCAATTTTAGTTATCACGGTTTCTGCCTGTATATCGTAGTACTCAACTCCTTAAATCCTGAATTTCCTGCAACCGGACGGGTTGGGATTTATTACATCTAAAATAAAGCTAATTTACTGATTTTTTTATCAGCGGGATAGCTTTGATTTTTTCCGGAAGAATCAGTTTCTCATGCGAGAAATTGAGGGCCTGCTATTACCTGAAATAAAGAGATGAAAAAATGTCAGAATTAAAAATTGCCGTTAGCCGTCATTGCCCGGATTGTTTTTCTACACACCGTAATATTGTAAATGTTGATGAGAGTCGTTTCATCGACGTGGCTGCCATCGTGTTATCCATCGACGACATTGAACACGGAAAACTCGATGAAATCGACGCAACGGGTTACGGTATTCCCGTGTTTGTCGCGACTCATGACGAAGGGCGCGTACCGCCTGAGTATTTGCCGCGTATCTCTGGTGTATTCGAATATAATGAATCCCGTACTGCCTTCTATGGTCGCCAGTTGGAAACCGCAGCAAGCCACTACGAAACGCAGTTACGTCCGCCGTTTTTCCGCGCGCTGGTGGATTATGTCAACCAGGGCAACAGCGCATTTGACTGCCCGGGGCATCAGGGCGGCGAATTCTTCCGCCGTCATCCTGCCGGTAATCAGTTCGTGGAATACTTTGGCGAAACGCTCTTCCGCTCCGACCTATGCAACGCGGACGTGGCGATGGGCGATCTGCTGATTCACGAAGGCGCACCTTGCATTGCGCAGCAACATGCGGCGAAAGTCTTTAACGCCGATAAGACCTACTTTGTGCTGAACGGGACCTCCTCCTCTAACAAAGTCGTACTCAACGCGCTGTTAACGCCGGGCGATCTGGTACTGTTTGACCGTAACAACCACAAATCTAACCACCACGGCGCATTATTGCAGGCGGGCGCAACGCCAGTTTATCTGGAAACCGCGCGTAACCCGTATGGTTTTATCGGCGGGATCGACGCTCACTGCTTCGAAGAAGATTACCTGCGCGAGCTGATTAGCGAAGTCGCGCCGCAGCGTGCCCGCGAAGCACGTCCATTCCGTCTGGCCGTCATCCAGTTAGGCACCTACGACGGTACCATTTATAACGCCCGTCAGGTCGTCGATAAAATTGGTCATCTGTGCGACTACATCCTGTTTGACTCCGCCTGGGTCGGCTATGAACAATTTATTCCGATGATGGCCGATTGTTCACCGCTGCTGCTGGAACTGAACGAAAACGACCCGGGTATTCTGGTGACGCAGTCCGTTCACAAACAACAAGCCGGTTTCTCCCAGACCTCGCAGATCCATAAAAAAGATAGCCATATCAAAGGGCAATCGCGCTACGTTCCGCATAAGCGCATGAACAACGCCTTTATGATGCACGCCTCCACCAGCCCGTTCTATCCGCTGTTCGCCGCGCTGGACGTTAACGCCAAAATGCACGAAGGCGTCAGCGGTCGCAATATGTGGATGGATTGCGTAGTTAACGGCATCGATGCCCGTAAATTGATCCTCGAAAACTGTCATCACATCCGTCCGTTCGTACCGGAACTGATTGATGGTAAGCCGTGGCAATCATACCCGACGTCAGAGATCGCCAGCGATCTGCGCTTCTTCCACTTCGTTCCGGGAGAACACTGGCATGCGTTTGAAGGCTATGCCGAACATCAGTACTTTGTCGACCCTTGCAAACTGCTGCTCACCACACCGGGCATTAATGCAGCGAGCGGCGAATATGAAGACTTTGGCGTTCCTGCCACGATCCTCGCCAACTTCCTGCGCGAGAACGGCGTTGTGCCGGAAAAATGCGACCTCAACTCCATTCTGTTCCTGCTGACGCCGGCAGAAGACATGGCGAAGTTACAACAGCTTGTCGCCCTGCTGGCTCGTTTCGAAAAACTGCTGGAAGCTGATGCGCCGTTAGCGGAAGTATTACCGTCCATCTACAAACAGCATGAAGCGCGTTATGCCGGCTACACCCTGCGTCAGCTTTGCCAGGAGATGCACGATCTCTATGCGCGGCACAACGTGAAACAGCTGCAAAAAGAGATGTTCCGTAAATCGCATTTCCCGAAAGTCAGTATGAATCCGCAAGAGGCCAACTATGCCTATCTGCGCGGCGAGGTCGAACTGGTTCGCCTGCCGGAAGCGGAAGGTCGTATCGCGGCTGAAGGCGCTCTGCCTTACCCGCCGGGAGTGCTGTGTGTAGTTCCGGGTGAAATCTGGGGCGGTTCTGTCCTGCGTTACTTCAGCGCCCTGGAAGAAGGGATCAACCTGCTGCCGGGCTTTGCGCCTGAACTGCAGGGCGTTTATATCGAAGAACACGACGGCCGTAAGCAGGTCTGGTGCTACGTCATTAAACCTCGTGACGCGCAGCGCTCCCTGCTGAAGGAGGAAAAATTATGAGTAAACCTAAATCCAATAAAATGGGTGTCGTGCAGCTCACAATTCTGACTATGGTCAACATGATGGGCTCCGGGATCATCATGCTACCGACCAAACTGTCTGAAGTCGGCACGATATCCATTATCTCCTGGCTGGTCACCGCCGTCGGCTCGATGGCGCTGGCCTGGGCGTTTGCGAAATGCGGTATGTTTAGCCGTAAATCCGGCGGCATGGGCGGTTACGCCGAATATGCCTTCGGTAAATCCGGCAACTTTATGGCGAACTATACCTACGGCGTCTCGCTGCTGATCGCCAACGTGGCTATCGCCATTTCCGCTGTCGGCTATGGCACCGAGCTGTTCGGCGCCGCGCTGACGCCGCTCCAGATCGGCCTGGCGACTATCGCCGTATTGTGGGTTTGTACCATCGCAAACTTTGGCGGCGCGCGTATTACCGGACAGATCAGTAGCGTTACCGTTTGGGGCGTCATCATTCCGGTTGTCGGCCTGTGCATCATTGGCTGGTTCTGGTTTAGCCCCAGCATGTACGTAGCGTCATGGAACCCGCACCATGTTCCGTTCTTTAGCGCGGTCGGTTCTTCCATCGCCATGACGTTGTGGGCATTTCTTGGACTGGAATCCGCCTGCGCCAACGCAGACGTGGTCGAGAATCCGGAAAAGAACGTCCCCATTGCGGTACTGGGCGGTACGCTGGGCGCGGCGGTCATCTATATCGTTTCGACTAACGTGATTGCCGGGATTGTGCCGAACATGGATCTGGCGAACTCCACGGCACCGTTTGGTCTGGCGTTTGCACAGATGTTCACGCCTGCGGTAGGTAAAGTGATCATGGCGCTGATGGTAATGTCCTGCTGCGGCTCGCTGCTGGGCTGGCAGTTCACTATCGCCCAGGTCTTTAAATCCTCCGCTGACGAAGGTTATTTCCCGAAAGTCTTCTCTCGTGTAACGAAAGTCGACGCGCCGGTACAGGGGATGCTGATTATTGTGATTATTCAGACTGGCCTGTCGCTAATGACCATTAGCCCGTCGCTGAATAGTCAGTTTAACGTCCTGGTTAACCTGGCGGTGGTGACGAACATTATTCCGTATATTCTGTCGATGGCCGCGCTGGTTATCATTCAGAAAATGGCGAATGTGCCGTCATCAAAAGCGAAAGTCGCTAACTTCGTGGCCTTCGTTGGCGCCATGTATAGCTTCTACGCGCTATATTCCTCCGGTGAAGAAGCCATGCTGTACGGCTCAATTGTGACCTTCCTCGGCTGGACGTTATACGGCCTGGTCTCACCGCGTTTTGAATTGAAAAATAAACACGGCTGATGGCATGCCCGGGCTGCGGTAACGGTAGTCCGGGCATTTTCACTCTTTGAATAAGATAATAGAAATGAGTAATCCAGAACGGGAAGTCACTGATATAGCAGAAATACTGGCTATTCTCAGTAAACACGAAGTGTGTCGAATAGGGTTTAACGACAATCTCTGTCCGTATGTTGTCCCCGTAAATTTTGGCTACGAGTATCAGAACGGACGCTGGATATTTTATTTTCACGGCGCACGCACCGGGAAAAAGATGCGTCTGTTACGTAAGAACCCGGCAGTATGCATTGAAATGGACGGCGACCATGCATTACTACGTGCCGATGACCCCTGTGATTATAGCTACGCCTACACCAGCGTTTTCGCCACCGGGCTGGCATCGATATTGCAAACACGCGAGGAGATGCGCTACGGCCTGGACGTCATTATGCGCCAGACCGATCCGGGAAAAACCTTCAGTTATCGGGAAGATATGATGAAAGCGGTTTGCGTGGTGCGTATCGAATGCGACGCCCTCACCTGCCGCCGACATCTGGCGACTCAGAGCGAATAAGTCAGATATCACACGCGCCTTATCCGACCTGGAGGCGATTTACAGGCCTGATAAGCGCAGCGCCGTTAATACAAAAAAGGAGCCTTACGGCTCCTTTTTCTTCCATATCGCCCATCAGGCGTTTTTCAATACTTCGCTAACGATTTCAACGGCTTCTTTCTCAATCTGCTTGCGATGTTCTTCCCCCAGGAAGCTTTCGCAATAGATCTTGTAAGCGTCTTCCGTACCGGATGGACGCGCGGCGAACCAGCCGTTGTCGGTCATTACCTTCAGGCCGCCAATCGATGCGCCATTACCCGGCGCTGCGGTAAGACGCGCGGTGATCGGGTCGCCTGCCAGCGTGCTGGCGCTGACCATTTCCGGAGACAGTTTAGACAATGCCGCTTTCTGGGCCGAGGTCGCTGCCGCCTGCAGACGGTTATAGCTCGGCGCGCCAAAACGCGCTGCCAGTTCATTGTAATGCTCTTGCGGGTTTTTCCCGGTAACGGCGGTGATTTCCGCCGCCAGCAGGCACATGATGATACCGTCTTTATCGGTAGACCACGGCGTACCGTCGAAACGCAGGAACGAAGCGCCCGCGCTCTCTTCTCCACCGAAACCAAAGCTGCCGTCGAACAAACCGTCAACAAACCATTTGAAGCCAACCGGCACTTCTACCAGCTTGCGTCCCAAATCATTCACCACGCGGTCAATCATCGCGGAAGAGACCAGCGTTTTACCGACAGCCACGTCTTTGCCCCACAGCGGACGATGCTGGAACAGATAGTTAATGGCGACCGCCAGATAATGGTTCGGGTTCATCAGCCCTGCAGGCGTCACGATGCCATGACGGTCGTAGTCCGGGTCGTTGGCGAAGGCCAGGTCAAACTTGTCACGCAGCGCCAGCAAACCCGCCATCGCACATTCGGAGGAGCAATCCATACGGATCGCGCCATCTTTATCAAGGTGCATAAAGCGGAAGGTTTGATCAACCTGATCGTTGACTAACGTCAGGTTAAGTTTGTAATGCTCAGCGATACGTTTCCAGTATTCAATACCGGAGCCGCCCAGCGGATCGACACCCAGCGTCAGACCGGCTTTCTGAATCGCCGCCATATCAACGATATCCGCCAGCCCTTCGACAAATGGCTGTACCAGATCTACCGCTTTAACGTGGCCCGAGGCCATTGCCGCATCCAGAGAGATGCGCTTAACGCCTTGCAGGCCATCCGCCAGCAGCGCATTGGCGCGATCTTCTACCACTTTAGTGACGTTGGTGTCCGCCGGGCCACCATTGGGCGGATTATATTTAATACCGCCATCTTCCGGCGGGTTGTGCGACGGCGTAATGACAATACCATCAGCCAGCGGGCCGCCTTTTTTGTTATGGACCAGGATAGCATTTGACACGGCAGGCGTTGGCGTGAAGCCATTATTTTCCTGCACGATAACGTCTACGCCGTTTGCCGCCAGCACTTCCAGCACGGAAATGAAGGCCGGTTCCGAGAGCGCATGGGTGTCTTTCCCCACATAGCAGGGGCCGGTAATGCCATTCTTCGCCCGCTCTTCAGCAATCGCCTGGGCGATCGCCAGAATATGCGGTTCGTTGAAACTGTGACGACCTGCGCTGCCGCGATGGCCGGAAGTGCCAAATTTCACGGCATGTTCTGCATTCCCTGCCTCCGGTTTCAGTACATAATACTGCGCCGTCAGTTGGGCGACGTTAATCAAATCACTCTGTTGCGCGGGTTGTCCTGCGCGGTTGTGGATTGCCATTGCCTGGTCCTTCTAATGCAAGGATTAAATTGTTCCGCAAACCTTTTCAATCAATTCCGCCGGGAATTGCATTGACTGCATGATGTGTTCGATCATGCTGCATTTACGGCCGGTGTTGGTGTTGGTGATCACCCAGTACGGCGTGCCGGGAACGTGCTTAGGTTTAGTTTGATTCCCATTTTTCAGCAGCGTTTGTTCATCCGCCGCAAAATAGACGCGCGTGCGGCCATGCAACGACTCCGTCGCCTCCGCAAACGCGTGGTGATCCAGTGAATAGAGTGTAGTCAGAATCAGCATAAAGCGGTTGACCGCTTTTTTCTGCTCGGCATATTCGTCAGACAACAACAGCTCACGCATCGCGCGAACTTTGTCTTTTACCGGGTTAACCGGTTTCGCTTCGGCAACGGGTTGCGCCGCAGGCGTCCCCTTCACCGCTGAAGCCGTTGGCTGTGTCGTGGCGGAAAACTTCAACATACGCCGTAAAATGTCGGATGCGCTCTCGCCGATATGCTTGGTGTGGCTGGCAATATAGCTATAGAGTTCATCATCAACTTCAATCGTTTTCATCTTAATCCAGTGCGATGTCTTTGCTGAATACAAGTCATTGGGATTATAGGAACAAATCCCAACAGCGGATAGCGTTAAGCCCGGCTGACAAAAAAACTCGGAGTAAACCTTAGAGGTTGCAGCCCAGTGGCAGAATGGTCAACATAATACCCTAACCCGACAGAGCGAAAAAAAGAACTTTGCCATGAAATTAAACATCCGAGCGCAATCTGCACAAAACCTGCACAATAATTCCCCCATCGTTCTCGTTCATGGCCTGTTTGGCAGCCTGGACAACCTCGGCGTACTGGCGCGCGATCTGGTGACCGATCACGACATTATTCAGGTCGATATGCGCAATCATGGTTTATCGCCGCGCGATCCGGTCATGGATTATCCGGCAATGGCCCAGGATCTTCTGGATACGCTTGACGCGCAGCAGATTGAAAAAGCGACGTTTATTGGTCATTCCATGGGCGGAAAAGCGGTAATGGCGCTGACGGCGCTGGCGCCCGATCGCATCGATCGTCTGGTCGCGATTGATATCGCCCCCGTGGATTATCACGTTCGCCGCCACGATCGCATTTTCGCGGCCATTAACGCCGTCAGCGAATCCGATGCGACATCCCGCCAACAGGCGGCAGGGATTATGCGCCAGCACCTCAACGAAGAAGGCGTGATCCAGTTTCTGTTAAAATCCTGGGCTGAAGGCGAATGGCGTTTTAATGTTCCGGTATTATGGGAGCAGTATCCGCATATCGTCGGCTGGGAAACCATTCCGCCCTGGGAACATCCGGCGCTGTTTATTCCAGGCGGTAACTCGCCCTACGTGACCGAAGCGTACCGCGACGCGCTGCTGGCGCAATTCCCTTTGGCGCGCGCACATGTGATCGCCGGCGCGGGCCACTGGGTACATGCCGAAAAACCAGAGGCGGTTCTGCGCGCCATCCGCCGTTATCTGCACGATAAACGCTAACTGATTAAAAACTCATCGCCTGTGCGCGATTACGCGCGCGGGCGTTGGCGTCGCTTCCTCGCTGATGTATGATGGCGCGCTATCCATCCGGGCATAAGCCTGGCTGATTGTTTCCCCCGAAGTCACCAAAATCATGGCCAAAGAACAAACGGACCGTACGACATTAGATCTGTTCGCGCACGAGCGTCGCCCGGGACGACCTAAAACGAATCCGCTTTCGCGCGATGAACAGTTACGCATCAACAAGCGCAACCAGTTAAAACGCGACAAAGTTCGTGGCCTCAAGCGTGTCGAATTAAAACTCAACGCACAAGCGGTTGACGCGCTGAATGAGCTGGCCGAAGCGCGCAACATTAGCCGCAGCGAGCTCATTGAAGAAATATTAATGAAGCAGCTTATGGCGCTGCGCGGCCAGGGTTTAGTCTGAAAATAAGTTTTGTTTCATATTTCGTGTAGCAGAGCGTGCAGTCCCGCGTGATTGCTGTTTCCGCATATCTGCCTGTTCTGCTATGATTGCCCTTATCCGTGGGCAATTCGCCACCACCATTTCAATAAGTTTCAAGAGGTTATTTTACTCATGGCAATCACTGGCATCTTTTTCGGCAGCGACACCGGTAATACCGAAAATATCGCAAAAATGATTCAAAAACAGCTTGGTAAAGACGTTGCCGATGTGCATGACATTGCAAAAAGCAGTAAAGAAGACCTGGAAGGGTATGACATTCTGCTGCTGGGCATCCCAACCTGGTACTATGGCGAAGCGCAATGTGACTGGGATGACTTCTTCCCGACTCTCGAAGAGATTGACTTTAACGGTAAGCTGGTGGCGCTGTTTGGCTGTGGCGATCAGGAAGACTACGCGGAATACTTCTGTGATGCGCTGGGCACGATTCGCGACATTATTGAGCCGCGCGGCGCCACGATTGTGGGTCACTGGCCAACCGCAGGCTATCATTTTGAAGCCTCTAAAGGTCTGGCTGACGACGATCATTTTGTCGGCCTGGCGATTGACGAAGACCGTCAGCCTGAGCTGACCGCCGAGCGTGTTGAAAAATGGGTTAAGCAAGTTTCAGCTGAATTGCACCTCGACGACATCCTCAACGCCTAATCTTATGCGGCGCAGCGTTATATCTGCGCCGCATCAATAGACAAGACCAATCAAAATAATTGCTACAAATTTGTAACTTTCGCACCCATCCCTGTACAATGTCCGGGTGTAATCAGGTGGCGCCAAAATTTGCAGGCAAAACCACAGTTTTATTAACATCTGCGAGAGACTTGCGGTTTTCATTTCGGCATGGCAGTCCTATAATGATACGCATTATCTTGAGTGCAATTTCTGTCACTTCTCTAATGAAGTGAATCGTTTAGCAACAGGACAGATTCCGCATGACTGACAACAATACCGCATTAAAGAAGGCTGGCCTGAAAGTAACGCTTCCTCGTTTAAAAATTCTGGAAGTTCTTCAGGAACCAGATAACCATCACGTCAGTGCGGAAGATTTATACAAACGCCTGATCGACATGGGTGAAGAAATCGGTCTGGCAACCGTATACCGTGTGCTGAACCAGTTTGACGATGCCGGTATCGTGACCCGCCATAATTTTGAAGGCGGTAAATCCGTTTTTGAACTGACGCAACAGCATCATCACGACCATCTTATCTGCCTTGACTGCGGAAAAGTGATTGAATTTAGTGATGACTCTATTGAAGCGCGCCAGCGTGAAATTGCGGCGAAACACGGTATTCGTTTAACTAATCACAGCCTCTATCTTTACGGCCACTGCGCTGAAGGAGACTGCCGCGAAGACGAGCACGCGCACGATGACGCGACTAAATAAGTGTAAATCTTTCGAAGAGCCAACCGCCCGGTTGGCTTTTTTATATCCTCCTCTTTCCTGCCGCTTGATGTTGATTTAATGTAAAAAACGCTATCGCATCTCAGGAGAGCAGGAATGGAGCTTCGCCAGTTACGCTATTTCGTGCGTATTATTGAAACCGGCAGTATGGGCAGCGCCGCGCAGGATCTTGATATTGGCGTTTCAGCATTAAGTCAACAGATGTCCCGTCTGGAAAACGAGCTTGCCATCCGTCTGCTGCAGCGCACTTCGCGCGGCGTAACGCCAACCAACGCCGGGCTGGCCTTTTATTCGCAGGCGCAACTCGCCCTGCGTCATGCCGACGACGCGATTCTCGCCGCCAGAGAAGCGCGCCTTTCCGGTCATGTGAGCGTAGGAATGGCCCCCAGTACCGCCTCCATACTGGGTATACCGTTTATCCATGCCATGCAGGAAAACTATGCCGATGTCCGACTGCATGTGGTGGAAAGCTTGTCCGGTAATCTGGAAAGAATGATCAATACCCGCCAGATTGATTTAGCCGTTGTTTTTCAAAAAGATAAAATCCTGCGCTGGAGCGCCAGACCGATCCTTGAAGAACAGCTTTTTCTGATTGGCTCCCATGCCCTGCTGGCGGCGCTTCCTGATAACCCGATCACACCTGAACAACTGGCAGGCATTCCGCTCATTATGCCAAGCCAGGGACACGGGCTGCGCGGCAGGCTGGACGCTGTCTGCCAGGAACATGCGCTTAACGTTGAAATCGTCGCGGAAATTGACGGCCTGGCGTTGTTGATGCGCGCCGTGCGCGACGGTCTTGGCGCCACGTTGCAGCCCGGCGCGGCGATTTCTCATCTGGATAACGACGCGCTACGCGTGATCGGCGTCCATAATCCGGTACTCAGCCGCCCCAATTTTTTAGTCAGCCTGTCGGATGATGAACTGACGCCCGCCGGCCTTGCCGCCAGAGTAGTCCTTACCAAAGTTATGCGTCAGTTAGTCGACGCTGGTGAATGGCCAGGCGCAACCCTTTACGCTTACTAAACCCCTGTTTAGCGCTACCTGATAGCGCGCCGCTTATTTATCCGTATACATTTCAATTACAAATTTAACAAATAGTTAAATGGTACGGGAGTATAAGATGGTTGATGTACTGGTGATAGGCGGAGGCAATGCCGCATTATGCGCCGCCCTGACCGCACGGGAAGCGGGCGCATCGGTTCTGCTGCTGGAGGCTGCCCCGCGAGAATGGCGCGGCGGAAATTCTCAGCACACACGAAACCTGCGCTGTATGCATGATGCGCCGCAGGATGTGCTGGTAGAAAGCTATCCTGAAGAGGAATTCTGGCAGGATCTGTGGCGAGTCACCGACGGCAACACCAACGAGGCGCTGGCGCGGCTGGTCATTCGCACCTCTTCGCAATGCCGCGACTGGATGCGCAAACATGGCGTTAACTTTCAACCGCCGCTATCTGGGGCGCTCCACGTTGCGCGCACCAATGCGTTTTTTATGGGCGGAGGGAAAGCGCTCGTCAATGCCTATTACCGTAGCGCCGAACGGCTGGGCGTACAGATTCGCTATAACACGCCGGTTCACGCGCTTGAACTTCATGACGGCGAATTCGTGGCAGCGCTGGCGGGTAGCGAACGTATTACCGCCAAAGCCTGCGTATTAGCGGCTGGCGGTTTCGAATCAAACCGTGAATGGCTGCGGGAGGCCTGGGGAGAAAACGCCCGCGGCGAATGGCCCGCGGATAATTTCCTGATTCGCGGCACGCGTTTTAACCAGGGCGTATTACTCAAATTTATGATGGATGCCGGCGCGGATATCATTGGCGATCCGTCCCAGTCGCACTGCGTAGCGATTGATGCCAGGGCGCCGCTGTACGACGGCGGTATTTGTACTCGCGTGGATTGCGTATCGCTGGGTATTGTCGTGAATCGCGACGCCGAACGTTTTTATGATGAAGGCGAAGATTTCTGGCCGAAGCGTTACGCCATTTGGGGGCGGCTGGTGGCTCAACAGCCAGGACAAATTGGCTATTCGATTATCGACAGCAAAGCCATCGGCCACTTTATGCCGCCGGTTTTTCCTGGCGCGCAGGCCAATACGCTGGCTGAGCTGGCCTGCCAGTTGGGGCTGGACGCGGAAAAATTTACCCATACCGTCACGCAGTATAACCAGGCCTGCCAACCCGGTCATTTTGATCATACCTTGCTTGATGACTGCGCCACCAAAAACCTGACGCCGGCGAAAACCCACTGGGCGCGCCCGCTTGATACGCCGCCCTACTACGGTTATGCGCTGCGACCCGGCATCACGTTTACCTACCTGGGCCTGAAAGTTAACGAACGTGCCGCGGTGCATTTTGCCGGTCATCCAAGCCGCAACCTATTTGTTGCTGGCGAGATGATGGCAGGAAATGTTCTGGGCAAGGGGTATACCGCAGGCGTCGGCATGTCTATCGGCACAACCTTTGGCCGCATTGCGGGAATAGAAGCCGCTCGCGCGGCGCACAAGGAGGCGCAGCATGAAACAGCTTGAAAAATTAATCATTGAGGCCACCGTGCTTACCGAACCGGAAGCCGAGGTCGAACGCGTCATGCAAGTGTGTAACGCATGTCGCTACTGTGAAGGTTTTTGCGCGGTATTTCCGGCGATGACCCAGCGGCTCGAATTCGGTAAAGCCGATATTCATTATCTGGCAAATTTATGTCATAACTGCGGTGCCTGCCTGCACGCGTGCCAGTACGCGCCACCCCATGAATTTGCCATTAACGTGCCGAAAGCGATGGCGCAAGCCCGCCTGGAGACGTATCAACAGTATGCCCAGCCCGCCGCTTTTGGCGCGTTATACCGTCGGGCGGGGATCACCGTCGCGCTGGCGCTGATAGTCGGTCTGACGCTCTTTTTATTACTGACGATGGCGCTGAAAGGGTCGCTGATTCATCCGCCGCTGGCCGGTGACTTCTATCAAATTTTTCCGCATAGCCTGCTGGCATGGATGTTTGGCTCAGTTTTTGTGTTGGCAATCGGTTTGCTTATGGCGGGCGTAATCCGCTTCTGGCGTGAGATCTCGCCGGGGGTACCGCGTTCGGCGGAGATTGCGGAAGCGTCGCACAATGCGTTAACGCTGAAATATCTCGACGGCGGTCACGGCAAAGGCTGTAACGAAGCGGACGATGCGTTCACGCTGCTGCGCCGTCGTTTTCATCACTTTACCTTCTACGGTTTTATGCTCTGTTTTGCCGCCACGGTCGTGGCGACGGGCTATCACTACGTCGCCGGTTGGGAAGCGCCCTACCCGTTCTTTAGCCTGCCGGTCATGCTCGGCACGCTGGGCGGTATCGGTCTGCTTATCGGCCCGGCCGGGCTACTGTGGCTCAATCTGCGGCGGTCGCCGTTACATGGCGATGCGCGCCAGAAACCCATGGATCGCGGCTTTATTCTGCTGCTGTTCTTAACCAGTCTTACCGGGCTGGCGCTGCTGGCAGGCAGAGACACCAGCGGAATGGGCATACTGCTGGCGCTCCATTTAGGCGTGGTGATGGCGCTCTTTCTCACCCTTCCCTACGGAAAATTCGCCCACGGATTTTTCCGCTGCGCGGCCTTACTCAAATGGGCAGTTGAGAAGCGACGCGGAAAACATGCGGGGGATACAGGCAACTGACCCGCAACATCTTACCCATAAAACAATAAAGACAGTGGAGAGCAAACCCTATGGCACAACACACACCTGCAACATCGCGCGCCGGCACGTTCGGCGCAATACTGCGCGTGACAAGCGGCAATTTTCTTGAACAGTTTGATTTTTTCTTGTTCGGATTTTACGCCACCTATATCGCCAAAACGTTTTTTCCGGCGGAAAGCGAATTTGCCTCATTAATGTTGACCTTTGCCGTCTTTGGCTCCGGTTTTTTAATGCGCCCCGTCGGCGCGATTGTGCTTGGCGCCTATATTGATAGAATCGGACGTCGTAAAGGGCTGATGGTGACGCTGGCGATTATGGGCTGCGGTACGTTGCTCATCGCCCTCGTCCCCGGCTACCAAACGATCGGCCTGGCAGCGCCTGCGTTGGTGCTGTTGGGCCGGTTATTACAAGGATTTTCTGCGGGCGTTGAGTTAGGCGGCGTCTCAGTCTATCTGTCCGAAATCGCAACGCCAGGCAATAAAGGGTTTTATACCAGCTGGCAATCTGCCAGTCAGCAGGTCGCGATCGTTGTCGCCGCGTTGATTGGTTATAGCCTGAATATCACGCTGGGACACGACGCGATATCGGAGTGGGGCTGGCGAATTCCGTTCTTTATCGGCTGTATGATCATTCCGCTGATTTTTGTTTTACGTCGTTCATTACAAGAAACAGAAGCGTTTTTACAACGCAAGCATCGCCCCGACACCAGGGAAATTTTTGCAACTATCGCCAAAAACTGGCGCATTATTACGGCCGGAACGCTGCTGGTGGCGATGACCACCACAACGTTTTATTTTATCACCGTTTATACGCCGACCTATGGCAGAACCGTGCTTAATCTCAGCGCGCGGGACAGTTTGATCGTCACCATGTTAGTGGGGGTGTCCAATTTTATCTGGTTACCCATTGGCGGCGCGATTTCCGACCGGATTGGCCGTCGCGCCGTGTTAATGGGCATTACGTTGCTGGCGCTGATCACCACCTGGCCCGTCATGCAGTGGCTGACCGCCGCGCCCGACTTTACCCGCATGACGCTGGTACTGCTGTGGTTCTCTTTCTTTTTTGGCATGTATAACGGCGCAATGGTCGCGGCGTTAACCGAAGTGATGCCAGTCTATGTGCGTACCGTTGGTTTCTCGCTGGCCTTTAGCCTGGCGACGGCAATTTTTGGCGGCCTGACGCCGGCCATCTCTACCGCGCTGGTAAAGTTAACCGGCGATAAAAGCTCGCCCGGCTGGTGGCTGATGTGCGCAGCGTTATGTGGACTTGCCGCGACGGCGATGCTGTTTGTACGTCTGAGTCGCGGCTATATCGCGGCAGAAAATAAAGCCTGAAAAAACCACGGGCGGAAAACATTCGCCCGTGGGTGGCAAGGCAGGGTTTTATTGCACGTTATTATGACTGCGAATTTCCTGCCAGACCTTATCGCAGTCAGCCTTGACCGCCTGATCGTTACCCGTGCGCGTCGCCTGAATGCACTGCTGATAGTCCAGTACCCGCACGCTTTCTTCGTTAGCAAATTGCTGATGTTTGCGCTCTTTTTTAAGGACATTCAGCACGCTTTGGCAGGCCTCTATCTTCTCAGGCGAGCCCTGTGCGGTATTGATACAGGCGCTGTACGCCTCTTTCAGCCGACTATCTTCTTCCGGCGCGGGTGATGACGCGCAGGCCGTCAAACCGGCGGTCATGCTGGCGATGAGTAAAATTTTTTTCATAGGTCGTTCCTCAACAGCGCGGCAGACCGGCAGCCTGCCGCATCTGACATCAGAAAATAGTGAATGGCGCAATAACGATAAATTTCACGTCACGCTCATCCTGGAAGATGTTGCCGTAACCACCGCCCCAGCTTGGAATATTGGAGTGGTTGTCATATTCGGTGAAGTGCAGTTTGAACATGGTGCCTTTGGCACGCCCCTCCTGCAGGGTATAGACCGCATCCAGACTGTATGAGGACTCTTCGATAGTGCGGTTTTTGTCGTAGTAAGCATCCGGGTTACTTTGCCAGGTTGCCGGTTTAGCATCCCAGGCGTAAACATAAGACGCGCCCACAGCCCAGCCCGGCAGATTCCAGTTTTTCAGGTCATACATCGCGCCGAAGAAAACCGCCTTTTCACCGTTAGCGTTAAAGTCGGAGCGGTTATCCCACCAGATATCCAGACGACCGTTTGAAGAGGCGTAGGTTGGCGTCATACGTTGCAGAAAATAGCCCTGCTGACCGTCCGCTTTCACCCAGGTGCCTTCCAGACGCAGGTCAACCACTTCCGCGATTTTGTAGCCGAAGGTCAACGCCTGCAACCAGGCCGTACCGTCGTAAATATCATTCACGCTGCGATCGTCTACTTTGTCGCGCGCGCCGTAGAACTGGTAACTGGTGGTGAACGGATTGCCGCCTAAATCAAATTTATAGCTGGCCTTTGCGAAATATTGATCGACATAGCCTTCGGACTGACCAAACGCCGCTTCCAGTACCAGATCATTTTTAAAGTCGTACTTCGCGCCGATAGAGTGGAGATAATCCACATTGGTTTTTTTATCCGCCTGATAAAACTTATCCATTTCGGTATGCCACGGCGCTTTATATTCGTTAGTCCACATGTAGGAAAAACTTAACGCGCCCGCATCGCCATAGTCAAAACTGGCGCCGGCTTCCGCACCCTGATAGGTACCCGGCATAAAACTCCAGTGCGGCGCTAACAGCGTCTGACCGGTAGGCTGAATATAACCGGCGCGCGCCCAGACCGGGCCATATTTAAATTTCGCTGCGGCTTTATAAAGACTGATACCGCTCTTATCGCCGGAATAGTCTTCGTCGTAGCCTTTATTCTTTTTCGAGAAGGCAATTTCGTTTGGATGACCGCTGTCGCCGTTTTCTGCCATTTCAATCGCGGTAAACGCCGCGATATCCAGACCGAACATATCCGCGGCGTAACCAGACTGAAAATCCAGGTTAGCGTTCCAGGTCGCATGAGAAAGGTTAGTTTTATATTTGTCGCCGTCGGTCACATCTTTGCGATCGCGTTCACGCTGCCAATAATAGATGCCGCCCGTTAACGTGGAGTCGTCGAAAAAGCCGGAGGCTTGCGCCTGCGGAACAACGATCCACCCCGACATTGCTGTGATACCGGCGATAGCCAGAGCCAGCGTACTACGTTTGCCACTAAACGTACGCATAAGTTAATCCTCTTTGACGTATAAATTGCTGCCGACAAAAGCGAACAGCGAAAAAATAAAAATAAAAAGTAGCGCTGAGAAACCTCATTTACTACGTTAAATAGACTATTTTTCGCGATGCGAATTATCAATCTCTTTCTGTAACCAGTATGTAATAATATGAGCAACCGCACATATTTAATTGCTTTCTGTTACATTCGACTGCTGGTGGGGGAAGCAGACCGCCAGAAAGAAAATTGACTTGTTTTCCATAGGCATGAAAATAATTGTCTCCTGTTGACCTGACGCTTATAACATTTAGATTAATAATCATTTATCAGATCAATAATTTTCAGAGAATAATTAATTCGCCTCGCAAAAAAGAGAATCGACTTAGAGCCTATCCCACCAGGCGTTATTGGCGCAGCCAGTTTGGACACGGACAGCGCGCAAAAACCGGAGCGTACACGTAGTACGTGAGGATTTTGAGCACTGCCCAGGTCCAAAATGGCAAGTAAAATAGCCCTAATGGGATAGGCTCTTGGAAATGCAGAGAAAAAACGCCGCAAAACGCGGCGTTGACAAGGTATTTTTACAGCATTCGCCTGTTGGCGCAGTGCTTATTCGCCCGCTTTCGCCCAGGTATCACGCAGGCCCACAGTGCGGTTAAAGACCAGCTTATCGGCCGTTGCATAGCGGCTGTCGAGGCAGAAGTAGCCTTCACGTTCAAACTGGAAAGCTTTCCCTGCTACCGCCGCTTTCAGCGACGGCTCACCATAACCCTGCTTAATCACTAATGATTCGGGGTTGATAACGGACAGGAAGTCCTCCGCGGCGCCCGGGTTCGGCACGCTGAACAGACGGTCGTAGAGACGAATTTCAATCGGCAGCGCATGTGCTGCGCTAACCCAGTGGATTACGCCTTTCACTTTACGCCCGTCAGCCGGATCTTTACTCAGCGTATCGGCATCATAGGTACAGAAGATGGTGGTGATATTCCCTTCGGCATCCTTCTCTACGCGCTCCGCTTTAATGACGTAGGCATTACGCAGACGCACTTCTTTGCCCATCACCAGACGCTTGTACTGCTTGTTCGCTTCTTCGCGGAAATCTGCGCGATCGATCCAGATCTCACCGCTAAACGGCACTTCACGGCTGCCCATCTCCGGTTTATTCGGATGGTTAGGCATGGTAACCATTTCGCTCTCACCCTGCGGGTAGTTTTCGATAACCAGTTTTACCGGATCGATTACCGCCATCGCGCGCGGCGCGTTTTCGTTCAGATCTTCGCGAATGCAGGATTCCAGCGACGCCATCTCAATGGTGTTGTCCTGCTTGGTGACGCCGATGCGTTTGCAGAACTCACGAATAGAAGCCGCGGTATAGCCGCGACGGCGCAGACCGGAAATAGTCGGCATACGCGGATCATCCCAGCCTTCAACGTGTTTGTCGGTCACCAGCAGGTTCAGCTTACGCTTGGACATCACGGTATATTCCAGATTCAGCCGCGAGAATTCGTACTGGCGCGGGTGAACCGGAATGGTGATGTTGTCCAGTACCCAGTCGTACAGACGACGGTTGTCCTGGAACTCCAGCGTACACAGAGAATGAGTAATACCTTCCAGCGCATCGCTGATGCAGTGAGTAAAGTCGTACATCGGGTAGATGCACCACTTGTTGCCGGTCTGATGATGCTCGGCGAATTTAATGCGATACAGCACCGGATCGCGCATCACGATAAACGGCGACGCCATGTCGATTTTAGCGCGCAGACAGGCTTTACCCTCTTCAAAACCGCCGGTACGCATTTTTTCAAATAGCGCGAGGTTCTCTTCGACGCTGCGATCGCGGAACGGGCTGTTTTTACCCGGCGCGGTCAGCGTACCGCGGTATTCGCGGATCTGCTCCGGCGTCAGCTCATCAACGTAGGCCAGGCCTTTATTGATTAGCTCGACCGCATAGGCGTGCAGTTGGTCAAAGTAATCGGAGGAGTAGCGAATATCGCCAGACCAGTGAAAGCCTAACCACTCGACGTCGTTTTTAATCGAATCAACGTACTCGATATCTTCTTTTACCGGGTTGGTGTCATCGAAACGCAGGTTGCACTGGCCCTGATAATCTTGCGCGATGCCAAAGTTCAGGCAGATAGATTTCGCGTGGCCGATGTGCAGATAGCCATTCGGCTCCGGCGGAAAACGGGTATGGACAGTGGTATGTTTACCACTCGCCAGATCTTCATCAATAATCTGACGAATAAAGTTAGTCGGGCGGGCTTCAGCCTCACTCATCGTGGATTCCTCAAAGCGTAAACAACGTATAACGGCATATGATCTTATAAGCCGGACAGACTGACAACCTTTAGTTACTTAAAAAGTGGCTTTGCAGAAAATATTGGGGCTAATTGCGGTAAAAAAAAGCGGCGAAGGTTTCCCTCTGCCGCTTATGTTTTCTGTGATATCGCCGGATGACGTCTTACGCCTTATCCGGCCAGGAAGCGATTATTTGCTCTTGATCTCGTACAGCGGCGTTTGACCCGCTACCACGTGACCATCCGCTTTGATGACCAGAGCGCTGAAGTCATCGCTGTTGCTGCAAACAACCGGGCTTATCATGGAACGCGCATTGGCATTCAGGAAGTCCAGATCCAGTTCCAGAACCGGCTGACCCGCCGTGACTTCCGCACCCTCTTCTACCAGACGCTTGAAGCCCTGACCGTTCAGCGCGACAGTATCGATACCCATATGGACAACGATCTCCGCGCCTTTTTCGGTTTCCAGACAGAACGCGTGGTTAGTGTTGAAGATTTTCACAATAGTACCCGCCGCCGGAGAAACCACGGTTTTATCGGTGGGTTTCACCGCTACGCCGTCGCCGACCGCTTTGCTGGCGAAAGCTTCATCCGGTACCTGATCCAGCGCCACTACCTCACCGGTAATCGGAGAGACCAGTTCAGCGATAGTCACCGCATTCGGCACCGCCTGGGGTTTGGCCGCCGGAGCAGGTGTTGCAACGTGAGCCGCATCAGCAGACGCTGCCGCGACCGGTCCCCGCGCCACCACTTTCTTCATTTCATCGCCAATCGATTCCGCTTTCGCGCCGACAATAACCTGAATGGTCTGTTTGTTCAGTTTCACCACGCCGGAAGCGCCGAGGCGTTTGCAGGCCGCATCGTTGACACGAGCAGAGTCATTCACGGTCAGGCGCAGACGGGTAATACACGCATCGATCGCTTTCAGGTTGTCCGTACCGCCAACCGCAGCAATATAGCTGGTCGCCAGTTGCGTTAACCCTTCTTCGGTGTTGCTGTTGGCTTCTTCCGTTACCATCTCATCAACTTTATCTTCGCGGCCCGGCGTTTTCAGGTTAAACATACGAATAACCGCGCTGAACAGCAGGAAGTAGATGATAAAGAATACAACGCCCATCACCAGCAACATCCAGACGTTATTGCTGGCCGCTGGCAGGTTATACATCAGAACATAGTCGATCGCGCCTGCCGAGAAAGAGAAGCCTGCATGGATACCCAGCAGCGTCGCGACGAACAGGCTGATACCGGTCAAAATGGCGTGCAGGAGGTACAGCAGCGGCGCCAGGAACATAAACAGGAATTCCAGCGGCTCGGTTACGCCGGTCAGAAACGCGGTAATCGCGACAGACAGCAGCATACCGCCCACCATCGGACGACGTTCTTTCGGCGCGGCGAAATACATCGCCAGAGCGGCGCCCGGCAGACCAAACATCATGATCGGGAAGAAGCCGGACATAAACATCCCCGCCGTGCCGTCGCCAGCATAGAAGCGGTTGATGTCGCCGTGGAATACAGTGCCTGCGGCATTGGTGAATTCGCCAATCTGGAACCAGGCGATGGTGTTCAGTACCTGATGCAGACCGGTTGGGATCAGCAGACGGTTGATGAAGCCAAAGATACCGGAACCCAGCGCGCCTGCGGAAACGATCCATTCACCGCCCGCATGGATGCCATGCTGTACCGGCGGCCAGACGTAACCGAAAATAGCGGCCAGCACCAGACAGAAAAAGCCCGTTGCGATCGGCACAAAACGTTTTCCACCGAAGAAACTGAGAAAATCAGGCAGTTTGATACCAGACCAGCGATTATAAACCGCGCCGCCGACCAGACCGGTAATAATCCCCGCCAGCACGCCCATGTTGATTTCCGGGTTAATCGTCACCATCGCTTTGGTCATGACGAAGTAACCCACGGCTCCCGCCAGCGCTGCCGCGCCCGCGCTATCTTTAGACCAACTGGATGCCACGCCGATAGCGAAAACCAGCGCCAGGTTATCGAAAATAGACCCGCCCGCTTGCGCGATAAACGGCATATTCAGCAAATCTGGTTGGCCGAATCGCAGCAACAACGCTGCCACCGGCAACACGGCGATAGGGAGCTGCAACGCCCTACCCAGCCGCTGGAAAAAACCTAAAATATTCATCTTATTCCCCCTACGAGACGCCGATATGGCTTCTTTGAAGCCGTTTTTTATTGTGCTGCAAACGTTAAAAACGTGATGTTCTGTAATCGAACGGTGAGATCATCTTCTGCAGAGTGTGTGGAAAATTAATTCGCCTCGCAAATTAAACGGGTGTTTTTTGTGATTATAATCACTAAATATCGTAATTACCCCCACCATCCACTGGCTAACACGGAAAACTTATTTTATGATTCAAAAAATCAGGACGGATTGAACACGAACCCTGGATATCCAGGTTACGCTTAATACGATCCGCCAAATTTTGACATTGATTATTGAGGTGAAGAATGAGACTGATCCCCCTGAGTACCGCAGAACAGGTTGGCAAATGGGCCGCTCGCCATATCGTTAACCGTATTAATGCGTTCAAACCGACCGCCGATCGTCCGTTTGTCCTTGGACTGCCTACCGGCGGCACGCCGCTAACGGCGTACAAAGCGCTGGTTGAGATGCACAAAGCGGGCGAGGTCAGCTTTAAGCATGTAGTCACCTTTAATATGGACGAATATGTTGGCCTGCCGAAAGAGCACCCGGAAAGCTACCACAGCTTTATGCATCGTAACTTTTTCGATCACGTTGATATTCCAGCAGAAAACATCAATCTTCTCAACGGTAACGCACCAGATATCGATGCAGAATGCCGTCAATATGAAGAAAAAATTCGTTCTTACGGTAAAATCCATCTGTTTATGGGCGGCGTCGGCAACGACGGTCACATCGCCTTTAACGAACCGGCGTCTTCCCTGGCTTCCCGTACCCGTATCAAAACGTTAACCCATGATACTCGCGTAGCGAACTCCCGCTTCTTTGACGGCGACGTAAACCAGGTGCCGAAATACGCGCTGACGGTAGGCGTGGGCACGCTGCTGGATGCGGAAGAAGTGATGATTCTGGTGCTGGGCCATCAGAAAGCCCAGGCGCTGCAGGCGGCGGTTGAAGGCAACGTCAACCACATGTGGACTATTAGCTGCCTGCAGCTCCATCCGAAAGCGGTTGTGGTATGCGATGAGCCGTCCACAATGGAACTTAAAGTTAAAACATTGAAATATTTCAATGAATTAGAAGCAGAAAATATTAAAGGTCTGTAATGTTGTCTCCGCCCCGCCAGTCAATGCGGGGCGGTAAATTTTTGATATCGGGGGTCAGAATGTATGCTTTAACCCAGGGCCGGATCTTTACCGGTCACGAAATTCTTGATGACCATGCGCTTGTTGTCGCTAATGGCCTGATTGACCGCGTTTGTCCGATGGCCGAACTGCCGCCGGGAATAGAACAACGCTCATTGAATGGGGCCATTCTCTCCCCCGGTTTTATTGATGTGCAGCTAAACGGCTGCGGCGGCGTGCAGTTTAACGATACCGCAGAAGCCGTCAGCGTTGAAACGCTGGAAATTATGCAGAAAGCCAATGAAAAATCGGGCTGTACTAACTTTCTGCCAACGCTTATCACTACCAGCGATGAATTGATGAAACAGGGCATTCGCGTCATGCGCGAATACCTGGAAAAACATCCGCACCAGGCGCTGGGTCTCCACCTGGAAGGCCCCTGGCTTAATCTGGTAAAAAAAGGCACCCATAATCCTGATTTCGTGCGTAAACCAGACGCTGCGCTGGTCGATTTCTTGTGCGATAATGCCGACGTCATCACCAAAGTTACACTCGCGCCGGAAATGGTGCCTGCCGACGTAATCGCTAAACTGGCGAATGCGGGCATTGTGGTTTCCGCAGGCCACTCCAACGCGACGTTAAAAGAGGCAAAAGCGGGCTTCCGCGCCGGGATTACCTTTGCGACTCATCTGTTTAACGCGATGCCGTACATTACAGGGCGTGAGCCGGGCCTTGCTGGCGCTGTTCTGGACGAAGCGGATATTTATTGCGGCGTTATCGCCGATGGTCTGCATGTCGACTACGCCAACATTCGCAATGCCAAACGCCTTAAAGGCGACAAACTTTGTCTGGTGACAGACGCCACCGCACCGGCGGGGGCCAATATTGAGCAGTTCATTTTCGCAGGTAAAACAATATACTACCGCAATGGACTGTGTGTGGATGAAAACGGTACGTTGAGCGGTTCGTCCTTAACCATGATTGAAGGCGTACGCAACCTGGTCGCGCATTGCGGCATCGCGCTGGATGAAGTGCTGCGCATGGCAACGCTCTATCCGGCTCGCGCTATCGGCGTTGATAAGCATCTCGGTAGCATTGCGCCGGGTAAAGTCGCCAACCTGACCGCGTTCACCCACGATTTTAAAATTATCAAGACCATCGTTAATGGTGACGAGGTCGTTGACTTGAGTAAGTGAGAATATGACACCAGGCGGACAAGCTCAGATAGGTAACGTTGATCTCGTAAAACAGCTTAACAGCGCGGCCGTTTACCGCCTGATTGACCAGCATGGTCCTATCTCGCGCATACAAATTGCCGAGCAAAGCCAGCTTGCTCCCGCCAGCGTAACGAAAATTACGCGTCAACTCATTGAACGCGGGCTGATCAAAGAAGTCGATCAGCAGGCCTCTACCGGAGGCCGCCGCGCTATCTCTATCGTCACGGAAACCCGTAACTTCCATGCCATTGGCGTTCGCCTGGGCCGTCATGACACCACTTTAACGCTCTACGATCTGAGCAGTAAAGTGGTCGCTGAGGAGCATTATCCGCTACCGGAGCGCACCCAGGAGACGCTGGAACATGCGCTGCTCAACACCATCGCCGTCTTTATTGATAGCTGTCAGCGTAAAATTCGTGAATTGATCGCTATCTCGGTGATCCTGCCAGGGCTTGTCGATCCGGAAAGCGGCGTGATTCGTTACATGCCGCACATTCAGGTTGAAAACTGGGGACTGGTCGAAGCGCTGGAAAAACGGTTTCACGTTACCTGTTTCGTGGGACACGATATCCGTAGCCTGGCGCTGGCGGAACACTACTTCGGCGCCAGTCAGGATTGCGAGGACTCGATTCTGGTGCGCGTTCATCGTGGTACAGGCGCCGGGATTATCTCCAACGGACGCATCTTCATTGGCCGTAACGGCAACGTCGGCGAAATTGGGCATATTCAGGTGGAGCCGTTGGGCGAGCGCTGCCACTGCGGTAATTTCGGCTGTCTGGAAACCATTGCCGCCAATGTGGCGATTGAACAACGGGTGCTGAATTTGCTTAAACAAGGGTATCAAAGCCGTGTTCCGCTTGACGACTGCACGATTAAAACCATTTGTAAGGCGGCAAACCGGGGCGACAGCCTGGCCTCGGAAGTCATTGAGCATGTTGGTCGCCATTTGGGCAAAACGATCGCCATTGCTATCAACCTGTTTAATCCGCAAAAAATCGTCATTGCCGGCGAGATCATTGAAGCCGATAAAGTCCTGTTGCCCGCTATCGAAAGCTGTATCAATACGCAGGCGTTAAAGGCATTTCGCAAAAATTTGCCGGTGGTACGCTCCACGCTGGATCACCGTTCTGCCATCGGCGCTTTTGCCTTAGTTAAACGCGCCATGCTCAACGGAACATTGCTGCAACGTTTGCTGGAAAGTTGATGCGCTCTTATAGTATCGGATTATTCACAAATTCCCTGGGTAGTTCATGACCATCAAGAATGTAATCTGCGATATCGACGGCGTGCTGATGCACGACAACGTAGCCGTACCCGGTGCGGCGGAATTTCTGACGGGGATTCTGGAAAAAGGTCTGCCGCTGGTGCTGCTGACCAATTACCCGTCGCAAACCGGCCAGGATCTGGCGAACCGTTTTGCTACCGCTGGCGTTAACGTGCCGGACAGCGTGTTTTATACTTCAGCAATGGCGACAGCCGATTTTCTGCGCCGTCAGGAAGGTAAAAAAGCGTATGTCGTGGGCGAAGGCGCGCTTATTCACGAGCTCTATAAAGCAGGTTTTACCATTACCGATGTGAACCCTGATTTTGTCATCGTTGGAGAGACCCGCTCCTACAACTGGGACATGATGCATAAAGCAGCATTTTTCGTCGCCAATGGCGCGCGCTTTATCGCTACCAACCCGGATACTCACGGTCGCGGCTTTTATCCGGCCTGCGGCGCGCTGTGCGCAGGCATTGAAAAAATTTCCGGCCGGAAGCCGTTTTATGTCGGCAAACCCAGCCCGTGGATCATCCGCGCGGCGTTAAACAAAATGCAGGCGCACTCGGAAGAGACCGTTATTGTCGGCGACAACCTGCGCACCGACATTCTGGCGGGGTTCCAGGCCGGTCTGGAGACCATTCTGGTACTTTCTGGCGTATCAACGATCAATGATATTGACAGTATGCCGTTCCGCCCAAGCTGGATTTACCCTTCCGTCGCCGAGATCGACGTTATCTAAACCTGTCCCCTACCTGATGACGCATAGCTTTCAGGCCTACGGTTCGAACAGCATTGTAGGTCTGATAAGCGAAACGCCATCAGGAAAAACATAATTCAATTAAACCACGATAAAACTGAAGATCCATCAATAAATCCGCGCAATACGTAATCATTTTTCACTAATCAACAATGACGATTGCATTTTTCATTTTTCAGACCGTAATCCCCTTGCGCCTTCCACGCCTTTGCGGCATTTTTTAGTCAAGCAAACACAAAAAGTACGACGCAACAGATTAACGGAGAAGGCTATGTGTTCTATTTTCGGCATATTCGATATCAAAACAGATGCAGCGGAACTGCGTAAAAAAGCCCTTGAACTGTCACGCCTGATGCGCCATCGCGGCCCGGACTGGTCCGGCATCTACGCTTGCGATAACGCGATTCTCGCACATGAACGTTTATCGATTGTTGATGTTAACGCCGGCGCCCAGCCCCTGTATAACGCCAGAAAAACCCACGTGCTGGCGGTGAACGGTGAAATTTATAACCATCAGACATTACGCGCGGAGTATGGCGATCGTTACGCGTTCCAGACAGGCTCCGACTGCGAAGTTATCCTCGCGCTATATCAGGAAAAAGGGCCGGATTTCCTTGACGATTTACAGGGGATGTTCGCCTTCGCCCTGTATGACAGCGAAAAAGACGCTTATCTGATTGGTCGTGACCATATCGGTATTATTCCGCTCTATATGGGCTATGACGAATTCGGCAACTTCTACGTAGCGTCAGAAATGAAAGCGCTGACCCCGGTCTGCCGCACCATTAAAGAGTTCCCGGCGGGCAGCTACCTGTGGAGCAAAGACGGCGAAATTCGTCAGTACTATCAGCGCGACTGGTTCGATTACGATGCGGTAAAAGACAACGTTACCGACAAAAATGAGCTGCGCCAGGCGCTGGAAGAATCCGTGAAAAGCCACCTGATGTCCGACGTCCCTTACGGCGTGCTGCTCTCCGGCGGTCTGGACTCGTCGATTATCTCGGCTATCACCAAAAAATTCGCCGCCCGTCGCGTCGAAGATCAGGAGCGCTCCGAAGCCTGGTGGCCACAGCTGCACTCTTTTGCGGTCGGTCTGGAAGGTTCGCCTGACCTGAAGGCGGCCCAGGAAGTGGCTAACCACCTCGGCACCGTGCATCATGAAATTCACTTCACCGTGCAGGAAGGCCTTGATGCCATTCGTGATGTTATCTATCACATTGAAACCTATGACGTGACCACTATCCGCGCCTCAACGCCAATGTATCTGATGTCGCGTAAGATCAAAGCGATGGGCATCAAAATGGTGCTCTCCGGCGAAGGTTCCGATGAGGTGTTTGGCGGCTACCTGTACTTCCATAAAGCGCCGAACGCCAAAGAGTTACATGAAGAGACGGTCCGTAAGCTACAGGCGCTGCATATGTATGACTGCGCCCGCGCCAACAAAGCGATGTCCGCCTGGGGCGTGGAAGCGCGCGTACCGTTCCTGGATAAAAAATTCCTCGACGTGGCGATGCGTATCAACCCACAGGATAAGATGTGCGGTAACGGCAAGATGGAAAAACACGTGCTGCGCGAGTGCTTCGAGTCTTATCTGCCAGCAAGCGTCGCGTGGCGTCAGAAAGAGCAGTTCTCTGACGGCGTAGGCTACAGCTGGATCGATACGCTAAAAGAGGTGGCGGCGAAACAGATTTCCGATCAACAACTGGAAACCGCCCGCTTCCGCTTTCCATACAACACGCCGTCGTCTAAAGAGGCGTACTTGTACCGCGAAATTTTTGAAGAGCTGTTCCCGGTGCCGAGCGCCGCGGAATGCGTACCCGGCGGCCCGTCCGTGGCCTGTTCTTCCGCCAAAGCCATTGAGTGGGATGAAGCATTCAAAACGATGGATGACCCGTCAGGCCGCGCGGTCGGCGTGCATCAGTCGGCGTACCAGTAAATTAACGATGACGAAAGAGCCCTTAGGGGCTCTTTTTTTATAGCAAACCACTTTCGGAAAAACGATTAATAACCAATAATTGCCGAATATTGCGCCACGCTGTTCGCAACCTAACCAAACAGACACTTTCCGACGTTTTTCGATGAAAAAGAGGTTGACGCTTCAAGGCTCAATACGCATAATGCGCCCCGCAACGCCGATAAGGTAACGCGAAAAAAGATGGCTACGTAGCTCAGTTGGTTAGAGCACATCACTCATAATGATGGGGTCACAGGTTCGAATCCCGTCGTAGCCACCATCTTTTTTGCGGGAGTGGCGAAATTGGTAGACGCACCAGATTTAGGTTCTGGCGCCGCAAGGTGTGCGAGTTCAAGTCTCGCCTCCCGCACCATTCACCGATAAGCGTTGTACGGATGGGGTATCGCCAAGCGGTAAGGCACCGGTTTTTGATACCGGCATTCCCTGGTTCGAATCCAGGTACCCCAGCCATATTTCTTCGAGTTTGCGGTTCACCGCGACGGTATTGGGGTATCGCCAAGCGGTAAGGCACCGGTTTTTGATACCGGCATTCCCTGGTTCGAATCCAGGTACCCCAGCCATCGAAGAAATCATCTGGCTACGTAGCTCAGTTGGTTAGAGCACATCACTCATAATGATGGGGTCACAGGTTCGAATCCCGTCGTAGCCACCATATTCAGAACGCGTCGAGGTATTCGACCGGTTCGAAAATAATTTGTTGGGGTATCGCCAAGCGGTAAGGCACCGGATTCTGATTCCGGCATTCCGAGGTTCGAATCCTCGTACCCCAGCCAGTTTTAAAGACGCTCTGCTAATGAGCGCAAGAAGTACGACAATTGGGGTATCGCCAAGCGGTAAGGCACCGGATTCTGATTCCGGCATTCCGAGGTTCGAATCCTCGTACCCCAGCCACCTTTAAAAAGCTCGCTTCGGCGAGCTTTTTGCTTTTCTGCGTTTATAAATTCCGAAAGAGGTTTCCCCTTAATGCCCTGCTATCAGTAAAACGCTATGATAAAGCCTTACAGGGATCGTTCGGTAACCTCACAATGAATTACCAGTTTTGTTGGTATCTCTTTTTGCGGCCATTAACATTTTTTATGGTCGTCTTGCTCTGCGCTTT
Source organism: Salmonella sp. A1325 (assembly GCF_056991255.1). Taxonomy (NCBI): domain Bacteria; kingdom Pseudomonadati; phylum Pseudomonadota; class Gammaproteobacteria; order Enterobacterales; family Enterobacteriaceae; genus Salmonella; species Salmonella sp. A1325. The sequence goes on along the minus strand of NZ_JAMLWO010000003.1, from coordinate 414,552 downwards.
CACCTTCATTGATATCACGGCCAGCGCCGCCTGGTTGATTATTTTGGGTCTGGTTTACCCCGTGGCAGTGTCAATGAGGCTACATATACTGCACCAGAAAAAGGCCGTCATGTTGCGCCAGAATAGTGCGGAATGGATAGTGTATCTGCCAGGGATCCCTGTGCAAGAAAAACAAAGCGCGCTGATTAATGTCGCGTTTTCCTCGAAAACGGCGCTGCGTGGATTCTATATTCGCGCTCTGTCCAGCAAAGTCATTCTTCACATCATCACTTTTTATATTCTGTGGTTTGATGTCCAACATGCAACACTGACGTGGTATCGGATTCTCGCCGCATTAATCACTCTGGCGATTCTTGTAAAATCAATGAGTTCCACATTACTGATGCTACATAAAGTAGTACGTTGTCAATACAACGTATGCATAATTGAAATGGCATCACCTTGGTATGAAATTGATTTTAAAGGGAGATTAGGTTTATGTGCTTTATTTGCAGTAAAGTAAGATGTCAATACGCTTACCCGACCTGCAATTGAGCGTTTTTACAAACCGGGTAAGGCATTCAGCGGGTTACAACCCCAACGCATACTTCAGCGCCTGACGTTTTAGCACGCCTGCGCGCTGCGCCGCCATCAACCCCATATTGCGTAAAATACGCAGCGGCGGCAATTCATTGCTGAACCCGGCATAAAACAGATCCATTCCACTTTGCATCATAAAATTATCTGCCATGCGCCGCGTCTGATAGCGTTTCAACACCGAATGGCTGGCCCAGGACTCGCCATAGCTACGGGCACTCGCCAGCACATCAATCAACGCATCAACATCCCGATACCCCAGGTTGACGCCCTGCCCGGCCAGCGGATGAATGGTATGCGCCGCGTCGCCTACCAGCGCCAGCCCCGGTTGTACATACTGCAACGCGTGACGACGGGTTAGCGGAAACGCGCCCGCCGCGACAGGCATCACCGCCCCCAGACGCGCCGGAAAGTGCTGGTTAATTTCCACCTGCAATTGCGTCATCGATAAACTTTGTAGCTGGCGAATACGTGCCGGAGCGTCATACCACACCAGCGACGCCCAATCGTCGAACAGCGGCAAAAAGGCGCGCGGCCCCGTCGGCGTAAACTGCTGCCAGGTGCTGTCGCCTGACGCATTTTCACACTTGACGGTGATAAGCATACACGACTGCGCATATTGCCAGGCATGAATGCCAATTCCCGCCATTTGCCGAACCTGCGAATTCGCGCCGTCGGCGCCAATCACTAACTTCGGCGTTACCCATTCGCCGTCGGCCAGTTCCAGCGCATAACCATCGTGGCGGCGGTGCAATGCCGCCAGTGAAGCCGGAACGCGCAGCGTCACGCCGGGGTGCGCTTCCAGCGCCTGCCATAGCGCCTGTTGCAGGACGTTGTTCTCTACCATATAGCCTAACAGCGGCAGCTTGAGTTCAGCGGCGTCGAACACCACATGGGCGTTTTCCCACTCCCAGGTCTCCAGTCGCCGATAAGGATGGCTACGCATCCCCTGCACCGCCTCCCAAACGCCCAGCCCCTTAAGCAGCGCCACGGATGCCGCGCTAATGGCCGAAATCCGCACGTCAGGCTGGCTGTCAGCCACAAACGGCGCAGGCGCGGCATGTTCTATTACCATAACCGTAAATCCTTGCTGCGCCAGACCCAGCGCCAGCGCGCCGCCGACCATTCCCCCGCCGACAATGGCAATTTCCGTTGGTTGATTTGTCATGGTCATTCATCCTGTTACGTTTTAGACAAGTTTACAGGATTTTTTACCCATTAGGGCTGACGTCAGTCATACTGGTCACAACCGCGCCAAAGCATTACACTATGCGCCCTGCTTTTCAGCCACTATTTCGCAAGAGCAAGTCGATGACTAAAAAACTCCATATTAAAACCTGGGGCTGTCAGATGAACGAGTACGATTCATCGAAGATGGCCGATCTGCTGGACGCCACCCACGGCTATCAACTGACCGACGTGGCGGAAGAGGCGGATGTGCTGCTGTTGAATACCTGCTCAATCCGCGAGAAGGCTCAGGAAAAAGTCTTCCATCAATTAGGTCGCTGGAGACTGTTAAAAGAGAAAAATCCCGATCTGATTATCGGCGTCGGCGGCTGCGTGGCTTCCCAGGAAGGCGAGCACATTCGTCAACGCGCCCATTACGTCGACATTATTTTTGGCCCGCAAACCTTACACCGCCTGCCGGAGATGATTAACTCCGTGCGTGGCGACCGCAGCCCGGTGGTCGATATCAGCTTCCCGGAAATCGAGAAGTTCGACCGTTTGCCGGAACCGCGCGCAGAAGGCCCGACCGCGTTTGTTTCTATCATGGAAGGCTGCAATAAATATTGTACTTACTGCGTGGTACCGTATACCCGCGGTGAAGAAGTCAGCCGTCCCTCAGACGATATCCTGTTCGAAATCGCCCAGTTAGCGGCGCAGGGTGTGCGTGAGGTCAACCTGCTGGGCCAGAACGTTAACGCCTGGCGCGGAGAAAACTACGACGGCACCACTGGCACCTTTGCCGATCTGCTGCGTCTGGTTGCCGCCATCGACGGCATTGACCGTATTCGCTTTACCACCAGCCATCCGATTGAGTTCACCGACGATATTATCGAGGTGTACCGCGATACGCCGGAACTGGTCAGTTTCCTGCATCTGCCGGTACAGAGCGGGTCCGATCGCGTGTTGAATCTGATGGGGCGCACCCACACTGCGCTGGAATATAAAGCAATCATCCGTAAACTGCGCGCGGCGCGGCCGGACATTCAGATAAGCTCTGACTTTATCGTCGGTTTCCCTGGCGAAACTACCGATGATTTCGAAAAAACCATGAAGCTTATCGCTGACGTCAACTTTGATATGAGCTACAGCTTTATCTTCTCTGCGCGTCCGGGAACGCCGGCTGCCGATATGGTTGATGACGTACCGGAAGAAGAGAAAAAGCAGCGTCTGTATATTCTGCAAGAGCGTATCAATCAGCAGGCGATGGCATGGAGCCGCCGTATGCTCGGCACGACACAGCGCATTCTGGTGGAAGGCACGTCACGTAAAAACATTATGGAACTGTCTGGCCGTACCGAAAACAATCGGGTGGTGAACTTTGAAGGCACGCCGGAGATGATTGGTAAGTTTGTCGATGTGGAAATTACTGACGTCTATCCGAACTCCCTGCGCGGAAAAGTGGTGCGTACCGAAGATGAAATGGGTCTGCGCGTCGCCGAAACGCCGGAGTCCGTCATTGCCCGTACCCGTAAAGAAAATGAGCTGGGCGTAGGATTCTACCAGCCTTAATCCTGCAGGAAAGGCAATAATGCCCGATGGCGCTACGCCTGTCGGGCTTCCTGGTCATGGCCTGTCGCCCGACGGGCCTTGCAATTTTCTCTCTTCATCCCCATCTTCATTGCAATGCTTGCGCCTTTTCCCTATGGCGTGAATAATTTCCTTAGATGCCGGTAAATGTTCAGCGTCCGGCGATACAGACACAAGAGGAACAGTTTGAATATAGACACTCGCGAAATTACCCTTGAGCCCGCAGACAACGCCCGTCTGTTGAGCCTTTGCGGGCCGTTTGATGACAATATTAAACAGCTCGAACGTCGTCTCGGTATTGAAATCAACCGCCGTGACAATCACTTTAAACTGACCGGTCGTCCGATTTGCGTGACCGCGGCGACAGATATTTTGCGAAGTCTGTATGTCGATACCGCACCGATGCGCGGCCAGACTCAGGATATCGAACCTGAACAAATTCATCTGGCGATCAAAGAAGCGCGGGTGCTGGAACAGAGCGCGGAAAGCGTGCCTGACTATGGCAAAGCGATTAATATCAAAACTAAGCGCGGCGTGATTAAACCGCGTACCCCGAACCAGGCGCAGTACATCGCCAATATTCTCGATCACGATATTACCTTTGGCGTCGGCCCGGCGGGTACCGGTAAAACTTATCTTGCGGTCGCCGCTGCGGTAGACGCCCTGGAGCGCCAGGAGATTCGCCGTATTCTGCTGACCCGTCCGGCGGTGGAAGCGGGCGAAAAACTGGGCTTCCTGCCAGGCGATTTAAGTCAGAAAGTGGACCCGTACCTGCGTCCGCTGTATGACGCGCTGTTCGAAATGCTCGGCTTTGAAAAAGTCGAGAAGCTGATTGAACGCAATGTGATTGAAGTCGCGCCGCTGGCCTATATGCGCGGACGCACATTAAACGACGCCTTTATCATTCTGGATGAAAGCCAGAACACCACTATCGAACAGATGAAGATGTTCCTGACGCGTATCGGCTTTAACTCGAAAGCGGTGATCACCGGTGACGTGACGCAGATTGACCTGCCACGCAACACCAAATCCGGCTTGCGTCATGCCATTGAAGTGCTGGCGGAAGTCGATGAAATCAGCTTTAACTTCTTCCACAGCGAAGACGTGGTGCGCCATCCGGTCGTTGCCCGCATTGTTAACGCCTATGAAGCCTGGGAAGAGGCAGAACAAAAACGCAAAGCGGCGTTGGCGGCAGAGCGTAAGCGTGAAGCCCAGGAGCAGGAGCAGAAATGAGCCAGGTGATCCTCGATTTACAGTTGGCCTGTGAAAACCACGCGGGCCTACCGGATGAAGCTCAGTTTCAACGCTGGCTGGACGGCGTTATTCCGCAGTTTCAGGAAGAGGCGGAAGTCACAATCCGTCTGGTGGATGAGGCCGAAAGCCACGACCTTAATTTAACGTACCGCGGGAAAGATAAACCCACTAATGTTCTCTCCTTCCCGTTTGAAGCGCCCCCCGGCATTGAAATGCCGCTACTGGGCGATCTGATTATTTGCCGTCAGGTCGTGGAGCAGGAAGCGCAGGAACAGAGCAAGCCGCTGGAGGCACACTGGGCGCACATGGTCGTGCACGGTAGCCTGCATTTGCTGGGTTACGATCATATCGACGATGACGAAGCGGAAGAGATGGAGTCTCTCGAAACGGAGATTATGCTTGCTATGGGCTATGAGGATCCGTACATTGCCGAGAAGATTGCAGAATAGTAGCTTGCCGGATGGCGGCGCTTGCGCCTTATCCGGCCTACATTCATGCCTTTTGTAGGCCTGATAAGCGTAGCGCCATCAGGCAAAACATGCCGTCACAGCTGAGTATACGCATGACGAGCTTTGTATTAACTAACATGAGAACCCATACGACGCCATGAGCGACGACAATTCACACAGTAGTGACACAGTAAACAGTAAAAAGGGATTTTTTTCCCTGCTACTCAGCCAGCTTTTCCACGGTGAACCTAAAAACCGCGATGAGTTGCTGGCGCTGATCCGTGATTCCGGGCAGAACGAGCTTATCGATGAAGATACGCGCGATATGCTCGAAGGCGTAATGGACATCGCCGACCAGCGCGTTCGCGATATTATGATCCCGCGCTCCCAGATGATTACCCTGAAACGCAACCAGACGCTGGACGAATGTCTCGATGTTATCATCGAGTCCGCCCACTCGCGTTTTCCGGTGATCAGCGAAGATAAAGATCACATTGAAGGGATTCTGATGGCCAAAGATTTGCTGCCGTTTATGCGCAGCGATGCCGAAGCCTTCAGCATGGACAAAGTGTTACGCCCCGCGGTTGTCGTACCGGAGAGCAAACGGGTTGACCGTATGCTCAAGGAATTCCGCTCCCAGCGCTACCATATGGCCATCGTTATCGATGAGTTTGGCGGCGTTTCCGGCCTGGTGACTATCGAAGACATCCTCGAACTGATTGTCGGTGAAATTGAAGATGAGTATGACGAAGAAGACGATATCGACTTCCGTCAGCTTAGCCGCCATACCTGGACGATTCGCGCGCTGGCGTCGATTGAAGACTTCAATGACGCTTTCGGCACCCACTTCAGCGATGAAGAGGTCGATACCATCGGCGGGCTGGTGATGCAGGCGTTCGGCCATTTACCGGCCCGCGGCGAAACCATTGACATTGATGGTTACCAGTTCAAAGTGGCGATGGCCGATAGTCGTCGTATTATTCAGGTGCATGTCAGGATCCCGGATGACTCGCCCCAGCCAAAACTGGACGAATAACAGCAATAGTGGACTAAAAATGGCATTTGCCTCGTTAATTGAACGCCAGCGTATTCGCCTGCTGCTGGCGTTATTATTCGGCGCCTGCGGAACACTGGCTTTCTCTCCGTATGACGTCTGGCCCGCAGCGATAGTGTCGCTTATCGGGCTGCAGGCCTTAACGTTCAATCGCCGCCCGCTCCAGTCTGCCGCCATCGGCTATTGCTGGGGACTCGGACTTTTCGGTAGCGGGATTAACTGGGTTTATGTCAGTATCGCGCAGTTTGGCGGCATGCCGGGCCCGGTTAACGTTTTTCTGGTGGTGCTGCTTGCAGCTTATCTCTCGCTGTATACCGGACTGTTTGCCGGGATTTTGTCGCGCCTGTGGCCAAAAACCAACTGGCTGCGCGTCGCTATCGCCGCGCCTGCAATATGGCAAATCACCGAATTTTTACGCGGCTGGGTGCTGACCGGCTTCCCCTGGCTGCAATTTGGCTATAGTCAGGTCGACGGCCCGCTAAAAGGCCTGGCGCCGGTAATGGGCGTCGAAGCGATCAACTTCCTGCTGATGATGGTCAGCGGCCTGTTAGCGCTGGCACTGGCGACGCGGAACTGGCGTCCGCTGGCTGTCGCCGTGATTCTGTTTGCTTTGCCCTTTCCGCTACGTTATATCCAGTGGTTTACGCTGGAACCGACCAAAGCGACCCAAGTATCGCTGGTGCAGGGCGATATCCCGCAGTCGCTGAAGTGGGACGAAAACCAGCTACTGAATACGCTAAAAATTTATCTCAACGAAACCCGCCCAGAGTTAGGCAAATCACAGATTATTATCTGGCCTGAGTCGGCGATTCCGGATCTCGAAATCAATCAGCAGCCCTTCCTTCGTTCGCTGGACGAAATGTTACGCGAAAAAAATAGCACGCTGATCACCGGTATTGTCGATGCACGTCTCAATAAACAGAATCGATACGACACCTACAATACGATTATTACGTTGGGCAAAGATAATCCATACAGTTATGACTCGCCCAATCGCTACAATAAAAATCACCTTGTGCCCTTTGGCGAGTTCGTTCCGCTGGAGTCTATCCTGCGTCCGCTGGCGCCGTTCTTCGATCTGCCCATGTCCTCCTTTAGTCGCGGCCCTTATATCCAGCCGCAGTTACATGCGCACGACTATAAGCTGACGGCGGCAATCTGTTATGAAATTATTCTTGGCGAACAGGTGCGGGATAACTTCCGCCCGGACACCGACTATCTGCTGACGATTTCTAACGACGCCTGGTTTGGTAAGTCCATTGGCCCGTGGCAACATTTCCAGATGGCGCGGATGCGTTCGCTGGAGCTGGCGCGTCCGTTGCTGCGCAGTACTAATAACGGTATTACGGCGGTGATTGGCCCGCAGGGCGAAATTCAGGCGATGATCCCGCAGTTCACACGCCAGGTACTGACCACCCACGTCACGCCAACCACGGGGTTAACTCCCTATGCCCGTACCGGCAACTGGCCGCTATGGGTACTGACCGCGCTGTTTACTTTTGGCGCGGTAGTGATGAGTCTGCGACAACGACGGAAATAATCTCTCCCCAGGCCGGATAGCGCTTCATTTATCCGGCCTGAAAATCCTCCTTTTCCCCCATTCTGGCACGTCTATTGCTTTGTTAAACATGGCAAACCTGTTCTGGCTGCTTGTGCAACCTGGTCGCACCAAAATCGATCATCGGTAGCACCTGAACGGTGCAATGTAGGATTTTTGCCTCTGAACGGTGCGGCGCACTTCGCAAAAATAAACAATATCGCAGCAAAATATTTACAACAAGCCACACTAAATGTTAACAAACATACATAACACTGCACGCGCAAGTTGCAGGCAATAACAACATCACAATAGCTATCAATGCGTCGACGGCGCAGATGATAAAGGAGTTGGATATGCAATTACGTAAGCTAACCACAGCAATGCTGGTCATGGGACTGTCTGCGGGCCTTGCGCACGCAGAAGATGGCGCGCCTGCCGCTGGTAGCACCCTGGACAAGATCGCTAAAAATGGCGTGATCGTCGTCGGGCATCGCGAATCTTCTGTGCCCTTTTCTTATTACGACAACCAGCAGAAAGTGGTCGGCTATTCCCAGGACTACTCCAACGCCATTGTGGAAGCGGTAAAAAAGAAACTTAACAAGCCCGATCTGCAGGTGAAGCTGATCCCGATCACCTCGCAAAACCGTATTCCGCTGTTGCAAAACGGAACCTTCGATTTTGAATGTGGTTCAACGACTAACAATCTTGAGCGCCAGAAACAGGCCGCCTTCTCCGATACGATTTTCGTCGTCGGGACGCGACTGCTGACTAAAAAAGGCGGCGATATTAAAGATTTCCCGGATCTGAAAGGCAAAGCGGTCGTCGTCACCTCCGGGACGACCTCTGAAATTCTGCTGCATAAGCTTAACGAAGAGCAAAAGATGGGGATGCGTATTATTAGCGCGAAAGACCACGGTGACTCGTTCCGCACCCTGGAAAGCGGCCGCGCCGTCGCCTTTATGATGGATGACGCGCTGTTGGCCGGCGAGCGCGCCAAAGCCAAGAAACCGGATAACTGGGAGATTGTCGGTAAACCGCAGTCCCAGGAAGCCTACGGCTGTATGCTGCGTAAAAACGACCCTGAGTTTAAAAAGCTGATGGACGATACCATCGCCCAGGCGCAAACCTCCGGCGAAGCGGAAAAGTGGTTTGATAAGTGGTTTAAAAATCCGATCCCACCGAAAAACCTGAACATGAATTTCGAGTTGTCTGACGAGATGAAAGCCCTGTTCAAAGCACCGAATGATAAAGCGCTTAACTAACTAAAACTAAATGGGACGGGACTCCTGTCCTCTCGATTGTCGCTCAGCACGGACAGACTATAAGCCTGATGGTCGTTCCCCCTCGGGCCTGAAACCGCAAATCGCCGGGCAACAATCTTCGAGGGTAGCGCTGCTACCCTTTTTTTTCGGAGTAGATGTATGTCAATAGACTGGAACTGGGGTATTTTTTTACAGGAAGCCCCCTTCGGCAATACCACCTATCTCGGCTGGCTATGGAGTGGTTTTCAGGTCACCGTAGCCCTTTCGATTACCGCCTGGATTATCGCTTTCCTGGTAGGATCTATTTTCGGCATTTTACGTACCGTTCCCAACCGTTTCCTCTCCGGACTGGGCACATTGTACGTAGAACTGTTCCGTAACGTGCCGCTGATCGTGCAATTCTTCACCTGGTACCTGGTGGTGCCTGAACTGTTGCCGGAAGATCTTGGCATGTGGTTTAAGGCGGAACTCGATCCCAATATTCAGTTTTTCCTCTCCTCAATGATCTGTCTGGGACTGTTTACCGCCGCCCGCGTTTGCGAACAGGTGCGCGCCGCGATTCAGTCTCTGCCTCGCGGACAGAAGAACGCGGCGCTGGCGATGGGGCTAACGCTGCCGCAGGCTTATCGCTATGTCCTGCTGCCGAATGCCTATCGCGTTATCGTGCCGCCAATGACGTCAGAGATGATGAACCTGGTGAAAAACTCGGCTATTGCCTCAACCATCGGCCTGGTGGATATGGCGGCGCAGGCAGGCAAACTGTTGGATTACTCAGCGCACGCCTGGGAATCCTTCACCGCCATTACGCTGGCCTATGTGCTGATTAACGCCGTTATCATGCTGGTCATGAGCCTGGTTGAACGCAAAGTCCGCCTGCCGGGCAACGTGGGGAGCAAATAATGTACGAATTTGACTGGAGTTCGATTATCCCCTCACTGCCTTACCTGCTGGCCGGGCTGGTCATCACGCTGAAGATTACCGTCACCGCCGTTGTCGTGGGGATAGTCTGGGGAACCATTCTGGCCGTCATGCGCCTCTCAAGCTTTACCCCTATCGCCTGGTTTGCTAAAGCGTATGTTAACGTTTTCCGTTCCATCCCGTTGGTCATGGTCTTGCTGTGGTTTTATCTGATTGTACCCGGCTTTCTGCAAAACGTGCTGGGACTATCGCCGAAAACCGATATCCGCCTGATCTCCGCGATGGTGGCATTCTCTATGTTTGAAGCGGCCTACTATTCCGAGATTATTCGCGCCGGTATTCAAAGTATTTCCCGCGGGCAGTCCAGCGCCGCGCTGGCGCTGGGGATGACCCACTGGCAGTCGATGAAGCTCATTATTCTGCCGCAGGCGTTTCGGGCGATGGTGCCGCTGTTGCTTACACAGGGCATCGTGCTATTTCAGGACACCTCTTTAGTTTATGTACTCAGCCTGGCGGACTTCTTCCGCACCGCGTCGACTATCGGCGAGCGTGACGGTACTCAGGTCGAAATGATTCTGTTCGCCGGCGCCGTTTATTTTGTTATCAGCCTGAGCGCGTCGTTGCTGGTCAGCTATTTGAAGAAAAGGACAGTTTAATGATTACCCTGAAAAATGTTTCAAAATGGTATGGTCACTTTCAGGTGCTGACCGATTGTTCAACAGAAGTGAAAAAAGGTGAAGTGGTGGTAGTCTGCGGGCCATCGGGTTCCGGTAAATCCACGCTAATTAAGACCGTCAACGGTCTGGAACCGGTGCAAAAAGGCGAAATTACCGTTAACGGCATTATTGTGAACGACAAAAAAACCGATCTGGCGAAACTGCGTTCCCGCGTGGGCATGGTATTCCAGCACTTCGAGCTATTTCCCCACCTGTCGATCATCGAAAACCTGACGCTGGCGCAGGTGAAAGTACTGAAACGCGATAAGGCCGCCGCCCGCGATAAAGGCCTGAAGCTGCTGGAGCGCGTTGGCCTGTCTGCGCATGCCAACAAGTTCCCGGCGCAGCTTTCCGGCGGTCAGCAGCAGCGCGTCGCGATCGCCCGCGCGCTATGTATGGACCCCATTGCCATGTTATTCGATGAACCGACTTCCGCGCTCGATCCGGAAATGATCAACGAGGTGCTGGACGTGATGGTCGAACTGGCGAACGAAGGGATGACCATGATGGTGGTGACGCACGAAATGGGCTTTGCCCGTAAAGTGGCTAACCGGGTGATCTTTATGGATGAAGGTAAAATCGTCGAAGATTCGCCAAAAGAGGAGTTCTTCGCTAACCCCAGTTCCGATCGCGCAAAAGACTTCCTTGCAAAAATCCTGCACTAATCTTCCCGGCGCGCACGTCAGAGTGCGCGCTATCTCACGCTTTACCGCTTCGCTTCTCGAAACGTATCCAGCCGGGCGTTAACCTTGTCACAAAGTACCGCTTACAAGGAGCCACAATGGCACTGCCCATTATTATTGATTGCGATCCGGGTCATGATGACGCGATCGCCCTCGTTCTCGCCCTCGCCTCCCCTGAACTGGAAGTGAAAGCGATCACCTCTTCCGCCGGCAACCAGACGCCGGAGAAGACGCTGCGCAACGTGCTGCGGATGCTGACGCTGCTCAAACGCCCGAATATTCCGGTGGCGGGCGGCGCGGTGAAACCTCTCATGCGCGAACTGATTATCGCCGATAACGTTCACGGCGAAAGTGGCCTCGACGGCCCGGCGCTGCCCGAGCCGTCATTCGCCCCGCAAAGCGGCACTGCCGTTGAGCTGATGGCAAAAACACTGCGCGAGAGCTCACAGCCAGTCACCATCGTCTCCACTGGCCCACAGACTAACGTGGCGCTGCTGCTGAATAGCCATCCGGAACTGCATACGAAAATCGCCCGCATTGTGATCATGGGCGGCGCGATGGCGCTGGGTAACTGGACGCCCGCCGCGGAATTTAATATTTACGTCGACCCGGAAGCGGCAGAAATTGTCTTCCAGTCAGGCATTCCGGTGGTGATGGCCGGGCTGGACGTTACCCATAAGGCGCAGATTCACGCTGCCGATATCGAACGCTTTCGCGCCATTGGCAACCCGATTTCCACCATCGTCGCCGAACTGCTGGACTTCTTTATGGAGTACCACAAAGACGAAAAATGGGGATTTGTCGGCGCGCCGCTGCATGACCCATGTACCATCGCCTGGCTGCTGAAACCCGAGATTTTCACCACCGTTGAGCGTTGGGTTGGCGTGGAAACCCAGGGGAAATACACCCAGGGGATGACGGTGGTGGATTATTATTTCCTGACGGGGAATAAGCCGAATGCGACGGTGATGGTCGATGTAGACCGCCAGGGATTTGTCGATTTACTAGCGGAACGGCTGAAGTTTTACGCGTAATATTTGCCGGATGGCAGCTTCGCCATATCCGGCCTACGTGAACGATTTTTGGTAGGCCGGATAAGACGCACCAGCGCTCTTCCACTCACGGCTCAAACGGTCTTCTCTGAAACTGGTCATGACCACACTTCGGGCAGCGCGGCAACACATCCGGCGTGTAAACCGCCAGATGATAGTGGCACTTCTCGCACACCAGATTCCCCAATCCCACCACTTCGCCACTGTGATACACGCCGTGGTGATTCAAATCCTGGAAGACTTCACGCCATTCCAGCTGGGTTTTATCGGTAATGTCCGCCAGTTCCTGCCAGAGACTCTCTTTAATCACCCGCAAGAAGACGCTATCTTCCTGGCTCTCTTCGTAGCTCATGGCGAACTCTTCCAGATCGCGTCTGACAGCGCGCGTCAGTTCGTCCACCTCGGTTCGCGTTAACTCCCCTGTTTGCATCACGCGCTGGCGCGCCTGCTCCACCAGCGCATCAATGTCGCGCTCGCCATTGCGTAAACGCTCGCTTAATGAGGCCACCAGTTCACGGTAATATTGAGCAACCTTGTTCATCACTTCACCTCTTGGATCGTTAACTGCCTATAATAATAGACGTTATTTGCGTTACGCTTTGCAAGGCTGCCCACAGAGTCTGTAAATTCTTGTCAGGCCGACTCACGTATCCAGCGCGTCAGCGAGGTACGATCGACATTTAACCGTTTCGCCACTAACGATTTATTATCCCTTTCCGCCTCTAATAATTTTCTCAAAATACGCAGGCGAATCGTTTTATAATCGCCAGCCAGCATCTGGCAGTCGTGGCAGGTACTTGGCTCGCGTCGGTTCCCCTCTTCCAGATCGTCCAGCAAGAGGCGGCCCTCATCCAGCGTTGCCGGGGAGTGATCAATAGAGAGCACCAGCCGTTCGATAATATTGCTTAACTGCCTGACGTTTCCGGGCCAGGCGAAGCGCTGAAGCTCTTGCCACAGCGCCGGGGTTAACGTTAGTGCCGGGCGTTTATAATGCTGGCTGAAACTAGTAAGCAGCGACAGGCCGATGGCTTTGATATCCTCCGGACGTTTGCGTAGCGGGATGGTGGTCACTTTTAATACGTTAAGCCGATAGTAAAGATCTTCGCGAAATGTCCCATCCGCAATGAGCTTCGTTAACGTCTGATTGGTCGCCGCAATCACGCGAATATCAACAGGTATCATCTGGTCTGAGCCCAGCCGCATAATCTGCCGCTCCTGCAACACCCGTAATAAGCGCGTCTGTAGCGGTTTATCCAGCTCGCTAATCTCATCCAGAAAAATGGTACCGTGGTGCGCTAATTCAAACAGGCCTATTTTGCCTTTCGGCGACGCGCCGGTAAATGCGCCAGCGACATAGCCAAAGAGTTCGCTCTCCAGAATCTGAGGGGCCATCGCGCCGCAGTTAATGGCGACAAACGGGCCGTTGACGCGTTGGCTGGCATTATGAATACTTTGCGCCAGCACCTCTTTTCCCGTCCCGCTTTCGCCATTAATTAAGATAGTCGCGTCCGTACCGGCATAATTTTTAATGATCGCCAGACGACGCAGCATTTCCGGGTTTTCGGTAAGCAGATCGTCGAAATGATAGCGGGCGCTCAAGCCGCGGCGAGACAGTTCCTGGCGGCGAACATGATGTTCCGCCCCCTGTAAACTGGAGACGGTTTGCATCGTCAACACCACCCGGCTTAACTGTCTGGCCGCAAATACCGGATACAGATTAACCACCATCGCGCCTTGCGGCGTATCGACGACTTTCGCGCTGACGGTTTTTCCCTCACGTAATGTATGCCGCTCCTGGTGCAATACCTGTTTCAGGAAAGATGCGTCATAAATCTCACCGGAGGCGTTAATTTTAAAAAGTTGGCTCGCATATTTATTGTAATGCAGTAACGTGCCGGTATCATCAAGCGTGATAACAGCTTTATCAAACTGATCGAGAATCAGCTGCAGATGATGTCGCTCGAGTAATTGGCTGCGAAAAGCCAGATATAATGAGCGGGCTTCTTCCAGAGCTTCGGTTATTGAGGCGGGGCTGGAATCAAGTAAACGGAATTGCGAGCCCAGCGGTGAAAAATAATCCTGACAAACGGTATCGCCAACAATGCAATCTAATGGCGTGGACGCTAATTGCCGCTTCAGGCAAGAAATCGTTTCTTTATCATTTCCCTGTAAGGTAAAAATTTTATAGTTAATATTTAACTGTTCCGCTACGCGCGCGCATCCTTTGATCACACTGGAAAAGCCGACAATACCGACAGTGCCTTTTTGTCCTTTAAAAGGGATAAGCGCATCAAGAATGTCGTAGCCGGACATTTTAATTTCGACTACCGGTAATTTACTGTGCTTTTTTAATATTTCCGCACAGCCGCCACGACTAATCAGTACCTGGTGCCCACGGGACTCTAATAAAGGTAGCTCATCCAGGATACGATTAAGCGTCGTTTGATGAATAGTGACGGCGTAATCCAACTGCGCGACCAGCGCCTCGGCAGCCTTTGCCAGTTGAGGGTAAGGAGAGACAAAACAGAGAGGAGATGCGGCTATATCTTTCGTCTTATTCATCACTCACCATCCTGTTGGTTTATGAACGGGCGAGACCGCCCGTCGTGATTTATTTTCCGCCGAAACGCTAACCGCCTGCGGCGGCTGGGTTCAGTTTACGATCGTAGCGTTTTTTTATCCATACGGTCAGGAAGGGGGCGCACAGAGCGGTAATAATCGTCGAGGCCGCCACCTGCGCCGCCGCCGTCGACGCCAGGTCAGTAAAATGCGGATCGAGCAGCGCGATTGCCGCTGGCGTCGCGACGGCGTTGCCAGAGGTGGTGGATACCGCCGCGCCTGCCACGCCGCTGCCTCCCGTCACACGATCGGCGAAAATATTAAAAAATCCGCCAATCGCCACCGTCATGAGTCCCAGTAAAATGCCTGAAGAACCTGCCGTGATAAGTCTTGCGAAATCAATACCGTATCCTAACCCAAAGGCAAAAAAGGGAATAGTTACCACGCTGCCCTGTTTAAGAAACTTGCGCATGTCCTCATCCAGATTGCCCAAAATCATGCCAATGATAATGGGAATAATAACCGCCACCAGATTCATAAAGGGTATCGACACCATGCCTGCCGACCCTAACGCCAGCATGGTGAAAAAGGGACCATCGTTCAACGATATTACCGCAATCGCGCCGCCGTCAGTTTCATCGCCGTACTCCCCAACCAACGCGGCATATAACCCACTGTTCGAGTTGGTCATCGCCGAAATAATCGCTAAAGCCGACAGACCTAATAACCCATCCGGGCCGCAAAATTTTCCGACCAGAATGCCAATAATCACGCCGCTGGCAAATTTCGCAAAGGTGATCGCAGCGCCTTTTTTCAGCGCTTTCGGCGCGGCTTTAAACTGGATATCCGCGCCCATACAGACTAAAAACATGCCTAAAATCGCCATTGCGCCATGCGAAATAGAGGTGACAAAACCGCCTATTTCCAGCGCCTCCGGCGCAAAAGTTTTAAACAATGCGCCGATGATTAGCGGTACAACCATCATACCACCAGGAAAACGTTCCAGTGTTTTTTTAATTTTCATAGCTTATTCCCAAGAGATAACCGGACAGCTGGTGCTGCCCGATTTGGTATCAGAACGTCGGCGCGATCTTATAAATAGAGAATTCGTTATGACCTAAATCTTCTGATTTAGTCGTTTTCCCATTCGCGACGCGTAAAATTTCCTGATAAATTTCCTCGCCCATTTGCGTAATAGAAGCCTCGCCAGACATAATGGCGGACACATCAATATCAATATTGTCCTGCATCATTTCCCACGTTGCTTTATTACCCGTAATTTTTATTACCGGCGCTATTGGGTTACCGGCAGGCGTTCCGCGACCGGTAGTAAAAATAACGATCTGTGCTCCACCCGCCACCATGCCGGAAATAGATTCAATATCCTGCCCCGGGGTATCCATAATCCACAGGCCCGGATGCGTTGGTCTATCGGCATATTCCAGTACGCCCTGTAGCGGCGCATGACCCGCTTTATGCATACAGCCTAACGATTTTTCTTCAATGGTAGTCAACCCGCCTTTAATATTGCCCGGCGTCGGCTGTCCCCCGCGAATATCCTCGCCCAGCGCTTTTGCTCGCACCTCGCAGCCGACCACTAAATCAATGAGCTGTTGACCAACCTCCGGCGTCACCGCGCGTTTCGCCATCACATGCTCGGCGCCAATAAATTCCGTCGTTTCAGAAAGAATTGAGCTTCCGCCGCAGCGTATCAGCTTATCCGAGGCGACCCCACAGGAAGGGTTAGACGCCAGCCCCGATGTCGTATCTGACCCGCCGCACTCCATCGCCAGCAGCAGCTCGCTAACCGGTGCTTGCTGCGGTTTTTGCATGGAGAGTTGTTGCGCATAGTCGCGGGCCAGCGAAATCCCCCTGGCCTGACATTTAAGCGTGCCGCCCTCTTCCTGAATGGTGATGCAGGAGGTCGGTTTGCCAAATGCGGTAATCTCCTCTGCGATGCGTAGCGGCTCCGCGCCTTCACAGCCTAAGCCCACAACCACAATAGCGCCGACGTTGGGATTATTCGCCACATTAATCAATGTTTTTTCCGTCAGACGCGCATCGCCTGCCACCTGGCAGCAGCCAAAATCGTTATTCACCCATGTCGCGCCTTTTACCTGCCGGGCAATATCCTGGGCGACTTTATTCGCACAAACGCTGGTAGGTAAAATCAGTACATAATTACGGATGCCAAAACGGCCGTCAGGGCGGCGGAAACCCAAAAAAGTCTCATTGCTCATAATCATTTTCCCTTGTTTTATATTATTTCCAGTCACCACGTCCGCGTTCGCTTTCCACATTGTGGACGTGCACATAGTCGCCACTTTTTATTTCCTGAGTGGCGCGGCCAATGGATTCGCCATATTTATAAACTTCGCCATGAAAAGGCACATCGCAGATGGCGAATTTGTGGCCAAATGGCACATCCTGATGTAACACAACGCTTATCTCGCGTTCGCCAATGAACATTGTGGCGGTTTCGCCGGCCTTGAGCGCCGTAATAGCCGTCGCGACGCAATCCTGAGGGTGAATCACCACTGCATTTTTTTTCACGATTAACTCCTTTGCTTTAGTCCTGTCTTCCCTAATCAAAAGGCGTGCCATTTTTTAACTGCATGGTTTATATGACTTTATTTTTACAGGCCGATCTGGCGGTGACAGGAACTGCGGTAATTTGCCTCAGTCGTGTCGCATTTTGCGTCACCTCCTCACGGACGCCTGGCGCGACAAATGTTCTACCCCCTGTTTTGACGTGCGTGTTTGGGCTATGCTATGCGGATCTAAACACCACCTCTAAAGCTACATTTGTAGCTGTATCGAAAACAGGACTACTGGCTGCCATGCAAGAGCAATACCGCCCGGAAGAGATAGAATCCAAAGTACAGCTTCACTGGGATGAGAAGCGCACATTTGAAGTGACCGAAGACGAGAGCAAAGAGAAGTATTACTGCCTGTCGATGCTTCCCTATCCTTCTGGCCGACTACACATGGGCCACGTACGTAACTACACCATCGGCGACGTGGTTGCCCGCTACCAGCGTATGCTGGGCAAAAACGTGCTGCAGCCAATCGGCTGGGACGCCTTCGGCCTGCCGGCGGAAGGCGCGGCGGTGAAGAACAACACCGCGCCGGCGCCGTGGACGTACGACAACATCGCGTACATGAAAAACCAGCTCAAAACGCTGGGTTTTGGCTATGACTGGAGCCGTGAAATCGCGACCTGCACCCCGGAATACTACCGCTGGGAACAGAAATTCTTCACCGAGCTGTATAAAAAAGGCCTGGTGTACAAGAAGACTTCTGCCGTTAACTGGTGCCCGAACGATCAGACCGTTCTCGCCAACGAACAGGTGATCGACGGCTGCTGCTGGCGCTGCGACACCAAAGTTGAGCGTAAAGAGATCCCACAGTGGTTTATCAAAATCACCGCTTACGCAGACGAGCTGTTGCGCGATCTGGATAAGCTGGACCACTGGCCTGATACCGTAAAAACGATGCAGCGCAACTGGATTGGCCGCTCTGAAGGCGTGGAAATCACCTTCGATGTGAAGGGTTACGATAACACCCTGACCGTCTATACCACCCGTCCGGATACCTTTATGGGCGCCACCTACCTGGCAGTGGCCGCCGGTCATCCGCTGGCGCAAAAAGCGGCGGCGAACAACGCCGAGCTGGCGGCGTTCATCGACGAATGCCGTAACACCAAAGTGGCCGAAGCCGAAATGGCGACCATGGAGAAAAAAGGCGTCGACACCGGCTATAAAGCGATTCATCCGTTAACTGGCGAAGAGATCCCGGTCTGGGCGGCAAACTTTGTCCTGATGGAGTACGGCACTGGCGCGGTGATGGCCGTTCCGGGTCACGATCAGCGCGACTACGAATTTGCCTCCAAATACGGTTTGACCATCAAGCCGGTGATTCTGGCCGCCGACGGTTCCGAGCCGGATCTTTCCGAACAGGCGCTGACCGAAAAAGGCGTGCTGTTTAACTCCGGTGAGTTCGACGGCCTGGCCTTTGAAGCGGCGTTTAACGCCATTGCCGATAAACTGGCCGAAAAAGGCGTCGGCGAACGTAAAGTGAACTACCGTCTGCGTGACTGGGGCGTTTCCCGTCAGCGTTACTGGGGCGCGCCGATCCCGATGGTCACCCTGGAAGACGGCACCGTGCTGCCGACGCCGGAAGATCAACTGCCGGTTATTTTGCCGGAAGATGTCGTCATGGACGGCATCACCAGCCCGATCAAGGCCGATCCTGAGTGGGCGAAAACCACCGTTAACGGTATGCCGGCGCTGCGTGAAACCGACACCTTCGACACCTTTATGGAATCGTCATGGTACTACGCGCGTTACACCTGCCCGCAGTATCAGGAAGGAATGCTGGATTCGAAAGCGGCAAACTACTGGCTGCCAGTCGATATCTACATCGGCGGTATTGAACATGCCATCATGCACCTGCTCTACTTCCGCTTCTTTCATAAGCTGATGCGCGATGCGGGCATGGTCACCTCTGACGAGCCGGCTAAACAGTTGCTGTGCCAGGGCATGGTACTGGCGGATGCGTTCTATTATGTCGGCGAGAACGGCGAACGTAACTGGGTTTCGCCAGTTGACGCTATCGTCGAGCGCGATGAAAAAGGCCGCATCGTCAAAGCAAAAGACGCAGCGGGTCATGAGCTGGTCTACACTGGCATGAGTAAAATGTCCAAGTCGAAAAATAACGGTATCGACCCGCAGGTAATGGTTGAACGTTATGGCGCGGACACGGTACGCCTGTTTATGATGTTCGCTTCTCCGGCGGATATGACTCTGGAATGGCAGGAGTCCGGCGTAGAAGGCGCAAACCGCTTTATTAAACGCGTCTGGAAGCTGGTTTACGAACACACCGCTAAAGGTCCTGTCGCGGCGCTGAACGTCGATGCGCTGAGCGAAGATCAAAAAGCGCTGCGTCGCGATGTGCATAAAACCATTGCCAAAGTGACCGATGATATCGGCCGCCGTCAGACGTTCAACACCGCCATTGCGGCGATCATGGAGTTGATGAACAAACTGGCGAAAGCCCCGCAGGAAGGCGAACAAGACCGCGCACTGCTTCAGGAAGCGCTGCAGGCCGTCGTGCGTATGCTTAACCCGTTCACCCCGCACGTCTGCTTTACCTTGTGGCAGGAACTGGGCGGCGAAGGCGATATCGACAACGCGCCGTGGCCGGTTGCCGACGAGCAGGCAATGGTGGAAAACACCACGCTGGTTGTCGTGCAGGTTAACGGTAAAGTTCGCGGTAAGATCACCGTTGCGGTGGATGCCACCGAAGAACAGGTGCGTGAACGTGCAGGCCAGGAACATCTGGTGGCAAAATATCTTGATGGCGTTACCGTGCGTAAAGTGATTTACGTTCCGGGTAAACTCCTCAATCTGGTTGTTGGCTAAGCGCGGGAGGAAGCGTGCGATATCTGGTAACACTGTTGTTATCTCTGGCGGTGCTGGTCACCGCCGGATGCGGCTGGCATCTGCGTAGCACTACGCAGGTTCCGGCTTCAATGAAAACGATGATCCTCGATTCCGGCGATCCGAACGGTCCGCTAAGTCGTGCGGTACGTAATCAGTTACGGCTGAATAACGTAAACCTGCTTGATAAAGACACAACGCGCAAAGACGTTCCGTCTCTGCGGCTTGGAACGGTAACTATTTCGCAGGATACGGCGTCAGTGTTCCAGGACGGCCAGACGGCGGAATATCAGATGGTAATGACCGTCAATGCCTCGGTATTGATTCCGGGCCATGACATCTATCCTATCAGCACGAAAGTGTACCGTTCGTTCTTCGATAACCCGCAGATGGCGTTGGCGAAGGATAACGAGCAGGCCATGATCGTTCAGGAGATGTATGACAAAGCCGCTGAACAGCTGATTCGTAAGCTGACCAGCGTCCGCGCGGCGGATATTCAGGCGACGAAAGAGGAGGCTACCGCCGACAATGAGACGGCGGCGCCCGCCTCTACGCCAGCACGCGTCTCCACTACGCTGAGTAACTAATGATCAGGTTGTATCCTGAACAACTCCGCGCGCAGCTCAACGAAGGGCTGCGTGCGGCATATTTATTATTGGGCAACGATCCGCTGCTGCTGCAGGAAAGTCAGGACGCTATTCGTCTGGCGGCTGCGTCGCAAGGCTTCGAAGAGCACCACGCTTTTACTCTCGATCCCAGTACCGACTGGGGATCGCTTTTCTCACTCTGCCAGGCGATGAGTCTGTTCGCCAGTCGTCAAACGCTGGTGCTGCAACTGCCGGAAAACGGGCCTAACGCGGCAATGAATGAGCAACTCGCCACGCTGAGCGAGCTGCTGCATGACGACCTGTTATTAATAGTACGCGGAAACAAGCTCACCAAAGCGCAGGAAAACGCCGCCTGGTATACCGCGCTGGCAGACCGTAGCGTTCAGGTCAGTTGTCAGACGCCGGAGCAGGCGCAGCTTCCCCGCTGGGTGGCCGCCAGAGCGAAAGCACAGAATTTGCAACTGGATGACGCCGCGAACCAACTGCTGTGCTATTGCTATGAGGGCAATCTGTTGGCGCTGGCGCAGGCGCTGGAACGGCTGTCGCTGCTTTGGCCTGACGGTAAGTTAACGCTTCCTCGCGTGGAGCAGGCCGTCAATGACGCCGCCCACTTTACCCCTTTCCACTGGGTGGATGCGTTACTGATGGGGAAAAGCAAACGCGCGCTGCATATTCTGCAACAGCTACGCCTTGAAGGCAGCGAACCGGTCATTCTGCTGCGGACCCTCCAGCGAGAGCTGCTGCTACTGGTCAATCTCAAACGTCAGTCCGCGCATACGTCGTTACGCGCGCTGTTTGATAAACACCGGGTCTGGCAAAACCGTCGCCCCATGATCGGCGACGCGTTGCAGCGTCTCCATCCTGCACAGCTTCGCCAGGCCGTGCAGTTACTGACGCGTACAGAAATTACGCTCAAACAGGATTATGGTCAGTCGGTATGGGCAGATCTTGAAGGGCTGTCGCTCCTGCTCTGCCATAAGGCGCTGGCAGACGTATTTATTGATGGGTGATATGAAATCGTTACAGGCTTTATTCGGCGGCACCTTTGATCCGGTGCATTATGGACATCTTAAACCTGTTGAAACGCTGGCGAATCTGATCGGCTTATCGCGGGTGATTATTATGCCTAACAATGTGCCGCCGCATCGCCCCCAGCCGGAAGCCTCCAGCGCGCAGCGTAAATATATGCTGGAGCTGGCTATCGCCGATAAGCCGCTTTTTACGCTGGATGAACGCGAGCTACAGCGAAACGCGCCCTCTTACACTGCGCAAACGTTGAAAGCATGGCGCGAAGAACAGGGTCCCGAAGCGCCGCTGGCGTTTATTATCGGCCAGGACTCTCTGCTTAACTTCCCCACCTGGCATGATTACGACACCATCCTTGATAACACTCACCTGATCGTTTGTCGTCGTCCGGGCTATCCCCTTGAAATGACGCAGGCGCAACACCAGCAGTGGCTGGAACAGCATCTGACCCATACGCCGGACGATCTACACCAGTTGCCAGCCGGTAAAATTTACCTGGCGGAAACGCCCTGGCTTAATATCTCCGCAACCCTCATCCGCGAACGGCTGGAAAAAGGCGAGTCCTGCGACGATCTGTTGCCGGAAAACGTGCTGAACTACATCAATCAGCAGGGGTTATACCGGTAAGCACATTGCGCAGCGCCGACAGCAGACGCTCGTTTTGCGCAGCGCTGCGTATCGCCACACGATAATAGCGGCTGTCCAGCCCCGGGTAGTTAGCGCAGCTACGAATTAAAATCCGCTGCGTCAGCAACCGTCGCTGCAGGTCAATATCCTCTCGCTCACAGCGTAACAACAGATAGTTTGCCCGCCCGGGATAAACCGTCAGCAGGGGGAGCTGACAAAGCGCCTGATAAAACCGGGCGCCCTCCTCCCGTAACCAATGCCAGGTCGCCTGTTGCCAGGCGCTATCCTGTAACGCTACCTCACCGGCAAGCGCCGCCAGCGCGTTAACCGACCACGGCATTTGTTGGCGACGCATCCGCGCCACCGCCGCGTCATCGCTGTTGACGAGATATCCCAACCGCAGGCCGGGAATAGCATAAAATTTGGTCAGCGAACGCAGCACCCAGATATGCGGATTATCTTTAAGAGCAGGAATAAAGCCCGTCTCATGCGGAATAAAATCGATAAACGCTTCATCCAGGATCAGGTTAATGTTCAGCGATTTGCAGCGTACGGCAATGGCCTGTAATAACTGCCGCTCCGGCAGCAGGCCGGTAGGATTATTGGGCGTACACAGAAACAGGCAGTCCAGATCGGGCGTCAACGCCTCAAGAATGGCATCGGTAAGCTGCCAGCCATCCGCTTCGCGTAGAGACCAGCGACGAATTTCACAGCCACTTTGCGCCAGCGCCCGGCCATACTCCGCGAAACCTGGCGTGACAATCATTGCACGACGCGGTTTAAGACCGCTCGCCACGGTAAAGATTGACTCCGTCTCGCCATTTCCCGCCAGTATCCACGATGCCGGCACCTGATGATGACGCGCCAGCGCCTGGTGCAAATGAAAATAATCGGCGTCCGGGTAGCGCTCAATGCAGTCCAGATTGTCGATAAGCGCGCGTTTCACGCTGACAGGCATACCCAGCGGATTAATGTTTGCGCTAAAATCCAGTAACTGGTCAGGCGAGATGCCCAACACCGTCGCGGCTTCCCGAATATTACCGCCATGCGCGCTGTTGAATAACGCCATTATGCCTCCGGCCAAAAAACGCTATTTTAGTGAAAAAACGTTGCGCAATCAGGGGCATTATCATGTTTTGCGCATTTAACCTCATGAGGAATACCATGCGATTGTGGCTGGTGCGTCATGGCGAAACTGAGGCCAATGTCGCCGGGTTGTATAGCGGACATGCTCCCACGCCGTTAACGGAAAAAGGGATTGGCCAGGCGAAAACGCTACATACTTTATTGCGCCACGCGCCATTTGACCGGGTGTTATGCAGCGAGCTGGAGCGCGCGCGCCATACCGCCCGGCTCGTACTGGAGGGCCGGGATGTGCCGCAACACATCTTACCTGAGCTTAATGAGATGTACTTTGGCGACTGGGAAATGCGCCATCACCGCGACCTCACCCATGAAGATGCCGAAAGCTATGCCGCCTGGTGTACGGACTGGCAGAATGCGGTTCCGACCAATGGCGAGGGTTTTCAGGCTTTTACCCGGCGCGTAGAGCGCTTTATCTCGCGACTCGACGCGTTTAGCGATTGCCAGAACCTGCTGATCGTCAGCCATCAGGGCGTACTCAGCCTGTTGATTGCCCGTCTGCTCGCAATGCCCGCCGCCTCGCTATGGCATTTCCGGGTAGAACAGGGATGCTGGAGCGCAATCGACATATGCGAAGGGTTCGCCACCCTGAAAGTATTAAATAGTCGTGCCGTCTGGCGGCCTGAGTGATGAATTTTCCGTTTTTTCTCGCCGCAGCGGTTTCGCCCATTGACAGCCCCCGACAGGCTGTTATTCTCCGCAGCCAGGCTTTTTTCACCTTGCAGAGCTTTGCAGAAATTGTTTTACAAAAATGGCGATGCTTTCTGTGACGTGGGATGGGATGATAATCTGGTTTTAAACGCCGATCCGGCGACATAAGTCCCGGTATCGCCGCTGATTCAGGTATACTACACGGCGTCCCGCCGGAAGGTTAGCGTTAACTCGCAACGCCTTACCGGTCCAGCCTGTTGGCCTTTTTCTATCGTTATAACGCAATTATTCACCCAGGGGGAAAACTTGCAGGGTAAAGCACTCCAGGATTTTGTTATCGACAAAATTGATGACCTGAAAGGTCAGGACATCATCGCCTTAGATGTTCAGGGTAAATCCAGTATCACCGACTGTATGATTATTTGTACCGGCACCTCCAGCCGTCACGTTATGTCTATTGCCGACCACGTGGTGCAGTCGTCGCGCGCGGCCGGTATGCTGCCATTGGGCGTCGAAGGCGAAAATGCGGCTGACTGGATTGTCGTCGATCTGGGCGATGTGATTGTGCATGTCATGCAGGAAGAAAGTCGCCGCCTGTATGAACTGGAAAAACTCTGGAGTTAATGCGTGAAGCTGCAACTTGTCGCTGTCGGCACGAAGATGCCCGACTGGGTTCAAACGGGATTTACGGAATATCTGCGTCGTTTTCCGAAAGATATGCCCTTTGAGCTGATCGAAATCCCTGCGGGCAAACGCGGCAAGAACGCGGATATCAAACGCATTCTCGACAAAGAGGGCGAGCAGATGCTGGCCGCCGCCGGTAAGAATCGCATTGTTACCCTGGATATTCCAGGCAAGCCGTGGGATACGCCGCAGTTAGCCAATGAGCTGGAGCGCTGGAAACAGGACGGGCGCGACGTCAGTTTGCTGATTGGCGGCCCGGAAGGATTATCTCCCGCCTGCAAAGCGGCAGCGGAACAGAGCTGGTCGCTCTCGGCGTTAACGCTCCCTCACCCGCTGGTTCGGGTTCTGGTCGCGGAGAGTTTGTACCGGGCGTGGAGCATCACAACCAACCACCCTTATCACCGTGAGTGATCGTGAAGTCTTGAGAAGATTAAGCAGCGGATGAAACGACAAAATTCTTTTCGTGACTATACGGCTGAGTCCGCACTGTTTGTGCGTCGGGCGCTGGTCGCCTTTTTGGGTATTTTGCTGCTGACCGGCGTACTGATCGCCAATTTGTATAATCTGCAAATCCTTCGTTTTACCGATTACCAGACCCGCTCGAACGAAAACCGTATCAAGCTGGTGCCAATTGCGCCAAGCCGCGGGATAATCTACGACCGCAACGGCATTCCCCTTGCGCTGAACCGCACTATCTATCAGATTGAAATGATGCCGGAAAAGGTGGATAACGTTCAGCAAACGCTGGATGCGCTACGCAGTGTGGTCGATTTAAACGACGACGATATCGCCGCCTTTAAAAAAGAGCGCGCCCGATCCCATCGCTTTACTTCTATTCCGGTGAAAACAAACCTGACGGAAGTTCAGGTCGCGCGCTTTGCTGTCAACCAGTACCGTTTTCCGGGCGTCGAAGTCAAAGGCTATAAACGCCGCTATTATCCATACGGATCGGCGCTGACCCACGTTATCGGCTACGTATCGAAAATCAATGATAAAGACGTCGAGCGTCTCGACAGAGAAAACAAACTGGCGAACTACGCCGCCACCCATGACATCGGCAAGCTGGGCATTGAGCGCTACTATGAAGATATTCTGCATGGGCAAACCGGTTATGAAGAGGTTGAAGTCAACAACCGCGGTCGCGTTATTCGCCAGCTTAAAGAGGTGCCGCCGCAGGCCGGACACGATATCCACCTGACGCTGGATCTCAAGCTCCAGCAGTATATTGAAACGCTGCTGGCAGGCAGTCGCGCGGCGGTGATTGTCACCGATCCGCGTACCGGCGGCGTGCTATCGCTGGTCTCCATGCCAAGTTACGACCCTAACCTTTTCGTGGATGGCATCTCCAGCAAAGATTACTCCGGGCTGCTTAACGACCCGAACACGCCATTAGTGAACCGCGCGACTCAGGGTGTCTACCCACCCGCTTCTACCGTTAAGCCTTACGTCGCCGTATCGGCGTTAAGCGCTGGCGTCATCACCCGTAACACCAGTCTTTTCGACCCTGGCTGGTGGCAGTTGCCGGGGTCTGAGAAACGCTACCGCGACTGGAAAAAATGGGGCCACGGGCATCTGAATATCACCAAATCCCTTGAAGAGTCGGCAGATACCTTCTTCTATCAGGTGGCCTATGACATGGGGATCGATCGCCTGTCAGAATGGATGGGTAAGTTCGGCTATGGTCACTATACGGGAATTGATCTCGCAGAAGAGCGCTCTGGTAATATGCCGACCCGCGAGTGGAAACAGAAACGCTTTAAAAAACCGTGGTATCAGGGCGATACGATTCCGGTGGGCATCGGCCAGGGCTACTGGACGGCAACGCCGATTCAGATGAGTAAGGCGCTGATGATCCTTATTAACGACGGTGTAGTTAAAGTCCCGCATCTGTTAATGAGCACCGCGGAAAACGGTAAACAGGTGCCGTGGGTACAGCCGCATGAGCCGCCGGTGGGCGATATTCACTCCGGCTACTGGGAAATTGCGAAAGATGGCATGTATGGCGTCGCCAACCGCCCTAACGGCACGGCGCATAAATATTTTGCCAGCGCGCCCTATAAAATCGCGGCGAAGTCGGGCACCGCGCAGGTCTTTGGCCTGAAGGCCAACGAAACGTACAATGCGCATAAAATCGCCGAGCGCCTGCGCGACCATAAATTGATGACCGCCTTTGCGCCGTATAACAATCCCCAGGTCGCCGTCGCGATCATCCTTGAAAACGGCGGCGCAGGCCCGGCAGTAGGCACGATCATGCGCCAAATCCTTGATCACATCATGCTGGGCGACAACAACACCCATTTGCCTGCGGAAAACCCGGTGGTTGCAGCGGCGGAGGACCAATAATCATGACGGATAATCCGAACAAAAAAACCTTCTGGGATAAAATTCATATCGATCCCACGATGCTACTCATTCTGCTGGCGTTACTGGTTTACAGCGCATTGGTCATCTGGAGCGCCAGCGGCCAGGACATCGGCATGATGGAGCGTAAAATCGGTCAGATTGCGATGGGGCTGGTGGTTATGGTGGTGATGGCGCAGATCCCGCCGCGCGTATATGAAGGCTGGGCGCCCTATCTCTATATCATTTGTATCATTTTGCTGGTCGCCGTTGATGCCTTCGGCGCAATATCCAAAGGCGCGCAGCGCTGGCTCGATCTGGGAATCGTTCGCTTTCAGCCTTCGGAAATAGCCAAAATCGCCGTGCCGCTGATGGTCGCCCGCTTTATTAACCGTGACGTCTGTCCGCCCTCGCTGAAAAATACCGCCATCGCCCTGGTATTAATCTTTATGCCTACCCTGCTGGTTGCCGCCCAGCCGGACCTGGGGACGTCTATTCTGGTCGCCCTTTCCGGTCTCTTTGTCCTATTTTTGTCTGGTCTGAGCTGGCGCTTAATTGGGGTCGCCATTGTATTGATCGCTGCATTTATTCCTATTTTGTGGTTTTTCCTGATGCACGATTACCAACGCCAGCGCGTCATGATGCTCCTTGATCCGGAGACCGATCCGCTGGGCGCGGGCTATCATATTATTCAGTCTAAAATCGCCATTGGCTCAGGCGGCCTGCGCGGTAAAGGCTGGCTCCACGGCACCCAGTCGCAGCTGGAGTTTTTACCCGAACGCCATACCGACTTTATCTTCGCGGTACTGGCGGAAGAGCTCGGTCTGGTGGGCATCCTGATTCTACTCGCGCTCTATATTTTGCTAATAATGCGCGGCTTGTGGATTGCCGCCAGAGCGCAAACTACATTTGGTCGCGTGATGGCTGGCGGATTAATGTTAATATTATTCGTTTATGTCTTCGTAAATATTGGTATGGTGAGCGGTATTCTGCCTGTGGTTGGAGTACCTTTACCCCTGGTCAGCTACGGGGGCTCCGCACTGATTGTGCTGATGGCCGGGTTCGGGATTGTGATGTCGATCCACACCCACAGAAAAATGTTGTCGAAAAGCGTATAAGGGGTGCGCAATGCGTAAGCAGTTGCCTGTAATCTGCGTCGCGGCAGGGATAGTACTACTCGCGGCATGTACTAATGACGGCGGTCAGCAGCAAACCACCGTCGCGCCGCAACCTGCGGTATGTAATGGTCCGACTGTGGAAATCAGCGGAGCGGAACCGCGTTATGAACCTCTGAATCCGACCGCAAACCAGGATTATCAGCGTGACGGTAAAAGTTATAAAATCGTTCAGGACCCGTCCCGCTTTAGCCAGGCTGGCCTGGCCGCTATTTATGATGCGGAACCCGGCAGTAATTTAACCGCCTCCGGGGAGATGTTCGATCCGATGCAGCTTACCGCCGCCCATCCGACACTGCCTATCCCCAGCTATGCGCGAATCACCAACCTGGCCAACGGTCGCATGATCGTCGTGCGTATTAACGATCGCGGCCCCTATGGCACCGATCGGGTCATCTCCCTGTCCCGCGCGGCGGCGGATCGTCTGAATACCTCGAATAATACTAAAGTACGGATTGACCCCATTATCGTGGCGCCGGATGGTTCGCTCTCCGGCCCGGGGATGGCCTGTACGACGGTGGCGAAACAGACCTACGCTCTGCCCCCTCGCCCTGATTTAAGCGGCGGCATGGGAAGCGCCTCTTCAGCGCCTGCGCAACCGCAAGGCGACGTTCTTCCGGTCAGTAATTCCACGTTGAAAAGTGATGATACCACCGGCGCGCCGGTGAGCAGCAGCGGCTTCCTCGGCGCGCCGACCACGCTAGCGCCTGGCGTGCTGGAGAGTAATGAACCGACGCCGGCGCCACAGCCAGCGCCGGTTTCCGCACCGGTGGCGGCTCCAGCGACTGCGACGCCGGTGAGCGCGCCTGCCGCCGCAGCCCCGGTGAGCGCGCCAGCCGCCGCGGCGAGCGGTCGTTTCGTCGTCCAGGTCGGCGCCGTCAGCGATCAAACGCGTGCGCAGCAGTACCAACAGCGTTTAAGCCAGCAGTTCAGCGTACCAGGACGCGTAATACAAAACGGCGCGGTCTGGCGTATTCAACTGGGGCCTTTTGCCAGTAAAGCCGAAGCCAGCGCGTTACAGCAACGTTTGCAAACAGAAGCACAATTACAGTCCTTTATCGCCAGCGCGCAGTAACCGATCGCAGGTATCTGTACTGTCAATTTCTGTAAATGACATTAACAAAGTCACGCGGAAAGTCAGATGCCTGCCAGTTATGCTTTTGCTATAGTAGGGCTCTTTTTTTAATTTCATCACGGACGTCGTAGTTCAGACCATGAAGACCACTTTTTCCGCTCGTTTTATGCAGCGCATGGCGCTCACCACGGCGCTTTGTGCCGCGTTTATCTCAACCGCACATGCCGATGACCTGAATATCAAAACTATGATCCCGGGTGTTCCGCAGATCGATGCGGAATCCTACATCCTGATCGACTACAACTCCGGTAAAGTTCTGGCGGAACAAAACGCCGACGAACGTCGCGACCCGGCGAGTCTGACGAAGATGATGACCAGTTACGTCATCGGACAGGCAATGAAAGCGGGTAAATTTAAAGAAACCGACCTGGTTACCGTCGGTAATGACGCCTGGGCCACCGGCAATCCGGTATTTAAAGGCTCCTCGCTGATGTTCCTCAAGCCGGGAATGCAGGTACCGGTCTCTCAGTTGATACGCGGCATCAATCTGCAATCCGGCAATGACGCCTGTGTGGCAATGGCTGATTTCGCCGCCGGTAGCCAGGATGCTTTCGTCGGGCTGATGAATAGCTATGTGAACGCGTTGGGGCTGAAAAATACCCACTTCCAGACCGTACACGGCCTGGACGCCGACGGACAATACAGTTCAGCTCGCGATATGGCGCTGATTGGTCAGGCGTTAATTCGCGATGTGCCTAACGAATATGCCGTTTATAAAGAAAAAGAGTTCACCTTTAACGGCATTCGCCAGTTAAACCGTAACGGTCTGCTGTGGGATAACAGCCTGAATGTGGACGGCATCAAAACCGGCCATACCAGCAAAGCGGGCTATAATCTGGTCGCTTCCGCAACCGAAGGCCAGATGCGATTGATTTCCGCCGTGATGGGCGGACGGACCTATAAAGGCCGTGAAACAGAAAGCAAAAAACTGCTGACGTGGGGCTTCCGTTTCTTTGAAACCGTTAATCCGCTGAAGGCTGGTAAAGAGTTCGCCTCTGAACCCGCCTGGTTTGGTAATACCGATCGCGCCTCGCTGGGCGTCGATAAAGACGTTTACCTGACGATCCCTCGCGGCCGCATGAAAGATTTGAAAGCGAGCTATGTACTGAATACCGCAGAACTGCACGCGCCGCTGCAGAAAAACCAGGTGGTCGGCACCATCAACTTCCAGCTGGACGGTAAAACCATCGAGCAGCGTCCGCTGGTCGTACTGCAAGAGATCCCGGAAGGGAACTTCTTCGGTAAAATCATTGATTACATTAAATTAATGTTCCATCACTGGTTTGGATAAAAATTGAACGCTTGAAAGTGTGATTTTCGTCCCCATATACTATGCATCAGTAAAACTCCCGCCCTGTGGCGGGAGTTGTTATTTTTTTACGTAATGCCGGAGCTGACATGAAAACCAAACTTAACGAACTGCTTGAATTCCCTACGCCATTTACTTACAAAGTAATGGGGCAGGCGTTACCTGAGCTGGTTGATCAGGTGGTTGAAGTGGTACAGCGCCATGCGCCTGGTGATTACTCTCCGACGGTAAAACCGAGCAGCAAAGGCAACTACCACTCGGTCTCTATCACCATTAATGCCACCCATATTGAACAGGTTGAAACGCTGTACGAAGAACTGGGCAATATTGATATCGTGCGAATGGTATTGTAATACATCCAGACGGTTACCCGGTCTTATCCGGGTAACTCCCCGCCTCCCCCGCTGTGATATACTTTCCTCTCTTTTTTCATTCTCTACGGAGATGCCGTTTTGTATCAGGATAAAATCCTTGTCCGCCAGCTCGGCCTTCAGCCCTATGAAGCTATCTCTCAGGCCATGCATAACTTTACCGATATGCGCGATGAAAACAGCCATGATGAAATCTGGTTGGTTGAGCATTACCCGGTGTTTACCCAGGGCCAGGCCGGTAAAGCGGAACATATATTGATGCCTGGCGATATTCCCGTTGTGCAGAGCGATCGTGGAGGACAGGTGACCTATCATGGTCCGGGCCAACAGGTAATGTACGTTTTACTTAACCTGAAACGACGTAAACTGGGCGTGCGTGATTTAGTCACCCTACTTGAACAGACCGTGGTGAATACGCTGGCTGAAATTGGTATTGAGGCGCATCCGCGCGCCGATGCGCCGGGCGTCTATGTGGGTGAAAAGAAAATCTGCTCGCTGGGTTTACGTATCCGTCGCGGCTGCTCATTCCACGGTTTAGCGCTAAACGTTAACATGGATCTTTCTCCTTTCCTACGTATCAACCCGTGTGGTTATGCCGGCATGGAAATGGCTAAAATAACGCAGTGGAAGAAAGACGCTACCACAGATAATATTGCGCCCCGCTTGCTGGCGAATATTTTAGCTCTGCTAAATAATCCACCGTATGAATATATTGCTGCTTAATGCGTAAAATATAATGGCCCAAGAAATTTATGGGTCATTAATCATATATGATTTGAATGCTTTACTTCTCCCCCCGCTTTCTATATTTTCGTTATATCCCTGCTGTAGCCGCCAGGCGGCATGGCCTCTTCAGTCCTCATGATGAGGAATTTTCCGTGAACAAAATCCCGGCCTTGCTGTTACTTATCTTATTGAAATGACTTAAAATACATTCATAAGAGTAATTTTAAAACCAACTCATAAATGCAAAATATACTATTTCATCTATTATTCATAATACGAATGAATTCGGAGCCAGAGCGTGAGTGATAATAATCAGGCAGAAAGACAACCGGCCGATCAACATCTACAAGACAAACCGCAAATTTTCAGAACACTGAGAAATATTGACCTCAATCTGTTGACGATTTTCGAGGCCGTATATGTCCATAAAGGGATCGTCAATGCCGCGAAAATTCTTAACCTGACGCCGTCAGCCATCAGCCAGTCCATTCAAAAATTACGGACTATATTTCCCGATCCGCTGTTTATTCGCAAAGGCCAGGGCGTAACGCCCACGACGTATGCTACGCATCTGCACGAATACATCAGCCAGGGGCTGGAATCTATTCTTGGCGCCCTGGATCTTACGGGCAGCTATGATAAGCAGCGTACCATTACAATTGGCACGACGCCTTCGGTCGGCGCGCTAGTGATGCCGATTATTTACCAGGCCATCAGGCCGCGTTATCCTCAGCTTTTGCTGCGCAATATTCCGGTAGACGATGCCGAAAGCCAGCTTAGTCAGTTTCAGACCGATCTCATTATCAATACCCATAGCTATAACAACCGGAGCATCCAGCATCACGTCCTGTTTAGCGATACGCTTGAGATTGTCTGCCGCCAGCATCACCCGTGTCTGGCGAACGCCATTACTGAAGAGAGACTGAACAGCGCGGATCACACCTTTCTGATGCTGGAGGGACAACATCTTTCCCTACTGCGCCAGCGACTGCAGGAGACATTTCCCGATCAGCAAATCAGTTTTAGCAGCTACAATATTTTTACCATTGCCTCGCTGATCGCCAGCAGCGATCTGCTGGGACTGATGCCCACCCGCTTCTACGACTTATTTAGCCGCTGCTGGCCGCTTGAACGCCTTCCCTACGCGCCGGTGAATAGTGAACAGGTCGAGTTCTCGCTGCATTACAATAAACTGAGTCTGCGCGATCCGGTGCTGGAGAACGTCATTGATATCATTCGTGAGGCGTTCTGACAAAAATGTTGCATTCAGGTCACGGAAGATATGGGCAAACAGCACAAAACAACAACTATTTTACATTTTGCCGGGCTGTCAGGCTGCTTTATGGCCCTTATCAATGATATACTGCGTGTCACAAATTCAAAAATAGTTGATAAATACAACTTTCCCTTGAATTGAAACGCTTTCCTTCGTTATTCGCAACTGGAACACGCACGCTATGAGTAAACCCATTGTGATGGAACGCGGTGTAAAATA
The DNA here is from genome assembly GCF_056991255.1 of Salmonella sp. A1325. NCBI lineage: Bacteria > Pseudomonadati > Pseudomonadota > Gammaproteobacteria > Enterobacterales > Enterobacteriaceae > Salmonella > Salmonella sp. A1325. Next base: position 381,004 of record NZ_JAMLWO010000003.1, on the reverse strand, counting down.
CCGCGATGCCGATAAGATGGCTCTTATCCCGGTTAAAAATGTGGTCACAGAGCGCGACGCTCTACTACGTAAACCGGAATGGATGAAAATAAAACTTCCGGCGGATTCTACCCGTATCCAGGGCATCAAAGCCGCAATGCGCAAAAATGGCCTGCATTCTGTCTGCGAGGAAGCGTCTTGCCCAAACCTGGCTGAATGTTTCAACCACGGTACCGCTACGTTTATGATCCTTGGCGCCATTTGCACTCGCCGCTGTCCGTTCTGTGATGTCGCCCATGGCCGCCCCGTTGCGCCGGATGCGGAAGAGCCGCAGAAACTGGCGCAAACGATCGCCGACATGGCGCTACGCTATGTGGTCATCACCTCTGTCGACCGTGACGATCTGCGTGACGGCGGCGCCCAGCATTTTGCTGACTGCATCACCGCTATCCGTGCCAAAAGCCCGGAGATAAAAATAGAAACCCTGGTGCCAGACTTCCGTGGACGTATGGATCGCGCGCTGGATATTCTTAACGCGACGCCGCCGGATGTGTTTAACCACAACCTGGAAAACGTGCCGCGTATTTACCGCCAGGTTCGTCCGGGCGCCGATTACAACTGGTCGCTGAAATTACTGGAACGCTTCAAAGAAGCGCACCCGGAAATTCCGACAAAATCGGGTCTGATGGTGGGCTTAGGCGAAACCAATGCGGAAATCATTGAGGTTATGCGCGACTTACGCCGTCATGGCGTCACCATGCTGACGCTTGGTCAGTATCTACAGCCAAGCCGCCATCACCTGCCGGTACAGCGTTATGTCAGCCCGGAAGAGTTTGACGAGATGAAAGCGGAAGCCCTGGCGATGGGCTTTACCCATGCCGCCTGTGGCCCCTTTGTACGTTCTTCGTACCATGCTGATCTCCAGGCCAAAGGCATGGAAGTGAAATGATCGTGTAATAGACGCTTACATTTCAGGCAAAAAAAACCGGCAAGTTGCCGGTTTTTTTACTCTGCGGAGCAAGCGCATCGCGCTATTACTCTTTGTGCGAGAGTTTTTCAGCCTGAACGCTACCGTCGACGTCTTTCTTAACGCCCGCGTCTTCATCGTTCATTGCTTTCTTGAATCCTTTAATCGCCGTGCCCAGGTCTCCGCCCAGCGTACGTAACTTCTTGGTACCAAACAGCAGAACAACCAGTGCGGCAACCACCAGCAGTTTGGTAATACTAATCTCACCCATAGATACCTTCTTCACTAAAAACAGGCTGCGTAACGCGCCGGATTAACCTGAGAATATTAACGGTCTTTCGACGCGCGCACACAATAGCAATCTGTAACAAGGTGAATCAAGCTTTGCGTAAAAAAACATCATAATAATTGCGGTGGCGCAAATCGTCGTTGCTGCAAAAGAGGAAGTTGCTCCCGCACCTGGTCTATTCGTTCTCTGAATATTTCCGCGACGATCAGCGCCGGACGATCGGCTGCCGCGGCTATCGTTACCCCCAACGGATCGATAATACGACTTTGACCAATATTACGATTACCACACTCCCCGGCCGCAATCATATAGCAGGTGGTATCCAGCGCTCTCGCCGCCAGCAGCGTCGACCACTGCTGCTCTTTCAACGGGCCGCGAACCCAGCCCGTCGGCAGCGCCAATACGTCAGCCCCCTGTAAAGCCAGCGCTAACGCCATGTCAGGAAAGCGCAGGTCATAACAGGTCATAAGCCCCACCTTAACCCCCTCCACGTCCAGCACAGGCGCGATAACGGTTCCGGCATCAATACTTTGGGATTCTTGCATCGAAAACGCATCATAGAGATGCAGCTTCGCGTAACGCGCGACAATGTGACCTGCCCGTAGTGCCACCAGCATATTAACCGCCCGTCCAGGCGTTGACGGGACAAGGATAGTGAATATCGTCGTCATATTATTATGAGCGCTTTCTTCCTGAAGCCGCGTCATAAACGCGCCATCCAGCGGCTGCGCGGCGCGAATCGGCAGGTCAAGGTCGATGTCATCTCGCGCTAATATCCCCTCAGGCAGCACCAGAAGCGATACGCCGCGGTCCGCCGCCTGAGCCATTAACGAAACGCAAACTTGCGCATTCTTTTCCCATACAGAACTCACCACAAACTGCCCGGCTGCAACGAACATATCCCCTCCCACACCTCTGTCAGGACTCGCCAATTATGCGTGTTCGGCGTTACACTCCTCCTGTATAGCAATTAAATAAAGGATTCGGCAGTGTTACAGCTTCTTTTAGCAGTTTTTATTGGCGGTGGAACGGGGAGCGTAGCCCGGTGGATGCTAAGTATGCGTTTTAATCCGCTTCATCAGGCGATTCCCATCGGTACGCTAACAGCAAATTTGCTTGGCGCGTTTATTATCGGCATGGGGTTCGCCTGGTTTAACCGCATGACACATATCGATCCGATGTGGAAAGTGCTCATCACAACCGGCTTTTGCGGCGGCCTGACGACCTTTTCTACTTTTTCTGCTGAAGTGGTATTCTTGCTGCAAGAGGGGCGCTTTGGCTGGGCGCTGCTGAATGTGCTGATTAACCTGTTGGGTTCGTTTGCCATGACGGCGCTGGCATTCTGGCTATTTTCCGCCGCAGCGGCGCGTTAAGCGCAAAAAAAAACCCGCCGAAAGGGCGGGTTTTGAAATCTTGCTGTCAGACGTATGCTTACAGAGCAGTTACGTTTGCAGCGGAAGGGCCTTTGGCACCGTTAGTGATTTCGAACTCTACGCGCTGACCTTCAGCCAGAGTTTTAAAACCATTGGTCTGGATTGCAGAGAAGTGTACGAACACGTCTTTGCTGCCATCTTCCGGAGTAATGAAACCGAATCCTTTGGATTCATTAAACCACTTAACGTTACCTTTAATCTTAGACATCAAAATTACCTTTACATGAAAAATAGACACAAATGCTGTGTCGGATACCAGTACAACAATTGTGATGCATTTTGTCCAGTCGAACTTTGCGAAAAAGTGATAAATATCGCGTTAATTTTTAGCTAACCCTGTCTACTTATTGTTTTTTAAGACTTTTTAATTCACAACAGAACAATGCCCTTCCCCGTCAAAACTGGAAACGCATCCAGGCGAAATAGACGTTTCCGTTGTTATACGAACCCGGAATGTAGGTCATCTGAAAGGTAGCGGGACCATAGCCTATAGACGCTAAAGGCAACAGCACAGGGATGGGAATATAATTCCAGTTGTCGCGCGCGGTAACGCCCGCGGTAAAGCCCAGTCCCAGACGAAAATTATCGTCTTCCAGCGGTCGCCAGGTTTTTTCCCAGCCATAACCGCCTATGGGTTCCCATTTGTTAAATGAATCTTTAAAGGCCATCATATAGAGGCCATGCCAGTTGCCTTTGTCGTCCCAGCGCGACTGGCCAAAACCAACGCCCCACGGCCGCTCGTTATAGCGATCCGTTTTCTCTTTATCGTAGGCAAAGCGCGCATGCCAGGTAATGGCGGGGACATACAAATCATAATGCTCAGGCTGTCGCCACGTTTCTGCGACGTTATCGGTAAACGTGTTGAACCACCCTTTATCCGCAGCAGAGACCGGAGGAATAGCCAACCATGGCATAACAAGGAGAGCGATAATAAAAAAATGCTTTCTGATGATCATCACAACATACATACCGTTCAAAAATTCGACCGTGATAATAACAACATTAACCTGAATAAAATCTTAACAAAGTGCGAGCAAAATAACCTGAGAGATTATCGGGTTAACGGCGTTTGATTTAACACTCAGAACCGTCGCGCGCTCCTTACTAAGTTTTCACAAAAAACACAAAACAAAGCACAACAAACAAAACAATAAAATAACAATAAATTAATACTTATAGCGCTACAGAAAATTCGTATAAGCATATTTCATCTTTAGTGATGACATAAAAAAATAACCGCGCCGTGATTTTAATCAGTAAGGCGCCATCCTTTATTCGGTACATTTTTATACCACTTTTGTGGCTCTTATTTTTACTCTGGGTGTCGATAAGACAGGGGAAACAATGCTAACAGTTATAGAGCTCCTTATCGGAGTCGTCGTTATTGTGGGTGTAGCGCGCTACATCATTAAGGGATATTCCGCCACTGGCGTTTTATTTGTCGGCGGTCTGGTTCTGCTTATTATCAGCGCACTGATGGGGCATAAGGTATTACCTGCCAGCGAAACCAGTACCGGCTATACCGCAACAGATATTGTTGAATACATCAAAATTTTGCTCATGAGTCGCGGCGGCGATCTTGGCATGATGATCATGATGCTGTGCGGCTTTGCCGCTTATATGACGCATATCGGCGCGAATGATATGGTCGTGAAGCTGGCGTCGAAACCTTTACAGTATATAAACTCGCCCTACCTGTTGATGATTGCCGCCTATTTTGTCGCCTGCCTGATGTCGCTGGCCGTCTCTTCCGCGACGGGGCTTGGCGTACTGCTCATGGCTACTCTCTTCCCTGTGATGGTCAACGTCGGCATTAGCCGCGGCGCGGCGGCGGCTATTTGCGCCTCTCCGGCCGCCATCATCCTCTCGCCAACATCTGGCGATGTGGTTTTAGCCGCAAAAGCGGCGGAGATGCCGTTAATCGATTTCGCGTTCAAAACCACGCTGCCGATTTCCATCGCCGCAATTATCGGTATGGCGATTGCGCACTTTTTCTGGCAACGCTATCTGGATAAAAAAGAGAACATTTCACATGAGATGCTGGACGTGGCGGAGATTACCACCACGGCCCCGGCGTTTTATGCCCTTTTGCCGTTCACGCCCATTATCGGCGTACTGATTTTTGACGGTAAATGGGGGCCGCAGTTGCACATTATTACCATCCTGGTGATCTGTATGCTGCTGGCCGCCGTGCTGGAATTCGTGCGCGGCTTCAACACGCAAAATGTGTTTTCCGGCCTGGAAGTGGCTTATCGCGGCATGGCGGATGCGTTTGCCGGCGTCGTGATGCTGCTGGTCGCGGCGGGCGTTTTCGCCCAGGGGCTGAGCACCATTGGCTTTATCCAAAGCCTGATCTCGATTGCCACTTCTTTTGGCTCCGCCAGCATTATTCTGATGCTGGTCTTAGTGATTTTAACCATGCTGGCTGCGATGACCACCGGTTCAGGCAATGCGCCTTTTTACGCCTTTGTTGAGATGATCCCTAAACTGGCGCACTCCTCCGGCATCAACCCAGCCTATTTATCCATCCCAATGCTGCAAGCCTCAAACCTGGGGCGCACGATTTCGCCGGTCTCCGGCGTCGTGGTCGCTGTCGCCGGGATGGCTAAAATATCACCGTTTGAAGTGGTGAAGCGCACGTCCGTTCCGGTCATCGTCGGTCTGTTGATCGTCATTATCGCCACGGAAATTATGGTGCCAGGCGCCTCTTCCGCCGTTACCGGCGGCTGATAGCCGGTAAGCCGGGGCGAGGGAAAACATCGCCCCGGCATCTTAAACCAGGCTTAGCCGCCGTGGTAAATACGCTGCGGCCTGCCCACTTTGCCATGAATAATCTCTGCGACAATCAGGTGCTGACTCGCGCAATATTCCAGGTAGCGTCGGGATGTGGTGCGGCTTATTGTTAAGGCCTGCGCGACCGTTTCAGCCGTGTGGCGTACGGTTGGATCGGCAAACAGCTTCATCACCGCATTAAGGGTTAAGGCATCAATACCGGTCGGCAAATCCCCTTTCGGTTCGCCGCGCGCATAGGCGTTGAACATTTCATCTATCTGCTTCTGGCTTGCGCTATCCGCGCTCGCCAGCATACGTCTGCGCTGTTGATAGCGGGTCAGCGTCTGTCCCAAACGTTCATAAGCAATAGGTTTGACCAGATAATCAAACGCGCCGCTACGTACCGCTTCCGCTACCGTCTCCATGTCACTGGCGGCGGTCGTAAACACGACGCCGCCGGGATAGCGCGACTGCATTAATTCATGCAGCAGCGTAATCCCCTTCCCATCCGGCAGATAATTATCCAACAGAATTAATCCAGGTTTGAACCGGTCAATCATCATTCTCGCCTGCGCCAGATTGCCCGCCAGCCATATCTGCTTAAAGCCAGGAATATGGCGGATATATTCTGCGTGCATCTCCGCCAGCAGCGTTTCATCCTCAACGATCAATAGGGTTAATGGTTCTGTCATCGTTTTTTTTCACTTTCGGAAGGAATAAAGAAAATAAGGTGCCACAAGGATCATTGTCTTCCAGCGTAATGACCCCGCCACAGCGCCCCACATAACTTGCAATCAGATATAACCCGATACCATGCTCACCGGGTTCGTCGGTTCGGGTACTTACGCCCTGCTCAAAAATTTTTTCCCGCAGCGCTTCAGGAACGCCGCAGCCCTGGTCGGCGACCTCTATCACCACCTCGTCGCCCTCGTCGCTCAGGAAAAGTTCGATGGTATTGTCGCCTTCCTGTGTACGCAAACTCGCTTCAAACGCGTTATCCAGCAGATTCCCGACGATGGCGGCGAACTCCGTGCTATCCAGCCCCTCCGGCAGTTGATGTAGCTGGCTTCCGGGAACAATCACCATCTTGAGCCCCAGTTCACGCGCGCGCTGAACTTTGCCAAACAGCAAACCGGCCACCTGACGATCGGCGAAGGCGCCGCGTAAACTATCAATAAGTTGCTGCTGCGCCTGCGACTCACCCTGCACCATCTCTCTGACCCGATCATACTCCTTCATTTGCAGCAGGCCGTTCAGAGTCGACATCCAGTTCAGGTGCTCATGGCGTAGCGTGCGCAGGCTCTCAACATACTGTTTAATCTGGGTTAGCTGCGCGTTCAACGTCGCGATTTCATCTTTGCTGCGAAAACTAATAATAGCGCCCAGCAACTCCTCGCCGGAACGGATAGCTTCACGATTGGCGATGACGCTCAGGCCATTGAAGTTGGCCATCACGTCCTGGCGTCTTTCTGCGATCTGGCAGGTAAAAAAGTCTGCCGGATTGACGACTTCCGCTATCAGCTTGCCCAGCCACTGACGCCCCGGCGACGGCAGCCCCAACATTTTTCTCGCATTGCGATTAATCGCGGTGATATGTCCCTCCGGATCAACGGCGATCAGCCCTTCATAAACCGAGCTAAACAACGCCTCCTGCTGGCGTACCACGCGCGCAATCTGTTTCGGCTCCATGCCCAGCATTTGTCGGCGGATATGCGCGGCGAAAAACCAGGAAAGCAGCATTAATACCAACAGCAACAGGACAAAAACCCCCGCCATCGGTAATAAGAAGTCCAGCCGCCAGGAGTCGATTTTACTGACCAGATAGCCAATTGAAACAACGCCGATCACGTTGCCTTCGTTGTCAAAGATAGGCGTTTTGGCGCGCATCGCCATCCCTATTGAGCCCTTACCGGTAATGAAATAACTTTCTCCTCTTTCCAGCGCGCCGGGTTTCGTAAACTGCATGGGATAGCCGATTTTTTCCGGATTCGGATGGTAAAGCCGGATCGAGTGGCGATCGCCTATCACCACATAGTCAAAATCCGTCCCGCGCTGCAGTTTATTCGCAATTATCGCCAGGCGTTTATAGTCCCGGTTTTTTACGGCGGCGATAATGCTGTCGTTAGAAGCAATAATTTTTGCCTGATTCATCGCCATATCACGAACATGGGACGCCAGATAATCTTCGAAACTGGCAGACAAATATTGTGCTAACGCTGCCACGATGAAAACAGAAACCACCAGAATGAGCAGAAAAATACGTAACGGAAACGCGAGTTGCCGAAAAAAAGGAAACAGCTTTTTATTTTTCTGATAGGACATTAAGGTTCCTTATGGGTATTTCTCTGCAGATTTATCGCAAATGTAATAAAAATGTTTTGAGCATCTTGAAGCCTATAAAAACCAATCGTTACAGATTCCCCACATTAAATCAATTAAACAACTAAAACCCATCGCCGGAATGGCGATTAAATTAATTAAAAAACTTAAAACCATAAAACACTTAAAAACCATCTAACGCTTTGTGAAATAAATCAAAATTTACCACCAAAATACTCCTTACGATGTATACGTCAGTGAGAAAAATAAATAACTCGTCATAAAAATACTCCTACTCTGACTGAAAAGAAAAAGTTATCAAGTTGCAACACAGCGCAACATATACAGAAAAGTGGCAACAAGCATATCACCAGGATATTTCTTACTATGTTTGGCAATAATGTATTCACTCGGGTAAAACGCTCTGAAAATAAAAAAATGGCGGAGATCGCTCACTTTCTCAAAGAGAATGATTTAAGCGTCGATACCACTGTAGAGGTGTTTATTACCGTCAGCCGTGATGACCGTCTTATTGCCTGCGGCGGTATTGCCGGAAATATCATTAAATGCGTGGCCATTAGCGAATCAGTACGCGGCGAAGGCTTAGCGTTAACGCTGGCGACGGAATTGATTAATCTCGCCTGGGAACGGCACTGCACCCATCTTTTTATTTATACCAAAACGGAATACGAAGCGCTGTTTAAACAGTGCAGCTTTTCGACGATAGCCAGCGTCCCCGGCGTGATGGTCTTAATGGAAAATAGCGCGACCCGGTTGAAACGGTATGCGGAATCGCTGGCGACATTGCGTCATGAGGGAAAGAAAATTGGCTGTATTGTGATGAACGCCAATCCTTTCACGAACGGCCATCGCTATCTGATCCAACAGGCGGCGGCACAGTGCGACTGGCTGCATCTGTTCCTGGTCAAAGAAGATACATCACGCTTTCCCTATGAAGACCGACTCGATCTGGTCCTTAAAGGGACCACCGATATCCCGCGCTTAACCGTTCACCGCGGCTCCGAATACATTATCTCTCGGGCGACGTTCCCCTGCTATTTCATTAAAGAGCAGAGCGTCATTAATCACTGTTATACCGAAATCGACCTGAAGATTTTCCGCCAGTATCTGGCGCCCGCGCTTGGCATCACACACCGCTTTGTCGGTACGGAGCCGTTTTGCACCGTTACCGCCCAGTACAACCTTGATATGCGTTTCTGGCTGGAGACGCCAACGCTTCCCGCCCCACCCATTACGCTGGTGGAAATAGAGCGGCTTTGCTTCCAGGAGACGCCGATATCCGCCTCCTGGGTTCGCAAGCTGCTGGTTAAACACGATCTCACGGCTATCGCGCCGCTGGTTCCCGACGCCACCCTGCGCTATTTGCAGGGCATGGTCGAACGCCATCCGGGCAGCGCGGCAGCCCGTCAAAAGTCCCCCGTATTAGCAACAGGTGAAAAATGAAAATAAACCAGCTAGCCGTCGCAGGCACGCTTGAGTCCGGCGATGTGATGATACGCATTGCGCCGCTCGATACGCAGGATATTGACCTGCAAATCAGCAGTAGCGTTGAAAAACAGTTTGGCGAGGCCATTCGCGCCACCATCCTGGAGGTGCTTTCTCGCTACGACGTGCGCGGCGTACAACTGAACGTTGATGATAAAGGCGCTCTGGACTGCATTTTGCGCGCCCGACTGGAAACGCTATTGGCGCGCGCCAGCGGTATTGCCGCTCTGCCCTGGGAGGATCGCCAATGATTTCCGCCTCTCTGCAACAACGTAAAACCCGCACCCGCCGCAGTATGTTATTCGTACCGGGCGCCAACGCGGCGATGGTGAGCAATTCGTTTATCTACCCGGCCGACGCGCTGATGTTCGATCTGGAAGACTCCGTTGCATTACGCGAAAAAGACGCGGCGCGCCGTCTGGTATATCACGCGCTGCAACACCCGCTTTACCGTGACGTCGAAACCATCGTCCGCGTGAATGCGCTGGATTCCGAATGGGGCGTCAACGATCTGGAAGCGGTCGTGCGCGGCGGCGCGGACGTGGTGCGTTTACCGAAAACCGACACCGCGCAGGACGTCATTGATATCGAAAACGAAATTCTGCGCATTGAAAACGCCTGCGGTCGCGAACCGGGCAGTACCGGCCTGTTAGCCGCCGTGGAATCGCCGCTGGGTATTACCCGCGCGGTAGAAATCGCCCACGCCTCTGAACGGTTGATCGGGATTGCGCTGGGCGCGGAAGACTATGTTCGCAACCTGCGCACCGAACGCTCTCCGGAAGGCACCGAACTGCTGTTCGCCCGCTGCGCCATTTTGCAGGCTGCGCGTTCCGCCGGCATTCAGGCCTTCGATACCGTCTATTCCGACGCCAACAACGAAGCCGGTTTCCTGCAAGAAGCCGCCCACATTAAACAGTTGGGCTTTGACGGTAAGTCCCTGATCAACCCCCGCCAGATCGAACTGCTGCACAACCTTTATGCGCCAACGCGTAAAGAGGTCGCCCATGCGCGTCTGGTCGTTGAAGCCGCAGAAGCCGCCGCCCGCGAAGGACTCGGCGTCGTTTCCCTTAACGGCAAGATGGTCGACAGCCCGGTGATTGAACGCGCCCGTCTGGTGCTCTCCCGTGCAGAACTTTCCGGTATTCGCGAAGAATAAGGCAAAAAAATGACGCAGAAAAATGAATCTCAACGCCAGGATCGCGTAGCAGCCTGGAGCCGTCACGCTGAAAGCGAACTAAGCGCTTACCAAAGTGCGGCAAAATTGGATCTACAAGCGCAAAAACCGCGCGACCACAAACTGTGCGCCAGCCTGGAAGAGGCCATCCGCCGTTCCGGTTTACGCGACGGCATGACACTCTCTTTTCACCACGCGTTTCGCGGCGGCGATCTGACGATTAACCTGGTGATGGAAACCATCGCGAAGATGGGCTTCAAAAACCTGACCCTGGCCTCCAGCTCGCTGAGCGACTGCCACGCGCCGCTGGTTGAACACATTCGTAACGGGGTGGTCAGCCGCATCTACACGTCAGGCCTGCGCGGCCCGCTGGCGGAAGAAATTTCTCGCGGCCTGCTGGCTGAGCCGGTTCAGATTCACTCCCACGGCGGTCGTGTGCATCTGGTACAAAGCGGCGAACTCAATATTGATGTTGCGTTTCTTGGCGTGCCCTCCTGCGATGAATTCGGTAATGCTAACGGTTATACCGGCAAAGCCTGTTGCGGTTCACTGGGCTACGCGATGGTGGATGCCGACAGCGCGAAGCAGGTCGTGATGCTGACGGAGCAACTGCTGCCGTATCCGCATAACCCAGCAAGCATCGCTCAGGATCAGGTTGATCTGATCGTGCAAATCGAAGAAGTCGGTGATGCAAACAAAATCGGCGCTGGCGCGACCCGCATGACCACTAATCCGCGTGAACTGCTGATCGCCCGCAGCGCGGCGGAAGTCATTGCTCACTCCGGCTACTTCAACGAAGGTTTCTCCCTGCAAACCGGCACTGGCGGCGCATCGCTGGCGGTCACCCGCTTCCTGGAAGACAAAATGCGTAGCCGCAACATTGTGGCTAATTTCGCGCTGGGCGGTATCACCGCCACCATGGTCGACCTGCATGAAAAGGGCTTAATCCGCAAACTGCTTGACGTGCAGAGCTTCGATCGTAACGCTGCGCAATCTTTGGCCCGCAACCCGAACCATATCGAAATCAGCGCTAACCAGTACGCCAACTGGGGCTCTAAAGGCGCTTCCGTCGACCGTCTGGACGTGGTGGTGCTGAGCGCGCTGGAAGTAGACACCCACTTCAATGTTAACGTGCTGACCGGCTCCGACGGCGTTCTACGCGGCGCGTCCGGCGGCCACTGCGATACCGCCGTCGCGGCGGCGCTGTCCATCATCGTCGCGCCGCTGGTGCGCGGTCGCATCCCAACGCTGGTTGATAACGTCACCACCTGCGTCACACCGGGCTCCAGCGTTGACATTCTGGTCACCGATCACGGTATCGCCGTCAATCCGGCGCGTCCGGAGCTGGCTGAACGCCTGAAAGCAGCGGGAATGAAAGTGGTATCGATTGAGTGGCTGCGCGAACGCGCGCAACTGCTTACCGGTCAGCCCCGCCCTATCGAATTCACCGACCGCGTGATTGCTGTCGTGCGTTATCGCGACGGTTCAGTGATCGATGTGGTGCATCAGGTGAAGGAATAAGCCATGCGCCTGTTTCCTGAACTCGCCACCTGTCACGACGTTTCTATTCCTGAGCTGCTCGCCAGCCGGGATGAGAGACAAGCAAGACAGCGCGCCTGGCTAACGCGCCACGCCACTCCGCTGGTCTCCTTTACCGTGGTGGCGCCAGGCCCGATAAAAGACAGCGCGTTAACCCGCCGGATCTTTAATCACGGCGTGACTGCCCTGCACACGCTGGCAGAAGAGTATGGCTGGACCATCCGGGAGCAGGCTGCACTGGCTTCCGCCAGCGGGCCGGAAGGGCTGCTGGCGATTGACGCGCCCGCTCAGGCGCTCAAACAGGCGACCATCGCGCTGGAACAGCGTTATCCACTGGGGCGCCTGTGGGATATCGATGTCCTGACGGCGGAAGGCGAAATACTCTCCCGCCGCCATTTCGCGCTTCCCGCTCGCCGCTGTCTGCTGTGCGGGCAAAGCGCGGCTGAATGCGCGCGGGGTAAAACCCACGCGCTGACTGATTTACTGATTCATATGGAGGCGCTGCTGCATGATGCCGATTCCCGCCAACCCGACTAACGCCTCCATTCAGCCTCAGTCGCTGTACGACGCCTGGGCCGATTTGGCCTGGCGCGCCATGCTGACCGAGGTAAATTTATCGCCAAAACCCGGTCTGGTAGACCGACTAAACTGCGGCGCGCACAAAGATATGGCGCTGGCGGATTTTCACCGCAGCGCGGAGGCGATTCGACACTGGCTGCCGCGCTTTATGGAATATGGCGCCAGCTGCACGCGCCTGCCGCCAGAGTCGGTTCTGGCGGGCCTGCGTCCATTGGGGATGGCCTGTGAAGCAGCGATGTTTCGCGCAACGGCGGGCGTCAATACCCATAAAGGCAGCATTTTCTCGCTGGGGTTACTGTGCGCCGCCATTGGCCGCCTGTATCAGCTACGCCAGCCGATCGCCGCAGAAACACTCTGCGCTACCGCCGCCGATTTTTGCCGCGGCCTGACAACGCGCGAACTGCGCCAGAACAACCTACAGCTTACCGCAGGTCAGCGGCTGTATCAGCAACTGGGATTAACCGGCGCGCGCGGTGAAGCGGAAGCGGGCTATCCGCTGGTCATCCGCCACGCGTTGCCGCACTACCGCGCATTGCTGGCGCAGGGGCGCGATCCGGAACTGGCGCTGCTTGATACCTTACTGCTGCTGATGTCGCTTAACGGCGATACCAACGTCGCGTCGCGCGGCGGGGCGGACGGTCTGCGCTGGTTACAGCAGCAGGCAGCGTTCTTATTACAGCAGGGCGGCATACGGACGCCTGACGATCTCGTTTATCTCCACCGGTTCGATCAGCAATGCATTGAACGCAATCTCAGCCCAGGCGGTAGCGCCGATCTGCTGATCGTGACCTGGTTTTTAGCGCAAATTTCGCAAGTTAATCATTAACACAATTATAGAAAATATCCTTTCCGGAGAGTCATTTATGTCTTTATCCAAAGATAATATATGGAAGTTGTTGGCCCCATTAGTGGTGATGGGCGTCATGTTGCTAATTCCTGTTCCAGATGGTATGCCGCCACAGGCCTGGCACTATTTTGCGGTTTTTGTCGCGATGATTGTCGGTATGATCCTGGAGCCGATCCCGGCGACAGCGATCAGTTTTATCGCCGTAACCATTTGCGTTATCGGCAGCAATTACCTGCTATTTGACGCTTCGGAACTGGCCGATCCGGCGTTTAACGCCAGTAAACAGGCACTGAAATGGGGGCTTGCCGGTTTCTCCAGCACCACGGTCTGGCTGGTTTTCGGCGCGTTTATTTTCGCGCTGGGCTATGAAGTGACCGGGCTGGGGCGCCGCATTGCGCTGTTTTTGGTAAAATTCATGGGTAAACGCACGCTGACGCTCGGCTATGCGATTGTCATTATCGATATTTTGCTGGCGCCGTTTACTCCCTCCAATACGGCTCGTACCGGCGGTACTGTCTTCCCGGTCATCAAGAACCTGCCGCCGCTGTTTAAATCGTTTCCAAACGATCCTTCCGCACGCCGCATCGGCGGTTATTTGATGTGGATGATGGTGATCAGTACCAGCCTGAGCTCTTCGATGTTTGTCACTGGCGCGGCGCCAAACGTGTTAGGTCTGGAGTTCGTCAGCAAGATCGCCGGCGTCCAGATTAGCTGGCTGCAGTGGTTTCTCAGCTTTCTGCCGGTAGGGATTATTTTACTGATCGTTGCGCCGTGGCTCTCCTATGTGCTTTATAAACCTGAAGTGACCCACAGTGCAGAAGTCGCGGCCTGGGCTGGCGGCGAGTTAAAAAACATGGGGCGTCTGTCCCGCAAAGAGTGGACGCTGATTGGCCTGGTGCTGCTTAGCTTAGGATTGTGGGTTTTTGGTGGAAAAATCATCAACGCCACTGCCGTGGGTCTGCTGGCCGTCTCGCTGATGCTGGCGCTGCATGTTGTGCCGTGGAAAGACATTACGCGCTACAACAGCGCCTGGAACACCCTGGTGAACCTCGCTACGCTGGTGGTCATGGCCAATGGCTTAACCCGCTCCGGCTTTATTGACTGGTTCGCCAATACCATGAGTACGCATCTGGAAGGTTTCTCGCCGGATGCAACCGTCATTGTACTGGTACTGGTGTTCTATTTCGCGCACTACCTGTTCGCCAGCCTTTCCGCTCACACCGCGACCATGCTGCCGGTCATTCTGGCGGTGGGTAAAGGCATTCCGGGCGTTCCGATGGAACAACTTTGTATTCTGCTGGTGCTGTCTATCGGTATCATGGGCTGTCTGACGCCGTATGCCACCGGCCCTGGTGTGATTATCTACGGCTGCGGTTACGTGAAATCCAAAGACTACTGGCGGCTTGGCGCAATCTTTGGCGTTATCTATATCGCAATGCTGTTGCTGGTGGGCTGGCCGATTCTGGCAATGTGGAATTAAACATTACGCCAACGTAGGTTAAAAATGATGCCGTTCAGGTTCACCTGAGCGGCATTTTTTATGATTAAATGGGTAACATTCATAATGTGTATAAATTATCGAATTCACCATGAACACAATATGGCATTACAGCCCGCTGCTGGCTGCCCTCTTAACCCCGATTTTTGCCGCCAACGCCGACGAACTTCAGGCGCAACAGTACGGTGATTTCACTGACTATGTGCTGGCGCTTTCCTGGCAAACCGGTTTTTGTCAAAGCCAGCATGAACGCCGCCATCGGGAGCCCGATGAGTGCCGTCTGCAAAAAGAGCCAGCCAACAAAGCAGACTTTCTGACCGTCCACGGCCTATGGCCTGGATTACCCAAATCTATCGCCGCACGCGGTGTTGACCAGCGACGCTGGCAGCGCTTTGGTTGTGCGACGCGGCCAATCCCGAATCTGCCTGAAGTCAAGGCCAGCCGGAAATGCTCCGCCCCCGCCCCCGGACTTTCGCCTGACATCGCGGCAGCGCTTAAGGAAGTGATGCCCGGCGCGGGGGGGAATTCCTGTCTGGAGCGCTACGAATATGCCAAACATGGCGCCTGTTTCGGGTTTGATCCCAATGCCTATTTCGGCACCATGATACGGCTGGATAAGGCGATAAAAGACAGCGCGCTGGGGCAGTTTCTGGCGGATAATTACGGCAAGACCGTTAGCCGCGCTGAGTTTGATAGCGTCGTCGCACAAATGTGGGGCCAGGATAATGTCAAAGCCGTTAAAGTAAACTGCCATGGCAATCCCGCCTATTTAACAGAGATTCAGTTTTCACTAAAGGCGTCGATGATTAACGCCCCGCTCTCCTCTGCCTCATTTCAGCCGCAGCCGCATCCCGGCAACTGCGGGAAACAGTTTATTATCGATAAAGCCGGTTATTGACGAAGCAGAGGTTTAAAACCGTAGCCACATTTGAGAACACGCCCGAATGTAGACTAAAATTCACTCAAGGCTATGACGTTTGAGGATTTACCCGAATGTGAACTAAATCACTTCAAAGACGGGGGAAGTCTCAGTATCATCATGAGAGTTAAACCCTCGCCGCCAGACGGTGAGGGTTTTCTTTTGGGACCATTTACCTGCACTACTCGCAGTATCGATGACATGGAGTAAGAAATGTCCAGACCCACTATTATCATTAACGACCTTGACGCCGAACGTATTGATCGTCTTCTGGAACAACCTGCGTATGCGGATCTGCCGATTGCCGACGCGCTCAACGCCGAACTGGATCGCGCGCAAATGTGTTCGCCACAAGAGATGCCGAACGATGTCGTCACCATGAATAGCCGCGTTAAATTCCGCAATTTGAGCGATGGTGAAACACGCGTGCGGACGCTGGTGTACCCCGCCAATATGACGGACAGCAGTACCCAGCTTTCGGTAATGGCGCCCGTCGGCGCGGCGTTGCTGGGACTGCGCGTCGGCGACACTATTCACTGGGAACTGCCGGGCGGCGCCTCCACCCATCTCGAAGTGCTGGAACTCGAATATCAGCCTGAAGCCGCGGGCGACTTCCTGCGTTAAACCCCATCTGCATAAGCGTTAATGCGTTTACACAGAGGATGCCTACGCATCCTCTTTCCGTTAGCCCTTTCATTTCTGCCTGTTTCAGACAACGCCGCCTGGCATCGGGTTGATTACTCCCGTCGCCTGTTTCTGCGCCGCTTGTGCCGACGTCGCTCCCGGCACCAGGATAACCTTTCGGCACTCTTCTTCGCGTTTTTCGAAAATTTCGTAGCCGCGCGCCGCCTCTTCAAACGGCATATAGTGCGTGACAATCTCCTCCGGCTTCAGCAACCCTTTTTCAATAAGCGGTAATAACTCCCCCAGCCACGCGTGAACATGGGTTTGACCCATTTTAAAAGTTAGCCCCTTATCAAAGGCGTCGCCGAATAAAAAGCCGTGAATAAAACCGGCATACACGCCGGGTACGCTGACCACGCCGCCGCGTCTGACCGCCGCGATACATTGTCGCAGCGCTTTGCCGCTACTGCCTTCCAGTTTAAGGTTCGTCAGCACCGTCTCCGTCAAACTGCCTTTCGCTTCAAAGCCTACGGCATCAATTACCGCGTCCACGCCGCGGTGTCCTGCCGTCTGCTCGATGATTTTTTCCGCCGGATCGTTCTCATCATCGAAGTTGATCGGTATCGCGCCATAACGTTCTTCGGCGAAACGCAAGCGCCAGGCGTGGTGATCAACGACGAAGATCTGCTCCGCGCCCAGCAGGCGCGCACAGGCGACAGTCAGTAATCCTACCGGCCCTGCGCCAAAAACCGCCACGCTGGAACCTTGCTGAATCTGGGCATTTTTTGCCGCCTGCCAGGCGGTAGGCAAAATATCAGAAAGAAACAGCGCTTTATCGTCAGATAACAGCGGCGGCACCTTAAATGGACCAACATTACCTTTTGGCACGCGAACATATTCGGCCTGTCCGCCGGGAACGCCGCCATACAGATGGCTATACCCAAACAGCGCCGCCGGTGGCGGGATCTGTTTTTTATTCATCGCCGCGCCGTGTCCGTCGTTAGTGTTTTCACACGCTGAATATTGCTGTAGCCGACAGAAAAAGCAGTCACCACAGGCAATGACAAACGGGATAACGACCCGATCCCCTTTCCGAATATTCTTTACATCATGTCCGGTTTCCACCACCTCGCCCATAAACTCATGGCCGAAAATATCGCCATGTTTTACCTGTGGGATCTTGCCGCGATAGAGATGCAAATCAGATCCGCAAATCGCGGTGGCGGTAACACGCAAAATGATATCGTCAGGCTGCTCAATGCCGGGATCGGGTACGTTTTCAACCTTTACGTGATGTGGACCGTGATACGTCAATGCTTTCATGCAGCCTCCGGGGTAACGGTGAATGTTGCGTTCGACTATAAAAGGGTAGCTATCCCGGAGAGACTGCCGGCAAAACAGGCGGCTTTAGGATTTTTCCTGGAAAATACACGGCTTTTTTAGCACCAGGTTGCCGCAATATTTAAAATTGCCAGACAAATAGCAGAAAGAAACATTATTATATGCTTGAATAAATTCAGTATTGATTAACAGGGAGTAACGGGTATGTATAAGACAATCATTATGCCGGTTGATGTTTTTGAAATGGAACTTAGCGATAAAGCTATTCGCCACGCTGAGTTTCTGGCGCAACAGGATGGCGTCATTCATCTGTTGCATGTACTGCCTGGGTCCGCGAGCATGAGTCTGCACCGCTTTGCCGCCGACGTGCGTCGCTTTGAAGAACATTTACAGCATGAGGCGGAAACGCGTCTGCAAACGATGGTGGGACACTTCAGTATCGATCCTTCACGAATTAAAACGCACGTTCGCTTTGGTAGCGTGCGCGATGTCGTCAATGAGATGGGCGAAGAACTGGATGCGGATGTCGTGGTAATCGGTTCGCGTAATCCGTCCATCACGACACACCTGTTGGGGTCTAACGCCTCAAGCGTGGTGCGCCATGCGACGCTGCCAGTATTGGTTGTGCGTTAACCCTGGTGGCTAAAAACTGACACGCCCTGCCAGGTCACGCCTGGCAGGGCTTTTTACTGCATCATCGTTAGTACAAATGCCCGATATTCACAATAGTACTCACCGTGTCGCCAAAAAAGACCAGCCGACTCAGAAATACGCCAACGAATAACAAGACGAACAGGCGTTTCGGGCGCGAATCACCGTGACGGCTGGCGACAAAAGCGAGCGCAAGGCAGACCAGGCTTGCCAGATAAAACGGTGAAGCCAGCCATGAATGCGCCGTCATCTGCATTATCGTTCCCCCGCTTAACCACACCAGCGGCGCCGCGATAAGTACCGCGATACACACCACAATTCCCTGGCGCAACGCAGGAACAGCAGGCCTGAGTTTTAACAGCGGAATCGCCGCGCAACCCATGACCCATACCGTAATAAAAAATAACAGCATGGTAAACCCATTAGCGATAGCTACCATCGCTGGCGCGGCGTAGGTCATCCCCTGCACCGCCACCAGTAACACGCCGAACACGGAGGCGATAAGAGCCATCGCTTTATGTCCCTTTGCCAGGAACGTTACGCCGACCGCTGCGCCAAACAACGTGGCGCCAAGGATTTCCCGGCTTAACCAGGCATGTCGCAGGTTAATCAGCGCATTATAAGCGCGATCGGGATGCGCCAGATGCAGAATCGCGGCAATAGACGCCAGTGCCAGCACCAGCCCAGTGACCAACCAATAGAAACGCTGGCCTTCCACTTCACCACGCAGCGTACGCCATGTCAGTACCAAAGCCATCCCGACAGACATCTGGCTTAATACCGTAAAAAACACCAGCGGCAGTTCATATTTTTCCATTACTTGTCCTCCGGCTGCTTAGGCTGGCGCGCCAGAATAAAGCGCGTTCCTGGATTGAGCTGTGGCATATGCGGGAACCCTGGCGGATACTGCACCGCATTATCGGGCACAGGATCGGCATCCAAATCGATAATCGACAAGGCGCCCACCGGACAGGCGTTTACACACGCCGGATTCATACCGATATCAAGACGCTCGTAGCACATACTGCATTTTTCCGCTTTACGCGTCTCTTCATTAAAACGCGGCGCGCCATAAGGACAGTTACGAATACAGTTTTTACAGCCGATGCAGCGCTCAGGGTTATGCACCACCACCCCATCTTCACGTTTGGTATAGGCTTCGACCGGACAGGCGGCGACGCAGGCCGGACGTTCGCAGTGGTTACAAGCCAGCGAGTAAAACGCCCGCTCTTCATGTGGATAGATGTCTTTATCCAACGGATAAACGTAGCGCCAGAAGCGATCCGGCTCCAGTTGGTTAAAGCTTTTACACGCCATAGCACAGCCGCGGCAGCCGATGCACTTATCGCTATTCACTAAAAACGCACGTCTCATGCTACGGATTCCCCTTTACCGATCAATACAACGTCAGCAAACTGACTGTGGATAGCGGCGCCCGGCGCGCCAGTTTTCATCAGCCCCATATCAGCAGGCGTATCGGCCACGACGTTTTGCACGTTGTACTGCCGTTTCGGGAACCACGCTTCATACATCACCAGAAAATCTTCCGGCACGTTGGTGGTGACTTTTGCCCGCAGCTCAACTTCACCGGTGCCATTGAAAACTTTGACCAGATCGTTCTCGCTGATGCCTTTTTTCTGTGCGGAAGAAGGATGGATATAAACGAACGGTTCCGGGTAGAACACCTGCATCCAGTCCAGGTTGATAAACTGCGAGTGCAGGCCAAACTGCACGTGCGGCGTAAACAGATGGAAAGGCAGTTTGCTCTCGGCTTCCGGTTTGTATTCCGGCAGCGCGGTGTGGCCGTTTTTCTCCGCCAGTTCAGATTTAAATTCATACTTGCCTGACGGCGTTTTGAACTTGCGATCGTACCAGGCGGCTGAACTTGGCAGAATCGCTTTTTTCGGCCCGTCCAGCAGATCGTCCCAGGAAGAGATGCCGAACATTTTCGCCATACCGTCGTTGAACTCCTGATCCAGCCAGCGCTTGTGATCGAACTCTTGCGGGAAGGTACAGGAACCCGGCGCCATCTTATTAATGGTGCGCGACAGCATGGTCGCGATTTCAAGGTCGCATTTTGCTTCATACATCGGCTTAATCGCCGGCTGATTAATGGAAAGCCAGTAGTGCCAGTAAGAAGCATCCACGTTCCACTCTTCAAACGCGGTGGTAACGGGCAGCACGATATCAGCGTGTTGCACCGTTTCGTTGAAGAACTGATCGGCGCAGACCACCATTTCCAGTTTTTCAAACGCTTTTTTCATCTTGCTGCGATCGAAATCCTGGGCAAACGGGTTTTTACAGGCGACCCACAGCATACGAACCGGCGGATCGTTGGCCTCCAGAATCCCCTGCGCCGTCTGGTTAATATTCAGGGAGCGATCGGAGTACTGCACGGCGTCGCTGCCAGCGGCAGCCCCGAATTCACTGGTGGTGCCCGCCGCTCCCGGTATACCAATAGCGCCCACCGGCGGCTTCTGCAGCATGGCGTTATAGTTAAAGCCCCAGGTATGCAGATGACCATAACGCGCGCCGCCGCCTTCGACACCGATGTTGCCGGACATAGCGACAAAGGCATCGATAGCGCGAACGTTGGCGCCGCCGTTGACATGACGCTGCATCCCGTAACCAATCCAGACCGTGGCCGGCTTAACCGCCGTAAACTCTTCCGCCAGCTGGCGAATGACATCCGCAGACAGGCCGCAGATTTCTGCCGCCCATTCCACGGTGACGTTATTGCGCAGATAGGCTTCAAATTCCGGATAGCCGTGAGCATCGTTGTTGACAAAATCCTGATCCACCAGGCCTTTATCCACCAGATGACGCGCCATCCCCAGCGCCAGCGCGCCGTCTGAGCCAGGCCGTACGCGCAGGTAGAGATCGGCTTTGGCGGCAGTCTGCGACAGCAGCGGGTCGATAACCACGACCTTCGCCCCTTTCTCGCGCGCCTGATAGATGTACTTCATGCTGTGCATTGAGCACCAGGCCGGGTTGGCGCCCCAGATAATGATGTATTTCGCTTTCACCATATCTTCCGGGTCGTTACACCACATGTCGCCCATGTCGTAGTTTTGCGCGTCGATGCCGGCAGGCCAGCACGGCGTACCGGCAAAACGGGTGGTGTAGCCAAGCGAGGACATCATCCCTTCAACGGCATAGTTCAGCACGCCAAACTTACCGGAATATTTGGTCAGCGCCAGACCGAGCATAGAACCGTCTTTTTTCTTAATCTCCAGCATTTTGGCGGCAATGCGCTGCATCGCCTCTTCCCATGAGATGCGACGCCAGTTGCCGCTACCGCGAACGTCCTGCGCCATGGGATATTTAATACGATCGGGGCTATAAACCCGGCGCGGATAGCTTAACCCTTTGACGCAAGGCGTACCGTGAGTAAATGTTGATTCCGGCGCGCCTTCCACGAAAGTAATGACCCCGTCCTTTACCCATGTCTTGAGGCTACAGGTGTCATAGCAGTTACGCGGACACGCGTTACGATAAATTTTGTACGTTTTAGGGTTAAAGGGAACAGGCGGCTGCGCAAGCGCGCATCGGGAGGTCAGTAATCCTCCGGGTAAAGCCGCAACGGCGCCCAGTGCCACTATCCCCTTTAAAAAAGAACGTCTGTTCAGATGTCCTGTCTCATTACTCATATTGATACTCTCGTTTTAATTCATCAAGCCAATAAAATAAGATGTCCGCCACCGTATATAACGTGGTCGTTTGTGCATGAGTTTTTATTTTTTCGATATATAATGGCACCCACTTTGTTAAATAGTTATTGATATATTGAGTGAGAGTAGAGCGGTATTGTGACGTTTGCCGAGTGTTAGCCAGTAATAGTGTGGTCAATTCCAGCACGCAGGAAATATGATCGTCAGGGATATTGCTCTCCTGATTAACCGATAATCCCAACGCTGCCATAAAATCCCGTATCTCCAGCGTCGCCTTTCCCATCACCAGCGCATCATCTTCCAGATACACTGAAGCGAAAGGCGCAGCCAGCAGCTTGCCAGGACCGACGAATAGCGCATTAAAGTCATACTCCGCCTCCAGCCACGCCCGATCGGTAAGGTTTACCGCAGCAGTGGGATTTAATCTCACGTAGGCAGATTTCAGTGAACGACTATCATGAGAATTAAAAAAATCACGCAATGTAAGCCCTGTTCTTTCTAATTCCGTCAGTGATTCATAGATTGAATCCATGAATAAATAACCTCACATACAAATGCAATATAAATCAAGAAAAAAGAATGGGCATGTTAACGGAAGCGCTTAATCTTTCTTTGATAAAAAAACAGAAAAATTCCCGTTAAATCCGTAGAAGAGGTTTTTATTGTTTCAAAGTTTAAAAACAGAAGACCGCTGAAATAAAAAACCGTCTGTTATTAACAGATGGTTTCAGAGTATTGATAATGAAGAATGTGTTTTACCCGGCGGCATTCCCCAGGCATAAACACCGCAGGCCCGAATAGCTTACACTATCGGGCCATTTACGATGGCCAGTTAACTGACCTTGCAGGTGTGCTTACTTCTTTTTATGAGATTTTGGTGCGAATCAGATAATCAAAGGCGCTCAACGAGGCTTTCGCCCCTTCGCCTGTGGCGATGATAATCTGTTTGTAAGGAACGGTGGTACAATCGCCTGCGGCGAAGATGCCCTTAACACTGGTTTCACATTTGGCGTCAATAATGATCTCGCCCATGCGGTTACGCTCAAGCGCACCTTCCAGCCAGTGGGTATTCGGCAACAGACCAATCTGCACAAAAATGCCTGCCAGCGCGACGCTATGAATATCGCCGCTGACACGGTCACGATACTCCAGCCCCACCACTTTCGAACCGTCGCCCTTCACTTCTGTCGTTTGCGCATTCAAAATGATATCGACATTTTTCAGGCTACGCACTTTGTCCTGTAGCACCTGATCCGCCTTCATCTCCGGCGCGAACTCCAGCAACGTAACGTGTTCTACAATACCTGCCAGATCGATAGCCGCTTCAACGCCGGAGTTGCCGCCGCCGATGACCGCCACACGCTTCCCTTTAAATAATGGACCGTCGCAGTGCGGACAATAGGTGACGCCTTTGGTGCGATACTGATCCTCGCCCGGCACATTCATATTGCGCCATTTCGCGCCGGTGGCGATGATGATACTGCGCGCTTTCAATACTGCGCCGGACGCCGTTTCAATCTGATGCAGGCCGCCTTCTGTTGCGGCCGGAACCAGTTTACTTGCGCTCTGGCTGTCGATAACGTCAACGTCGTAATCACTGACATGCGCTTTCAGCGCGCCCGCCAGTTTCTGGCCTTCGGTTTTCGGCACCGAGATATAGTTTTCGATATCTACGGTATCCAGCACCTGACCGCCGAAGCGCTCGCCCATCAGACCGGTACGGATGCCTTTGCGCGCCGAGTAAACAGCCGCCGCCGCGCCCGCCGGGCCGGAGCCGACAATCAGCACGTCATACGCATCGCGTTTGTTCAGCGCTTCCGCCGCACGTTTTTCTGCGCCAGTATCCACTTTAGCGACAATCTCGGTCAGAGTCATACGTCCCTGGCCGAACTCTTTACCGTTGACAAACACCGCCGGAACGCCCATCACGTTACGTTCGGTGATTTCGTTCTGGAAGGTGCCGCCATCAATTGCCGTATGTTTAATACGCGGGTTCAGCACCGCCATCAGGTTCAGCGCCTGCACTACGTCCGGGCAGTTATGGCAGGAGAGTGAATAATAAGTTTCGAATTCAAAATCGCCGTCAATATCGCGAATCTGCTCCAGCAGCGACTGCGCTTCTTTTGACGGATGACCGCCGGTCCACAGCAGCGCCAAAACCAGCGAGGTAAATTCGTGGCCCAGCGGAGAACCGGCAAAGCGCGGCCCCTGCTGAGAACCTGGATTCGTAATCAGGAAAGACGGCTTGCGCACCGGCAGAGTATTGTCTTCTTTAAATGTGACTTTGTCGGACAGCTCGGCGATTTCAGCCAGCAGTTCCTTGATTTCCGCCGATTTAGCGCTGTCATCCAGCGTGGCAATCAGCTCAACAGGTTTGGTCAGTTTCTCAAGGTAAGCCCTGAGCTGGGTTTTCATATTTGTGTCGAGCATTCTTCTTCCCTCTCTGAAAACATCATCATGCAAGCCGACTTCGCGGGACTGCATTAATGCAACTTGCGTCATGGTGCTGAAATGAAATGGGCGCGGGTGCGCCCATGACTGAAACAATTTCCAAAGTATTTCACGTCAGAGTAAGGCGGCTAGCCTGAGAATCCCCGGGAGCTTACTGAAGTAAGTGACCGGGGTGAGCAGGCGACGCCAACGCAGCTATGGCGTGAAAGACGACGGAAATTTAGATTTTACCGACCAGGTCTAAGGATGGAGCCAGAGTCGCTTCACCTTCTTTCCATTTCGCCGGGCATACTTCGCCTGGGTGAGCGGCAACGTACTGTGCTGCTTTAATTTTACGCAGCAGGTCAGACGCGTCACGGCCGATACCTTCAGCGGTAACTTCGATCGCCTGGATGATACCCTGCGGGTCAACAACAAAGGTCGCACGGTCTGCCAGACCTTCATCTTCACGCATGTTGTCGAAGTTACGGGTCAGGGCGCCAGTCGGGTCGCCGATCATGGCATATTTGATTTTTGCGATAGTTTCAGAGCTGCTGTGCCATGCTTTGTGCGTGAAGTGAGTATCGGTTGAGACGGAATAAACGTCTACGCCCAGCTTCTGCAGTTCTTCGTAATGGTCGGCAACATCACCCAGTTCAGTCGGGCAAACAAAGGTAAAATCGGCCGGGTAGAAGAAGAAGACGCTCCAACGGCCTTCGGTATCTTTCTCGGTGACTTCAATGAATTCACCGTTTTTGAACGCCTGGTTTTTGAAAGGTTTGATTTTGGTGTTAATTAAGGACATCTATACTTCCTCCGTGTTTTCGTTGAGGAGTAAGTTAACGAAATTTTGCTGATTCGGCTAATGCGTTTCCATTATCAAATCAATAAGCGTTAACTAACAACCCGATTCGGGCGACATTGTGAACACTGCGCCCTGTCAGCCATCTAAAGTAAAAAGGCCGCCTGACAGGCGGCCCCATTACCTGAACTACCCGCAGGTAACTTCAGAGCCAGTACGACTCGTCTTGCAAATTACAGACGTATTGTCTGCAACTTGAAATCCGTAGCGTATATGCTGGCTAAGTGTTGCGCTCTACATTACCTTAACAAAGGCTGTAACAGCGAAAAGGATTACATCACCCCAGCATAGAAAGGGCAATCCCGGCACGCCAGCTCTTACCTATGTCTGTGATAGGCATCATCATTAATACTCTTTTCGCTTTGATCTTAAAAGGAAAAAATATGATTAAACGTACATTGCTGCTTGCTATGCTGCCCATTCTCGCCCACGCGGAAGAACTACCTGCGCCGGTTAAAGCCATTGAAAAACAGGGTATAACTATCCTGAAATCCTTCGAGGCGCCGGGGGGCATGAAGGGCTATCTCGGAAAGTATCAGGATATGGGCGTCACGATTTACCTGACGCCGGACGGTAAACACGCCATTTCCGGCTATATGTATAATGAAAAAGGTGAAAATCTTAGCAACGCCCTGATAGAAAAAGAGATCTATGCGCCGGCCGGACGAGAAATGTGGCAGAAAATGGAAAAGGCGTCATGGATACTCGACGGTAAAGAAGACGCGCCGGTGGTGCTGTATGTCTTCGCCGACCCTTTCTGCCCCTATTGTAAGCAGTTTTGGCAGCAAGCTCGCCCGTGGGTCGAATCCGGCAAGGTACAATTACGTACGTTACTGGTCGGGGTGATTAAACCGGAAAGCCCGGCCACAGCCGCAGCGATTTTAGCCGCGAAAGACCCGACGAAAACCTGGCATGACTATGAAGCCTCCGCAGGAAAGATGAAGCTGGAGGTTCCGGCGTCCATCCCCCCGGCGCAGATGAAAGTCATTAATCAGAATGAGCAGTTAATGGACGATCTTGGTGCTAACGCGACGCCAGCAATTTATTACATGAATAAAGATAAGACGTTGCAACAGGTTGTGGGTTTACCGGAAAAAGCGCAACTGGACGCCATGATGGGGCAGCCTTAACGCATATATTAGCAAGGCAGGAGCTTAACCGTACCACGCCCGATAGCGCTGTGTTTGTCGGGCCAACCTCCTCCTGGCATTAACGCGACGCCAGACCAGCATGTCATCCGGCACAGCCTTTTAGACTAACGGCGTGATTATATAAGTGTCAGTTATGACAGCCTTTACTGTAATTATTTACTCGCTAAAATATTCATAACTGTGGTATTTTAGTTTAAATAAACTCTACATTAAGTTTAATAAACATAATTCTGGTAAATTATTGAGATTAAGTCATAATCATGGAAGATACCATGATTATGCCGGGAAGATACTATGGCTAACCTTTACGACCTTAAAAAATTTGACCTTAACTTGTTGGTTATATTTGAATGTATTTATCAACATTTAAGCATTAGCAAAGCAGCAGAAACACTCTATATTACACCTTCTGCCGTAAGCCAGTCATTGCAACGCCTGCGCACGCAATTCAATGATCCTTTATTTATTCGCTCAGGCAAAGGAATTACGCCTACCGTAACAGGCATTAATTTACATTATCATTTAGAAAATAACCTTAACAGCCTGGAACAAACTATTAATATAATGAATCAGTCCAGTCTGAAGAAAAAGTTTATTATCTATAGCCCACAGCTGTTGATCACCCAATATGTGATGAAATTAGTTGAATATATCCGCAAAGATTCACAAGTTGAAATTGAACATCACGATATTTTGACCACTGACGAACAGCCTGAAGATCTTCTTGCCTACCGCAAAGCAGATATTGTGGTTTCAATGGCCCCACTCAATAATCGTTCTATTGTTTGTACTCACTTTAATAAGGTAGAATGTATCCTGGCTTGCAGTGAAAACCATCCCCGGCTAGGTGAAACCGCAACTATCGACGAAATTCTACAAGAATCATTTACGCAATTCATCGCCCGGGAAAACGATATAAAAGAGCATCATTCAGTTATCCATAATGTACTGGGGGAAAGAATAATTGGTTTCAGAAGCAAATCGCTGATAACCATCGCCAACGCCATCAGCGCCACGGAGCTTATTGGTTTTTTACCACAATCACTTGTTGACTATTACTCATCTACTATCAAACTTAAAAAAATCACCATACCTTTTACCATTGCTCCCATACAACTCTATCTTATGTATAATAGAGCTTCGATGAATAATAGCGGATTTACTGAGCTCATTGAGCAAATAACAAAAAAACATTGATAAGAAGGCCAAATAACGGATATTAACATAAATTTAATGTATATATTTATGGAATATATTTATTTGGCAAATATAATAAATCATTGCAAGTTCATCTAATCCGCTTATCCTTTATGTTAATTATTTCGAATATACTGTAGTTAACACATTGGAGACTATCCAGAGATGTCGGTTTATAAAGTTCCGCTTGAGCAAAATGTTCTGGAAGCGGCTCAAGAGCGTATAATGTGGACCCTGGAAACCTTACCCCGGGTCTGCGTCTCATTTTCTGGTGGTAAAGATTCAGGGCTTATGCTGCACCTGACGGCAACGTTGGCGCGCAAAATGAATAAAAAGATCCACGTTCTCTTCATTGACTGGGAAGCGCAATTCTCCTGTACCATCGCCTATATTGAATCATTACGTGAATACTACGCGGACGTTATTGAGCGTTTTTATTGGGTCGCATTACCCTTAACCACACAAAATTCCCTTTCACAATACCAGCCGGAGTGGCAGTGTTGGCAGCCGGGTGCCGACTGGGTACGACAACCGCCAGAAGATGCGATTACCGATCCGGCCTTTTTTTCCTTTTATCAACACGGCATGACCTTTGAACAGTTCGTTCGCGATTTTGCCGACTGGTTTTCAGAAAAGCGTCCTGCCGCTATGCTGGTCGGTATTCGTTCCGATGAATCCTATAACCGGTTTGTCGCTATCGCTAACTCGCATAAGCTGCGCTTTGCCGACGATAAGCCCTGGACCACGTTAGCCCCCAAGGGGCACACCTGGTATATCTACCCCATCTATGACTGGAAAACCGCAGATATCTGGACCTGGTTCGCCAAAACAGGTAAACCCTGTAACCCTTTGTATAATTTGATGTATCAGGCTGGCGTACCGGCCCGTTACATGCGTATTTGTGAACCGTTCGGCCCGGAACAACGGCAGGGGTTATGGCTGTATCATGTTATCGAACCTGAGCGCTGGGCGGCCATGTGCGCCAGAGTCAGCGGCGTGCTCAGCGGAGGAATATACGCCGGGCAGGACAGCCATTTTTACGGCCACCGGAAAATTTTAAAACCCGATCACCTTAACTGGGAAGAGTATGCGCTGCTCCTGCTACACAGTATGCCTGAAGTCACTGCTGAACATTACCGTAATAAAATCGCCGTTTATTTGCAGTGGTATAAGAAAAAAGGCATGAACACCATCCCACAGACGCAGCAGGGCGATATTGGATCGCGGGATATTCCGTCGTGGCGACGGATCTGCAAAGTTTTACTGAACAATGATTACTGGTGCCGGGCGCTGTCATTCAGTCCGACAAAACCTAAGAATTACCAGCGTTATAACGAACGTATGAAAGCTAAACGCCAGGAATGGGGGATCTTATGCAACACCGACTCACAGCCGAAATAACTCACTTTCTCTCTGAACTGTCTGAAGAGGAGAGGATCGCCGCCATTAATGAATTTAGAATGGCGATACATAGCGTTAGTCCTTTTCGCGATGAGCCTGTCGATTGTGTCCTGTGGGTGAAAAACAATCATATTTCGCCTAATGACTACAACCCGAATAACGTTGCGCCGCCCGAGAAAAAACTGCTGCTTAAATCGATTGAACAAGATGGGTTTACTCAGCCGATCGTGGTGGTAAAGGCCGATGCCGAGGAGTACGAGATTGTGGACGGTTTTCACCGTCATGAGCTGGGCAAAGGAAAAGCGGCCCTGAAAAGGCGTCTGAAAGGCTACCTGCCGATAACGTGTCTGGACAGAGAACGTCACGAACGCATGGCGGCAACCATTCGGCATAACCGCGCGCGCGGGCGTCACCAGATCCACGCCATGTCAGAAATCGTGCGCGAACTTTCTCTGCTAGGCTGGGACGAGAGCAAAATCGGCCAGGAGTTAGGTATGGACGCCGATGAAGTCCTGCGCCTGAAACAGATCAACGGCCTGCAGGAGCTTTTTGCAGACCGTCGATTCTCCAGAGCGTGGACGGTTAAATAACTACAGTTTACACAGGCGCTCTGCGGCGGCCAGCAGCGTTGATTCCTGTTTAGCGAAACATAAACGTATAAGCTGATGTGGGAAAGGGGCAGCGCAAAAGACAGAGAGCGGAATAGCGGCGACACCGACTTCTTCGGTTAGCCACTGACAAAACTCAACGTCATTTAGCGTCGACACTGCGCTGTAATCGATTAACAGAAAATAGGTACCTTCACAGGGCAGCACTTTTAATCGACTTTGCGCCAGCGCGTTAACCAGCACATCGCGTTTTTTCCGGTAAAAATCGGGTAACGCGCGATAGTGTTCCGGCGCGGCGCGCAGCATATCCGCCAGCGCCAGTTGCGCCGGCGTATTGACGCAAAACGTCAGGTACTGATGAACTTTGCGTATTTCGGCGCTAATGGCCGCAGGCGCAACGCAGTAACCAATCTTCCATCCTGTCATATGAAAGGTTTTACCAAACGATGAAACGGCAACCGCCCGCTCTCGTAACTGAGGGTGCGCCAATACGCTGGCATGGCCTTCGACGGCAAAACAAATATGCTCGTACACTTCATCGCTTAATACATAAATTTCCCGCTCGCCGATAGCCTGCCACAGCGCCTCGATATCCTCCTGACGCCAGACGGTAGCGGTGGGATTATGCGGCGTATTGAGGATCACCAGCCGCGTGCGCTCGCTAAGCAACGCCGAAAACGCCTGCCAGTCGACGCGAAAATGCGGCGGCGTAAGCGCTATGCGTTTTAACACGCCGCCGGAAAGCGCCACGGCTGGGGCATAGCTGTCGTAACTGGGCTCGAAACAGATAACTTCATCCCCTGCCCGCACCAGCGCGGTAATCGCCGCGTACAACGCTTCTGTCGCGCCCGCCGTGACGGTGATATCACTGACGTCATCGGGTCGAT
Organism: Salmonella sp. A1325; assembly: GCF_056991255.1. NCBI lineage: Bacteria > Pseudomonadati > Pseudomonadota > Gammaproteobacteria > Enterobacterales > Enterobacteriaceae > Salmonella > Salmonella sp. A1325. The sequence goes on along the minus strand of NZ_JAMLWO010000003.1, from coordinate 350,360 downwards.
AACCATATATTTCCGCCGTTTTATCGGCTATGGCCTCCCTCAGCGCCTGCGCGCCCGTCATCGGCGCATATTGATTCGCGCCCTGCGCGACATGATAAGCCAACCGCTCGTGCAAATAAGAAGGACCATCAAAATCAGGGAAGCCTTGCGATAAATTTATTGCCTGATGTTTCTGCGCCAGCGCGCTCATTTGCGTAAAAATCGTGGTGCCAAGATTGGGCAATTTGCTTTTTGGAATCAGTGGGTTATTTCTCATTATCTTCATACCCGCCAGTGATGTGGTTATTGACACACTATCACAGGGTGTTAGTATTTGGCAATCAAGACGTTTAGATGTCTAAATATAATAACAGCGGTGAGAAGACCCTAAGGACAACACAACATGAACCACACTGAAATCCGCGTCGTTACCGGCCCGGCGAATTATTTTTCCCATGCCGGAAGCCTCGGAAGACTGACAGACTTTTTCACGCCGGAACAGCTTTCCCACGCCGTTTGGGTGTACGGCGAACGCGCGATTGCCGCCGCCCGGCCTTACCTGCCGGAAGCGTTTGAACGTGCTGGCGCAAAACATCTGCAGTTTACCGGCCATTGTAGCGAACGCCATGTTGCCCAACTGGCGCACGCCTGCAACGACGATCGTCAGGTGGTGATAGGCGTCGGCGGCGGCGCGCTGCTCGATACCGCCAAAGCGCTCGCCCGCCGTCTGGCGCTGCCGTTTGTCGCTATCCCGACCATCGCGGCGACCTGCGCCGCCTGGACGCCGCTTTCCGTCTGGTATAACGACGCGGGACAGGCGTTACAGTTCGAAATTTTTGATGATGCCAATTTTCTGGTGCTGGTCGAACCGCGCATTATTCTGCAGGCGCCCGATGACTATCTGTTAGCTGGCATTGGCGATACGCTGGCGAAATGGTATGAAGCCGTTGTGCTTGCGCCGCAGCCTGAAACGTTGCCATTGACCGTAAGACTGGGCATTAACAGCGCGTGCGCTATTCGCGATCTCCTGCTGACCAGCAGCGAACAAGCATTAGCGGATAAACAGCAGCGTCGGCTGACCCAGGCATTTTGCGACGTGGTTGATGCGATTATCGCTGGCGGCGGTATGGTCGGCGGCCTAGGGGAACGCTATACCCGTGTCGCCGCCGCCCATGCGGTACACAACGGTCTGACCGTCCTGCCGCAAACGGAAAAATTCCTGCACGGAACGAAAGTGGCTTATGGCATTCTGGTGCAAAGCGCGCTACTGGGACAAGATGACGTGCTGGCGCAATTGATTGCAGCGTACCGGCGATTTCATCTGCCGGCCCGGCTTAGCGAACTGGACGTGGATATTCATAACACCGCCGAGATCGATAGGGTAATCGCGCATACCCTGCGCCCGGTCGAATCCATCCACTATTTACCGGTGACGTTAACGCCAGACACCCTGCGTGCGGCGTTTGACAAAGTTGAATTTTTCAGAATATAGCCTGGTGACGTTGCGTTTATCAGGCCTGGCAACCCTCAGCAGCAACGCGCGCCGCCTTTTCCACCATAGCGCGCATCTTGCCGCTCGCGGAAAAATTCTTCATAGGTCATCGGCGTCTGATCCGGATGCGTTATGCGCATATGCTCAACATAGTTGTCGTAGTCTGGCATGCCAATCATCATTTTTGCGGCCTGTCCCAGATATTTTCCGGCTTTTGAAAGCGTATCGAACATCGTTGTCACCTGTCATTCAAATGCCCTCTCCTTATTCTGGAGAGGGCTATTGATGAAAAAAGATTAGTGCGCGCCTTTCGCCTGCGTCACGATCTCATCCACATTTTCCGGCATCGGCTCATACGGCGTTTCATTCGCCGTCGGTTTATCAATCTTCAGAGCGGCCAGCGCCGTCTTAATAGAGAAGACCGCCAGCACCACGACCACCACCATAAAGAAGATGGTTAGCCCGGCATCCAGACGGTTATTGAATACCAACTGCGCGAGCTGCGATTCGGTGTACTGCGGCGGAATATTGCCGCTGTCGATCATCGCCTGGAACTTATTGGCAATGGCCAGGAAGCCGATTTTCGCATCCGGACTAAACGCTTTCTGCCAGCCCGCCGTCAGCGTACAAATCAGCAGCCAGGCCGTTGGCACCAGCGCGACCCACGCATAACGCTGACGCTTCATTTTGAACAGTACCACGGCGCAAAGCATCAGCGCCATCCCCGCCAGCATCTGGTTAGCGATGCCAAACAGCGGCCACAGGGTGTTAATACCGCCCAACGGATCGACCACGCCCTGATGGAGGAAATACCCCCACGCCAGCACGCACAATGCCGTAGCAAGCAGGTTCGCTGGCAGCGAATCGGTACGTTTCAGCCCTGGCGACACTACGCCCAACAAATCCTGCAACATAAAGCGCGCCGCACGGGTACCCGCATCCACCGCCGTCAGAATAAACAGCGCTTCAAACAGAATGGCAAAGTGATACCAGAACGCCACATCCATCATGCCGCCCAACGCGCCATGTAAAATGTAGGCCATCCCTACCGCCAGAGTTGGCGCACCGCCTGCGCGGGAGATAATGGATTGTTCGCCGACTTCATTGGCAATCTGGTGTAACGTATCCGGCGTGATAGCGAAACCCCAACTGCTGACCACCTGCGCAGCAGAAGCAACGACATCCGCAGTCCCCGCTGGCGCCAGTACCGCCATCGGGCTATTCATCGCAAAGTAAACGCCCGGATCGATAATACAGGCCGAGACCAGCGCCATAATGGCGACGAAAGATTCCATTAACATCCCGCCGTAGCCGATAAAGCAGGCCTGGCCTTCGTTGGCCAACATCTTCGGCGTCGTGCCGGAGGAGATGAGCGCATGGAAACCGGAGACCGCGCCGCAGGCGATGGTAATAAACAGGAACGGGAACAGGTTGCCCGTCCAGACCGGTCCGGTACCATCAACAAATTTGGTCAGCGCCGGCATAGTCAGCGTCGGACGCATGATCAGAATCCCGACCGCCAGACCGACAATCGTACCAATTTTCAGGAAGGTAGAGAGGTAATCACGCGGCGCGAGCAGCAGCCAGACCGGCAGTACCGCCGCGACAAAACCATAACCCACCAGCATCCAGGTAAGCTGCACGCCAGTAAAATCAAAGTACGGCGCCCAGGTTGGGCTTGCCGCCACCCATCCGCCGGAAATAATAGCGAAAATAAGAAATACCAGCCCAATGACCGACACCTCGCCGATGCGCCCCGGACGCAGATAACGCAGGTAGATGCCCATAAAAATCGCCAGTGGAATGGTGAACGCAACAGTGTACGTTCCCCACGGGCTATGGGTCAGCGCTTTCACCACGATCATCGCCAGGACGGCCAGAATGATCACCATGATCATAAAGCAGGCCACCAGCGCGATCACCCCTGCCGTCGCGCCCATCTCCTCTTTAACCAGCTCGCCAAGCGAACGCCCATCGCGCCGGGTCGAGACGAACAGCACCATAAAGTCCTGCACCGCTCCCGCCAGCACGACGCCCGCCAGCAGCCAGATCATCCCCGGCAGATAGCCCATCTGCGCCGCCAGTACCGGCCCGACCAGCGGACCTGCGCCAGCAATGGCCGCAAAATGGTGACCAAAAAGCACTTTTTTATCGGTCGGGACATAATCCAGACCATCATTATGACGTACCGCGGGCGTCATACGCGTTGGGTCAACCGCCAGCACTTTTTTGGCGATATAGAGCCCATAAAAACGATACGCAATAAGATAGACACAGACCGACGCCACCACGATCCATAGCGCGTTGATCTGTTCCCCACGATTTAACGCAATATAGCCCAGGGCAAACGCACCCAATACTGAGAGCGCTGTCCAGACGAGGTATTTCCCTGATTTATTCATAGTTGTTGTCCGTTTGGGTGTTCCAGAGAGATGTTACATTTTGTTTCTATAACACCTTTACCGTAATTAACAACACAACAACATGATAAAACCGGATCGTTACCCATTTTTTACATTACAGTGTTAACCAGATCACTTCCTTTCTTCATTAACGCTGCAATTGCATTTTACTTTGCCAGAACTATCCCATTACCGCCGTTCCCAGGCGACAGGTACAGCAGCGCCTCCCCTGCTCGTCAAAGAGCGTAATTTCCCAGCTTTGATTCTGCCGCCCCAGATGCAGCGGCAGGCAAACGCCGCGTACTTTCCCCTGCGAGACGGCGCGGTGGTGAGTGGCGTTTAACTCGGTCCCGACCACGCACTGCCCGTCGCGGGTCATCAGATAACCCGCCATTGATCCTAACGTCTCCGCCAGCGCTGCCGATGCGCCGCCGTGTAGCAGACCAAACGGTTGATGAGTGCGGGCATCGACGGGCATTTCCGCCTCCAGCACGTCATCGCCCAGACGGGTGTAAACAATGCCCAGATGCGCCACCAGCGTGTTCTGACTGGTAGCGTTCAATTCATCCAGCGTTAAATGCCGTTTCCAGATCATCGTCAGGCTCCCAATGTTGAACCACCGTCCACCACGATATCCTGCAAGGTAATGTGGCTGGCCAGATCGGAGGCAAGAAACAAAATGGTATTGGCTATCTCCTGCGGACGGGCGATTTTACCGAGCGGTATGCCGAGCTTAAACTGTTCGCCAAAACCGCGAATGCGCTGCTGTTCGGCATCTTCACTCACCCATAAAGTGCGCTGCATATCGGTGTCAGTCGAACCAGGCGACACCACATTACAGCGCACCCCACAGCCCGCCAGCTCCAGCCCTACGGTTAGCGCCAGGCTTTTCAGCGCCGCTTTAGAGGCGCCGTAGGCGCTCATACCGATGCGCGGCGTATGCGCCGCATCTGAGGCTACGGTGACAATCGCCCCTCCCTGCTGACGGCGAAACTGCGCCATCGTCTGCGAAAACAGGTTAAATGCCCCGCCCACATTGACCGCAAACGTCTGCTGCCAGTCGTCGACGCTAAGCACATCGGTCGCTCCCATACGCAAAATACCGGCGGCGTTGACCAGCACATCCAGCCGCGGCGTTTTTTGCAACACACGCTGGCACACCTGAGCAACCTGTGCGGCATCCGCCACATCCATGACTTCGGTAGCAAAGGGATAATTCTCTTGCGTAAATTCGCGATCGAAGCCGATCACCCGCGCCCCGGCGTCAACAAACGCCAGCGCCGTCACGTAACCGATCCCTTTCCCCGCCCCGGTCACCCATACCGTTTTGTCTGAAAAATCAATACAGGCCATTACCCTACCTCGCGAGAAAGCAGCGCCCACCAGGCGTCAATGGTCGGGTTTTTCGCCAACATCACGAAGTCGATATCGCCGTGTACTTTACGCCAGCGCGCCGCCAGCCCCATCATGCGTACTGAATCCAGGCCATAATCAATCAGGTTTTCATCGTCCAGCGGCTCGTCGGTCTCATCCAGCAACGGCAGAATCAACGCCCGCAGCGCCGCTTTACTGGCAGGAACCGGCGTCGGTAGCAACGACTCGGTCATGACGACGCGACCGGAACGCCCCGCCACATAGTTCAGCGCCATCAGATGCTCTTCCCGGCTGAAATCCGCCAGCGCATCCGCCACCATAAACGGCTTAATGTCGCGCATAAACGCATCGGTAGCGGTGGTCATACAGCCAATATGCGCATACACGCCGGTAATGATGAGCTGATTGCGTCCGGTATCTTTTAACATCTGTTCCAGCGGCGAGCGGTGAAACGCGCTATAACGCCACTTCACCAGCACCGTATCCGCCTCATCCGGCGTTAAGGCTTCTACCACCTTCTGCTGTTCCGGAGAGCGCGTCAGTCCCGGTCCCCACATATCATTGAGTAACGCGCGATCTTCATCGCTTTGCTCTTTCGGCTGAGCGGTGTAATAAACCGGGATATGATGTTCCTTACAGTACTGGCGCAGAGCGGCGATATTGGCAATTACCTGGTCCATCATTGGGCAGTTGCGGCCCCAAAAGCTGACAAAGTAATCCTGCATATCGTGGATGAGCAGCGCCGCGCGCTCCGGCTCAAATGCCCAGTTCACTTTGTTGGTCGGGATATCCAGTGCGGTGGGCAGCGCGTAAGACTGTAGTTTTGGAATGGCCATCTCTCTTTCTCCTTCAGAGCGGTGAACGTGACGCCAACCGCTGGCGTAATTGTTTTTTATCGACTTTACCAACCGGCGTCAGCGGCAGTGACGCAACGCACTCCACGCGATCCGGTAATTTAAATTCCGCCACGCCCTGCTCTCGCAGGAAACGGCGTACCTGTACCGCTCGCAGCGGCTCTTTTACCACCAGATATGCGCAACTTTTTTCTCCCAGCAGTTCATCTTCCATGCTGACCAGCGCCGCATGGATCACCGCCGGGTGGCGCAGTAACAGGTTTTCTATCTCTTCGGCGGCTATCTTCTCGCCGCCCCGATTGATCTGATCTTTTTCACGCCCGTGAACGGTGATGTAACCGTCTTGATCAATGGAGATCAGATCGCCGGAGCAGTAAAAACCGTTGGCGTCAAAGGCGCTGGCATTGTGTTGCGGACTGTTGAAATAGCCGCGAAAAGTATAGGGACCGCGCGTCATCAGACGACCAATCTCGCCCGGCGGCAGTGGATTCCCGTCGGCATCCGCCACCCACACTTCGTCGTCCGGACACATGGGTCTTCCCTGGGTATTGATAATCCGTTCCGGACTATCGTCCAGCCGGGTATAGTTCACTAACCCTTCCGCCATGCCGAAGACCTGCTGCAACTGACAGCCAATTTCAGCCGGAATACGGGCGGCCAGCGTCGCAGAAAGCCGCGCGCCGCCAACCTGCAATAACCTTAATGACGCCAGCGGCGCATTGCCGCCCCACTCCTGGATAGCCTGTAGCCATAGACTGACCGCGGGCGGCACCAGCGCCGTGGCATTAATCTGGTGTTTTTCGATCAGCGGAAAACAGAGCGTGGCGCTGGGATCGGTCGCCAGCACTACCGTTCCTTTGGCGAGAAAAACGCCCAGCGCGCCCGGCGAACTCATGGCGTAGTTATGCGCGGCGGGAATCGCGCACAGAAAACGCGTCTCCTCGTTGAAACCGCAAATCTCATTGCTGCGGCGCACGCTGTAGTAATAGTCGTTATGGGTACGGGGAATAAGCTTTGGCGTGCCGGTAGTACCGCCGGAAAGCTGAAAGTAGGCCACTTCGTCAGCAGGTGATGGCGTGGCGGTGAAATCTTCCGCCGCCTGCCGCATCGCCGCGTCCAGGCTGTGATCGCCGTCGTCGTTGCGCAATAACACCACCCGCACAGAGCGGTGTTCAGCCACAAACGTGTTGAGAAAGTCCTCCCCGGCGAACAGCGTATGTTGGCGATCGGCAATCACCAGCGTCGGCGCGATCTGCATCGCATAGGCGTTAAGTTCGGTACGTTGATGGCTAAACAGCGCCAGAACGGGCGCTACACCAAGCTTCAACAGGGCGAAAAAGGTGATATACAGTTCCGGTACATTCCCCAGTTGCACCAGAGCGGTTTCGCCAGGTTTGATGCCCTGACGGCGTAAACTGCAGGCCAGATTATCCACGGCCTGGTTGAGCTGGCGATAGCTGAATGCGCGCTCGCCTTCAATGACCGCCGTCTTATCGCTGTCAGCGTGGCGGGTCAGAATATCGGTCAACGGCACGTCTTGCCAGTAGCCTTTTTCACGATAACGGCGGGCAAATTCATCCGGCCAACGGGTGAAAGGTATACGCATCATCGTTCCTTAATGCAGTCCAAAAACGTTCAACATCGTAGAGAGCTTGACGCCGGTTTCCCGCCACTCGCCGACTGGCGAAGAGGCAGGGACAATCCCGGCGCCGGCGAACAGGCGCACCTGATTACCTTGCAATTTCGCACAACGAATCGTCACTACCCACTCGCCGTTTCCTTCGGCGTCGCACCAGCCGACAATGCCGCCAAACAGTTCACGATCGAACGGTTCCAGTTCAGCAATCAGCTTTTTCGCGACCTGATGGGGGAAACCGCTTAACGCAGGGGTCGGATGCAGCAGACAGGCCAGCGTCAGCGCGTTTTCTCCGGCGTTGGCCTTGCCCTCAAACGGCGTACCGAGATGCCATAGCGTCGGCGTGGTGATCAACTGCGGAGAGGAAGGTAATTGCAGTTCCGTGCTGCGATCGCGCAGGATCTGCTTCATCGCCTGCGTCACCAGCTCATGTTCATGGCGATCTTTTTGTGAAGCCAGCAGTCGGTTTCCCGCCTCGCGATCCAGAACGTCATCCGGCTGTCGGCGTGCCGAGCCTGCTAACGGCAGCGAACTAAACCGCTCGCCCTCTTTGCGTAGCAACAATTCGGGGCTGGCGCCCAGCAGAACGCCGCCATCCGCCAGTGGCACATGGAAGTTGTAACTAACAGGATTCTGCGCAACCAGCCGCTCCAGCAATGCTCCGCTATCCACCGCCACATCAGTGGTGATATCTATTAGCCGGGAAAGCACCACTTTATCGACATCTGGCGTAGCGGTCAGCATAGCCGCGCGTGCGACCATCGCTTCAAAAGCATCCTGCTCCGGAATCGCCTTTCGCGCCGTCACCGTCAGCGATTGATGGTCGGTAAAATAACGCGCCGTGCGCTGCTTTTGCTGGCGGGAAAAGGACTGCCACGCCATCGGGATAAATAGCGCCGACGGCTGGCGGGTATCAAAGGGGATCGCCCCCACCAGGATAGGGTTGGCGATGCCCTGCGATTTGGCCTCGGCAAACTGCTGGCGCAATTTCTGCTGGAAAGGGCTATCCGGCGAATCGCCGGCAACCGCAGGCTCGGTATAACGGGCGAAGCACCCGGAAGTGGTAAAACTGCGATACGGCGACATGAAGAAAAAGCGATCGGGAGCAAGCGTTGCCATTGTCTCCTGAGCGTCCTCAGCCAGTGACATATCCATATCATCCTCCAATGATAAAGGCTTATATACACTTCATCTTTCAAGCTGCCTCTTTGTTGGCTGCGCTCAGAAACCCCGGTCACACAGTTATCTATGCTCGCGGGGATTTCTTCCCTTGCCGTTGCGATGCTTCTTGAATGATTTTGTGTATAATAATGATTATTATTTCTATTTTTAGTGCGCTAACCTAAGAGTAAAACGTCGCTCTGTCAACTCTGGTCATGAGTTAAATGGCACTAAGGCTTGCATCTCGCTGCCGCTGACATGAAAATGAGAAGCATTAACTTTATTAATAACAGGACGCTATTGTGAGACTCCCCGCCTTTTATCGTTGGCTGCTTTTAGTGGTTGGTTTATCAATTTCAGGAATATCCTTAGCCCAGGACGCCGGTTGGCCCCGGCAAATTCAGGACAGCCGCGGCGTTCATACTCTGGACCACAAGCCCGCGCGTATCGTCTCTACCAGCGTGACGTTAACAGGCTCGCTGCTGGCGATTGATGCGCCCGTCGTCGCCAGCGGGGCCACTACGCCGAATAACCGCTTTGCCGACGATCAAGGGTTTATGCGCCAGTGGAGCGACGTAGCAAAGGCTCGCCATGTCGCCCAGCTGTACATCGGCGAACCGAATGCCGAAACGGTCGCCGCGCAAATGCCGGATCTCATTTTGATTAGCGCCACCGGCGGCGACTCCGCGCTGGCGCTTTATGATCAGCTCTCCGCTATCGCGCCGACGCTCGTCATCAATTATGACGATAAAAGCTGGCAGAGTTTGCTCACGCAGCTTGGCGAGATCACCGGCCAGGAGAAACAGGCCGCCGCGCGAATAGCGGAATTTGAGGCACAACTGACGACGGTTAAACAGCGAATCGCCCTGCCGCCGCAGCCGGTTAGCGCGCTGGTGTATACCCCTGCCGCGCATAGCGCCAATCTGTGGACGCCAGAATCAGCACAAGGCAAGCTATTGACGCAGTTAGGCTTTACGCTGGCGACATTGCCCCGAGGGCTGCAAACCAGCAAAAGCCAGGGTAAGCGCCACGATATCATTCAGCTTGGCGGTGAAAATCTGGCCGCCGGGTTAAACGGCGAATCTCTTTTCCTGTTTGCCGGCGACAACAAAGATGTCGCGGCCCTTTACGCCAATCCGCTGCTGGCGCACCTGCCAGCGGTGCAAAATAAGCGCGTCTATGCCCTGGGCACGGAGACGTTCCGTCTGGATTATTACAGCGCAACATTGTTGCTTAACCGGCTGGCCGCCCTGTTTTAGCCTTATCGGAGTCTTATCCGACTGACCAGACAGATTTTGTCAGTCGGATAAACGCCTCTTCATCAGCCAGCATTGCTAACCGGCGGCGTCTGGCGAAAACGACGTAGCTCGCCCAGCACTAACAACAGCAGCAAACCGATAATCACCAGCCCGAATCCACTCACGCTCGCGGAAGCGACCGGCGTCATCATTGCGCCAAGACCGCCTAACAGCGCCGCGCCGATAGCGTCTCCCGTGACGTTTTGCGCGGTCCACAGGCCATTCATTCGCCCCAGCATATTTTCCGGCGTCTGGGTTTGCAGCAGGGTGTATTGTAATAACGAACTGATGGCGCTAAGCCAGCCAAACAGCGCCAGACAGATAACACCTGCGATCCAGACCGGCATGATGGCGAACAGTCCCACCGCCAGAAAAGAACCGACTGTCGAAACCAGCATAATGAGCCCCGGACGAACGCTATGCGCCAGTTGTCCGCTGGTCAGCGCTCCAATGGCCGCCCCCAGCGGAATTGCCGCATACAGCAAACCGATTTGCGCCGCCGACATCTGCCAGCTCATCGCCAGCGCCGGATAGAGGACGCGTACCGCGCTTGCCATCGTCACCAGACCGCCAAGCAGCGCAATACCGCCGATAAGCGGACTGGCGAGCAAAAAACGAAATGCCGCTAGTAATGCGATAAATGGATTTTCCCGCGGCTGCGGAGGAACAGGCAGTCGCGGCAGCGTCAGTAACGGCAATAGCGTAATAAACGTCCCGGCGGCCGCCAGCCCATAGTTCCAGGCTACACCGCCGCTGGCAAGCAATATGCCCCCCAACATCGGGGAAATAACCGATCCCAGACGTACCGTCAGCATGGTAATCGCGCCGGCCTGCATCAGATTTTCTCTTCCGACCAGCGCTGGCGTCGCCGCCAGTAACGCGGTCACGCCCAGAGACGCGAAAAAGCCGTCCCACAGGCCAAGGAGATATATCGCCAGCAATGACGGTTCCGGCAGCAACGCGTTCACGCACAGGCCAATAAAGCCAATACCGCAAGTACCGCGCGCCAGCAGAATCACCTTTTTACGTTCGTAGCGATCGGCCAGTACGCCGCCCACCATTAAGCCAATAAACATGGCGCCGCCGGTTAACGTTACCGACAGCCCTACCTGCCAGGTGGAGTGCGTCATCATTTGGATCTGTACCGGAACCGCCACGCCAAGCAGCCCCAGCGAGACAATAGAGATAAAACGGGCCAGAAATACTGCGCGAAATGCAGGGTGCGTCTTCAACAGGCTGAGATTGAGCAGCCAGGATTGTCGATTCATTACAACGCCTTAATGCGAGTTTTTTTAAATATCCATTCAATGGCTGCACATGCTAACATAACCAAATAAGATAGATAACGATAATTACTATCATTATCAGGGAAGTTACTATGTCATGCTCGTTTTCCGTGACGCGCGCGTTTGCCGTGCCCGGATTGTTGTTATTACTGAGTCTCGCCGCGGTTTTAAGCCTGGTCATTGGCGCGAAACCGCTGCCCGCCGCCGCCGTGCTGGAGGCGTTCACCGGCGTTTGCCAAAGCGCCGATTGCACCATCGTCCTGGATGCGCGTTTGCCGCGTACGCTGGCCGGATTACTGGCAGGCGGCGCGTTGGGTCTCGCCGGGGCGCTCATGCAAACACTTACTCGCAACCCGCTCGCCGACCCGGGGATTCTGGGCGTTAACAACGGCGCCAGCTTCGCCATTGTACTGGGCGCGGCGCTGTTTGGTTTCTCCACGCCGCTGGAACAGCTTTTCATGGCATTTAGCGGCGCACTTATCGCATCGCTGATTGTCGCCTTCACCGGTAGTCAGGGCGGCGGCCAGTTAAGCCCGGTCCGCCTGACACTGGCGGGCGTGGCGCTTGGCGCGGTACTGGAAGGATTGACCAGCGGCATCGCGCTGTTAAATCCAGAGGTCTATGATCAGCTTCGCTTCTGGCAGGCAGGATCGCTGGACATTCGCAGCCTGCAAACGTTGAAAGTCGCGCTTGCGCCCGTGGTTATCGCTGGGATCGTGGCGCTATTTCTGAGCCGTGCGCTGAACAGCCTGAGCCTCGGCAGCGATACCGCGACGGCGCTGGGGAGTAAAGTGGCGCGCACCCAACTTATCGGTTTACTGGCGATTACCGTCTTGTGCGGCAGCGCAACGGCGCTGGTCGGCCCTATCGCCTTTATTGGTCTGATGATGCCGCATATGGCGCGTTGGCTGGTGGGCGCAGACCACCGCTGGTCGCTGCCAGTGACGCTACTGGCAACCCCTGCTCTGCTGCTTTTTGCCGATATTATTGGTCGTCTGTTGGTGCCGGGCGAACTCCGCGTATCGGTTGTCAGTGCGTTTATCGGCGCGCCGGTACTTATCTTTCTGGTACGCCGTAAATCGAACGGAGGCGGCCTGTGATGTTTCTTTCTCGTCGGCTTATCGTAAGTTGCCTGCTTCTGGCGGCTGGCTGCTTCGCCATTGGCTTATGGAGCCTGCAAAGCGGCGTCGTGCCTCTTGAGACCGGGCAGATTATTGCCGCGCTGCTGGGCGACGCGCCGCGTAACATCACCCTTGTCGTAACCGAATGGCGACTACCGCGCGTATTAATGGCGCTGCTGATTGGCGCTGCGCTTGGCGTCAGTGGCGCGATTTTTCAGTCGTTGATGCGTAACCCGCTAGGCAGCCCTGATGTGATGGGCTTTAATACTGGCGCCTGGAGCGGCGTACTGGTCGCAATGGTCCTGTTTGGCCAGCATCTTACCGCGATCGCGCTGGCGGCAATGGCGGGCGGTATCGTCACGTCATTGATTGTCTGGCTGCTCGCCTGGCGTAACGGGATTGAAACTTTCCGGCTGATTATCATCGGTATCGGCATCCGCGCGATGTTAGTCGCCTTTAATACCTGGCTTCTGTTGCAGGCGTCGCTGGAAACGGCGCTCACCGCCGGCTTATGGAACGCCGGGTCGCTCAACGGTCTGACATGGGCAAAAACCTGGCCTTCGGCGCCGCTGATTATTGTGATGCTGACAGGCGCCGCGCTACTGGTGCGTCGTATGCGGCTGCTGGAGATGGGCGATGACAGCGCCTGCGCGCTGGGTGTTAGCGTGGAGCGGTCACGCCTGATGCTGATGCTGGTGGCGGTGTCGCTCACCGCTGCGGCAACGGCACTGGCTGGCCCCATCTCATTTATTGCCCTTGTCGCGCCGCACATCGCCCGCCGTCTTAGCGGCACAGCGCGCTGGGGATTAACCCAGTCGGCGCTGTGCGGCGCGTTATTACTACTGGCCGCCGATGCATGCGCGCAGCAACTGTTTATGCCTTATCAGCTTCCAGTGGGCGTGGTCACCGTCAGCCTCGGCGGTATTTACCTTATCGTCTTGTTAATTCAGGAGTCCCGCAAGAAATGACCGAATCCGTAGCCCGTTTGCGCGGCGACCAGTTAACGCTGGGTTATGGCAGCTATACCGTCGCAAAAAACCTTAATGTTTCGATTCCGGACGGCCATTTTACCGCCATCATCGGCCCTAACGGCTGCGGCAAGTCGACGTTGCTACGCACGCTAAGCCGTCTGATGACGCCTGTTGACGGCCATGTCTGGCTGGATGGCGAACAAATACAGCGTTACGCCAGTAAAGAGGTGGCGCGGCGCATCGGATTGCTGGCGCAAAACGCCACTACGCCGGGCGATATCACCGTACAAGAGCTGGTCGCCAGAGGGCGTTATCCGCATCAGCCGTTATTTACCCGCTGGCGCAAGGAAGATGCCGACGCCGTCGCCAGTGCCATGCGTGCAACAGGTATCACCTCACTGGCGACGCAAAGCGTAGATACTCTGTCCGGCGGCCAACGTCAGCGGGCGTGGATAGCCATGGTGCTGGCGCAGGAAACGTCCATCATGCTGCTGGATGAGCCGACAACGTGGCTGGATATTAGCCATCAAATTGATTTGCTGGAGTTGTTAAGCGATCTCAACCGCGAAAAAGGTTATACGCTCGCCGCCGTCCTGCACGACCTGAATCAGGCCTGCCGATACGCCACGCATTTGATTGCATTACGCGAAGGTAACATTGTCGCGCAGGGCGCGCCGAAAGAGATTGTTACCGCAGATCTTATCGAAAAAATCTATGGGCTGCGCTGTATGATTATCGACGATCCGGTTGCCGGTACGCCGCTGGTGGTACCGCTGGGGCGGCGATAGTCGTTCACACTGATGACAAAGCCGGATAATCGCTATCCGGCTTTTCGTTTAAATCAGACTAACCGTTCATCTATCGCCAGCGCGTTTTCCATTTTACGCGAGACCATCGCGTGACGCAGTAATACGCCGCCGCAGGCCATCATACCGCCAATCAACGCCGCCAGGATAATAATGACCGCTTTACCCGGGCCATCTTTTTTCACTGGCAGAGACGGCGACAGTTGATATTTAAACGGGGTAAACTTCACGTCGCTCACATTCATTGCCGCCAGTTGTTCAACATGGTATTGACGGTTACGCAAATCACCGTTGATCTCGGCCACGTCCGTTACCCCTTTTTCAATTTCCAGTTTGCGGGAAATACCATCCGCGCCGAGAGAAATAGAAAAATCCGGATCATCTTTTACCGCCTGACCATTACTGTAAACCGGTCTCTTAATGCCGGCGGCGTTGGCGATTTCCAGCGAATAATGGAGACGTTGAATATTGGCATCAAGCTGGTTTTTGAGACGCACCCGATCCATCGCCAGCTTTTCCTGCTCATAGCGGGTTTTGATTTCCAGCTGGTTACGAATATTTTCCAGCGTCTCTTTCACGACGATATCAGAGATGTACTGAATATAGCCAGCCAGCACTTTTTGCGCTTCTTCCCGCGTCGGCGCGGTAAAACTCAACGTCCACGACGTGAATAATGATGTTTCATTTTTCTTGCCGGCATTACTGTCCACTGCTTTCATTTTTTCGCTCAGCACGACAATCGCCCGGTGAAGATCTTGCTCGTCTATTTGCGCGCCTTTTAATTGATCCATGACATACGGAGAAGAACGAAGATATTCTTCCAGCAGCGAGGGCGAGCTAAACTTTTTAATAAACAGATTAAAGACGCTGGCCCGATCAACGCTTACCTCCATATCCAACACGCGCAGCGCGGTCAACGTTCTCTCCAGTCCCTGCCACTGTACCGGCTCCGCCGGTGTGACAATCGCCTGGCTGGTCCATTTTTGCGGCAGCAGAAAGGACAGAAGTAACCCCACGCACGCAAAGGCGAAAACGGTAGCAAGAATACGACGTTTCGCCTGCCATAACACCTCTATAAGGCTAAACAAATCGATTTCATGACTGTTGGCGGGCGGCAGTGAGTAACCTGCAAGTGACTGATGTTTTTCTTGTTTTACATTAAGAGATGGCATGCCGTATGACCTGAAAACTTTATCCAATGAAAGAACACATTCCTGTCAGAGATTCTAACAGCAAGTCAGAATTATCCGAAACACTCTTTGCGCGCCAGTGCCCGAAAAGCTAAATATTCGGAATTAAACTTGCCTGTAGCATGTATCACTTATGTTAAAAGAATTAATCGTTGCAATAAAAAACCCATAATAATTAGTAATTATTATGGGTTTCAGGATTTAATTTGTTAAAGGCAGAAACAACGCCCGTTATTTATTAATGAGCTCGCTGATGATGGGCCCGATAGTTTCAAAAGCGGAGGGAGAAATAATATCTACATGCGCGCACGGCTGGCGATAAATAGCCAAAGACGCTATCCACGGCGACCAGCTCTGTTCAGGCGATACGCCTTCCGGCACCGTTTTATCCGCCACAAAGAGCGTAGCATGTCCATCAAACGGTACACTATGCGCCGTCGTCAGCAAACGGACGGCATCCGCATAATTGCCTTCAATGGCGGTAAATAAGGCTTCGGAGGCATTTCCCTGCTGCGCGGCGACAAACGCAGCGCGTTCACGTTCAATTTCCGCCAATACGTCCGGATTGAGGCCATTCGCCTCTTTTTCTCGCCAGTTTTGCGTTTCCGGCGGCCAGGTGTCCAGTAACCCCAAAAACGCCACCGTTTCGCCGCGTGCGCGCAACTGGGCGGCGATCCCTTGCGCCAGCGTCCCGCCCAGCGAATAGCCTAATAAATAATAAGGGCCATGCGGCTGCCGCGCGAGCAAAGTCGCCAGATGATGTTCACATACCTCATCAAGGATGGTTGCGGTTTGCATAGGGCCAGCGGGGCGCGGCGACTGAATCCCCATAATCGACCACGACGGGCTGAGATAGCGTGATAATACGCTAAATTGCCAGGCGAACCCCGACGCCGGATGGAAACAAAATAACGTTGGACCATCGCTTTCACGCAGCGGCAACAGCGGCCCGAACCCCAGATTGCGCGAGCGTTCGTCATCGTCAGTATCGAGCAGCTTACTCAACTGCGCCACGTCAGACGCCACCATCACCTGACCCGGCGTCACCTGACGGTTAAACGTCTGGCTTAGCTGCGCGGCCAGTTTCATCGCCAGCAGCGAGTGTCCGCCCAGCGCAAAGAAATCACTTTCAACGTCGTTAATCTCACAGCCCAGCAGGCGGGAAAACGCCGCGGCGACAGCAATCTCCGTTGCGGACTGCGGCGCACGCCCTTTCACGCGTGGCGTCAGGTCCGGCAGCGGCAGGGCTTTGCGATCCAGCTTGCCATTAGCGCTAAGCGGCAAGCTGGCAAGTTGCAACAGCACAACTGGCACCATATGCGCGGGAAGTTTTTGGCGTAATTTTTCCTGCAGCGCTGGTAAATCCAGCGGCAAACCGGAGTGCGACACCAGATAGCCGACCAGTTGCCGGGCATCCCCGCCCGTCGCCGCCGCCTGATTAAAGACGCAGGCATGTGCTACCGCCTGTTCAACATCCGGCAGCGTTTGCATGACGCGGTCAATCTCGCCCAGTTCAATACGTTGACCCCGAATTTTGAGCTGATCGTCGCTGCGCCCCAGGTATTCTACCGCGCCGGAATCCAGCCAGCGCGCCACATCTCCGGTACGGTACATCCGTTCGCCTGGCGCAAAAGGATCGGCGATAAAACGGCTGGCGGTAAGATCCGGACGCCCCAGATAGCCCTGCGCCAGTTGGATACCGGTAAGATAGAGATCGCCAGCCACGCCCGGCGGCACCGGCTGCATATGCGCATCGAGAATACGTAAACCGGTATTCCAGACGGGATAACCAATCGGGATGCTGTTGCCGTCAACAGCCGCCAGCTCATCGCCACAGGCCGGATACCAGCTCACATCCACCGCGGCCTCCGTTGGCCCGTACAGATTGTGTAGCGGCGCGTTGGTTAACGTCTCCCATTCGCGGCACAGCGCCGTCGGCAGGGCCTCGCCACTACAGAAAACGCGCTTTAAGGAAGCGCAGCTTTTCCCAGCCGAGGCTGGCGTGAGCGAGGCAATAAAGGCCGCCAGCATCGACGGCACAAAATGGGTGGTCGTAACACCGTATTGCGCAAAGAACCGCTGCATCGCGAGCGGGTCGCGGTGCGCTTCCGGTTCAGCCATCACCAGTTTCGCCCCGGCGATAAACGGCCAGAAAAACTCCCATACTGAGACGTCAAAACTGCACGGCGTTTTTTGCGCTACTACATCATCCGCCGTCAACGGATAGTGATCCTGCATCCACAGCAGCCGGTTGACTATCGCCGTTTGTCCCACCATCACCCCTTTCGGCCTGCCCGTCGAGCCAGAGGTGAAAATGATGTAAGCGGTATGATGCGGTAATGACAGCCCCAGCGGAGTGTCGTCACTGACCGGTAGTGGTTGGCTATAACACAAATATTCCATCCCCGGAATATCGTGAAAGCGCGCCAGCTGCGCCTGAGTCGTAATTAACAGTTTCGGCTGCGCATCTTCCAGCATCATTCGCAGCCGATCGTCAGGATAACCGGTATCCAGCGGCAGCCAGGCGGCGCCCGCCTCGACAATGCCATGCAGCGCTAAGGTCAGGAAAACCGACCGCGGCAACGCCACCGCCACGCTATCGCCAGGCTGAACGCCGCGTTCCCGCAGCGCGTACGCCAGCGCCACAACCTGTTCGCGCATTTCACGGTAGGTAAAGTGATAATGCGCATCTGCCAACGCGAAAGCCTCTGGCGTTTTTTGCGCCTGCTGCGCCACCAAATCGCTAAGCGTGGCGGCGGGAATCGTTACCGCCGTATTATTAAGGTGTGTTAATTGCGTTTGTTCTTCCGCCAGCAGCATTTGCGCATCGCCGCAGCGCAGCGCCGGGTTATCCGCAAACTGCGTGATAAGCGCCATCAATCGTAAGGCATGGCGGGAGAGCGTGGCATCATCGTAACGCTGTGCATTCGCCAGCAATTCAATATCCAGACCGCCGTTTTCATCCGGAAAAAGCGCCAGTTCAAGATCGTTAACCGGCCCCGTCGCCAGGGTATGGGTTTGCGCCTGTATGCCAGGAAGATCCAGATGATAATCAAATACTTTTATGTTGAGCACCGGGCCAAATAGCGGCGTCTCCCCTGCGGCTCGCCCGCTATCGCGTACAATCTGTTCGGCGTCGTAACGCTGGTGGCGGCGCATCTTCTTTAACTGCGCCGCAAATCGCTTCGCCAGCGTTGGCAGATCTTCCGTCGCATGAAGGTTAACCGCCAGCGGCAACACGTTAAGGACAGGCCCGGTCGCCGTTAACGCCGCCGATCCCATCCGCCGCATAAAGATAAATCCGGCGGCATAATCCATTCGCCCGCATAATCGTCCCAGCCACAACGTCACCAGCGCCAGGGCAAGATCCGCTCGCGGTATCTCAGGCATGTGCGCCGCCAGTTGGCGAAACGCCCCCTCCGGCGCGCTCAATTTCATACGCAGAATATCCGCGCTCGCCGACCGCCCCGGCAACGGCGCGGCAGACATTGACGCCGGCGGCGGCAGCTCGCGGCGCTGCTGCGCCCAGAAGGCGCCGTCACGCTGCCAGGCCTCGCTCTGGCGATAGCGCTGATATTCCTCGACCACATCCGCAAAGGGGGTAAAAGGCGACTCCGGCGTAGAGGCGTCGCTCTGCCAGGCGCGATAAATCGCCGCAATCTGGCGGGTTATCGCCGGGAAACTAAAGCCATCCACCAGCAAATGGTGATAGCGCTGATACCAATACCAGCGGGTATCATCAATGCGGACTAACTGGTGAAACGCCAGCGGCTTACCGCTATCTGCGCGCAGGTTTTGCCGTAAATCCGCCTGCATTAACGCCAGTGCCGCGTGATGCGGATCGGGCTGGTCGCGTAAATCGGCAATCGGGGGCTCGCCGAAGGTGTGCTCAGGATCTATCCATTGCCAGACCTCGCCGTTCTCTTCGGTAAAACGCATCCGTAGCGTATCCGCCTGTTGCATCCCTACCGCTACCGCTTTTGCCAGCAAGGGGGCATCCAGCTCGCCATTCAGTTCCACGTAGTGCGCCACGCTCCAGGCGGAGGGTAAATCAGAGAGTTTTTCCGCCATCCAGATCCCCGGCTGAGCGGCGACTAACGGTAAACGCTGCGTCATTTCGCCTCCTGCTTATCGGCATAATGCGCCGGATTCAGTGTTGTCCAGCGCGTATTAAGCCACTGCTGGCACGCGTCCTGCGATTGCGGTTCGCATACCACGTCCCAGCCTGCGGGAAGCGCACATGCCGCTGGCCAAAGGCTGAATTGACGCTGCGCATTTTGCAGGATGTAAAACTGTCCCTGCGGATTATCGAAGGGATTACTGAATTCCATACTCAACTCCTGTCATGGACATGTGCCCGGTTAAAGCGTGTCGATAAGCGGCTGCCAAAGCAGCATCAGCCCTTGCGTTAGCCCGCCGCGCCAGCAAAGCGCATCGTGTCCGCCGTCAACCTGACGCCAGAAAATGGACTGCTGCGAGGTATTCAGTTGGGCATAAAGCGCCTGATTCGCCTGAAACACGATCGGCTCACGCACGCCGGCTTCCAGTACGATACGCAGTCCGCGCGCGCATAATGCGCCGGTTTTCAGCCGGGTAATGACTTCCCCCTCCGGCGGGGTGATGCGATGGGGCCACCAGAACGATCCTGACTGGCTTAGTACACAGCCAAAACGCGTCGGCCAGTTCAGGCCGGCATACAGCGCCGACAGGCCGCCAAAACTCTGTCCGGCGACCACCGTTCGCCCGGCATCATCGCTAAAAGGCGTCACGGCTCTGACTTGCGGCAACAGTTCCTGCTGCACCGCCAGCCAGAAATCGGCATTGCAGGGCAACTCCTGGCTGCGGTGTTGAGTATCAATCGCGTCAATCAGCAGATAGACGGCACCGGGAAGCAGGCGTTGATGAGTCAGCGAGGCGAGAGCGGGCCAGACGGGCATATTTTCCGCCCAGAATTGACCGTCCAGCAGAATAGCCAACGGTCTTTCCTCCGGCGCCTCGTCTCCGGTCGTCAATATCCATACGCGGCGGGAGTTACCCAGACGTTCGCTATGCCACTGCATCATCAAAGGCGGCGAGTACGGCGTTTCAGGACGATCCCATCCCGGCTGAAGGGGCGCATCCGGCATTTCCAGCGCTGAAACCGCATGACCACGTCCTCCCCGCCAGCTTTGCGAATTAAGCGGGTCGGCAATCGCCTGCGGTAATAGCTGTCGCCAGCCTTCACGCAGTACGTTCCGATCGGGCGTTTCGCCCGGCGCAAAAGCGGCAAAAACGTCATCGCGCTCGGTAGGAATAAAACAGTAGCTGCCGCGCCAGTTAGCGCTAAGCGCCGTGCTCCAGCGCCAGACATCCGTTCCGGCAATACGCGCCATCGTCTGAGGCTGCGCGTTTTGATGATGATCGGTTACGCCAGTGATATAGACCCAGACACGCCGTATCGGGGAGTGTGTTTCGTTTCCCTGCGGGTCGCGCCACCAAAAAGTGACCCGATAATTTCCGTCTTTTTCCCGTATCCATTCCGGCCCGGTTTTCGTCCTCCACCAGGCCTCACTTCCCGTTGCCAGCGCCTCTTTCATTATAACCCTGTGTTTATTATGAATTTTGTATATAAAAGGTGAAATATATTGATAATATTATTGATAACTATTTGCATTTGCAATAGCGTATTGTCGCGCTATGGGACGCGCGAACACAATTTCACCACCCGGCCAATGCCTTTGACGGGCGCTTTGGCTTATGTGGCTAAAGAAAAGCAGGATATACAATGAACAAGAAGATTCATTCCCTGACCTTACTGGTCAATTTAGGGATTTACGGGGCCGCTCTGCCCGTGATGGCGGAAGAAAAAACCGATAGCACTGCGCTCACCAATGAAGACACCATCGTGGTGACCGCTGCCCAGCAAAACCTACAGGCGCCAGGCGTATCCACCATCACCGCCGATGAGATCCGCAAAAATCCGCCCGCGCGCGACGTGTCAGAAATCATCCGCACCATGCCGGGCGTAAACCTGACCGGCAACTCCACCAGCGGTCAGCGCGGGAATAACCGCCAAATCGATATTCGCGGCATGGGGCCGGAAAACACCCTTATCCTGATTGATGGTAAACCCGTCACCAGCCGTAACTCGGTGCGCCTGGGCTGGCGCGGCGAACGCGATACCCGCGGCGATACCGCGTGGGTGCCACCGGAGATGATCGAACGCATTGAAGTGCTGCGTGGCCCTGCCGCCGCACGCTACGGCAACGGCGCGGCGGGTGGCGTGGTCAATATCATTACCAAAAAAGGCGGTAGCGAGTGGCACGGCTCCTGGAATACCTATTTCAACGCGCCGGAACATAAAGACGAAGGCGCGACCAAACGCACTAACTTTAGCCTGAACGGCCCGCTGGGCGGGGATTTCAGCTTCCGTCTGTATGGCAACCTCGACAAAACGCAGGCGGATGCGCGTAATATTAACCAGGGGCATCAGTCTGAACGTACCGGGAGTTACGCCGACACGCTACCGGCAGGACGCGAGGGGGTCATTAACAAAGATATCAACGGTGTGGTTCGTTGGGATTTTGCTCCGCTTCAGTCTCTGGAGCTGGAGGCCGGTTACAGTCGCCAGGGCAACCTCTATGCCGGTGATACTCAGAACACCAATACGAACCAACTGGTGAAAGATAATTACGGAAAAGAGACGAACCGCCTCTATCGGCAGAACTACTCTCTGACCTGGAACGGCGGCTGGGATAATGGCGTAACCACCAGTAACTGGGTGCAATACGAACATACCCGTAACTCCCGGATGCCGGAAGGCTTGGCAGGCGGCACAGAAGGAATTTTCGATCCCAAAGCATCGCAAAAATATGCCGATGCCGATTTGAATGACGTCACCCTACACAGCGAAGTGAGCCTTCCTTTCGATCTGCTGGTCAATCAAAACCTGACGCTGGGTACCGAATGGGCCCAACAGCGTATGAAAGACGAGCTCTCCAACTCGCAAACCTTTATGGGGGGAAATATCCCGGGTTACAGCAGTACCAATCGTAGCCCCTATTCAAAAGCGGAAATTTTCTCTCTGTTTGCTGAAAACAACATGGAACTGACCGACAGCACCATGCTGACGCCGGGGCTACGTTTCGATCATCACAGTATTGTGGGGGATAACTGGAGCCCATCGCTGAACCTGTCGCAAGGTCTGGGGGATGACTTTACCCTGAAAATGGGGATCGCCCGCGCTTATAAAGCCCCGAGTCTGTACCAGACTAACCCAAACTATATTTTGTATAGCAAAGGTCAGGGTTGCTACGCGACTGGCGCGGGTACCGGCATCGGCTGCTATATGATGGGTAACGATGATCTGAAAGCCGAAACCAGCATCAATAAAGAGATCGGTCTGGAATTTAAACGCGATGGCTGGCTGGCCGGCATCACCTGGTTCCGCAATGATTACCGCAATAAGATTGAAGCGGGTACGGTGCCGTTGCAGCGTATCAACAACGGCAAAACGGATGTCTATCAGTGGGAGAACGTACCGAAAGCGGTCGTTGAAGGTCTGGAAGGCACGTTAAACGTACCGGTTAGCGACACCGTCAACTGGACGAATAACGTTACGTATATGCTGCAGAGCAAAAACAAAGAGACCGGCGAACGCCTGTCGATTATTCCACAGTACACGCTTAACTCAACCCTGAGCTGGCAGGTACGTCAGGACGTTTCTCTGCAATCGACCTTCACCTGGTACGGCAAACAAGAGCCGAAGAAATATGATTATCAGGGTAACCCCGTTACCGGAACAGATAAGCAAGCGGTCAGCCCATACAGTATTGTTGGCCTGAGCGCGACCTGGGACGTGACCAAAAATGTCAGCCTGACCGGTGGCGTGGATAACCTCTTTGACAAACGTCTGTGGCGTGAAGGTAACGCGCAAACCGTCAGGGATACTCAAACTGGCGCTTATATGGCGGGCGCTGGCGCGTACACCTATAACGAACCGGGACGTACGTGGTATATGAGCATTAATACCCATTTCTGATGGCAACCTTCCCTCCCTCATTCGGGGAGGGAATTAGCAAAAAACGATGCGGACATCTCATTTTCCCCTCCCCTTTGCCGGACACAGGCTGCATATCGTCGACTTTGATGCGAGCAGCTTTCACGAGCACGACCTGTTATGGCTGCCTCATCACGATCGGCTACAGTCTGCCGGACGCAAGCGTAAAGCTGAACATCTGGCAGGCCGCATCGCCGCCGTTCATGCGCTACGCGAGGTGGGCGTCAGGACAGTGCCCGGTATTGGCGACAAGCGACAGCCGCTATGGCCGGACGGCCTATTTGGCAGCATCAGCCACTGTGCGTCAACGGCGCTGGCCGTCATATCCCGACAGCGTATCGGCATTGATATAGAAAAAATCATGAGTCAGCACACGGCGACAGAGCTGGCGCCGTCCATTATCGATAGCGATGAGCGCCAAATTCTCCAGGCGAGCTCGCTCCCTTTTCCGCTTGCCCTGACGCTGGCTTTCTCCGCCAAAGAGAGCGTTTATAAAGCCTTTTCAGACCGCGTCACGCTCCCGGGATTCGATAGCGCAAAAGTTACCTCGCTTACCGCCACGCACATCTCATTACATCTGCTGCCAGCCTTTGCCGCCACGATGGCTGAACGTACCGTCCGTACAGAATGGTTTCAACGTGGCAATAGCGTTATTACTCTTGTTTCTGCAATAACGCGCTTTCCCCACGACAGGAGCGCTCCCGCTTCTATACTTAGCGCAATACACCGATAAATGAGATCGCTATGGCGCTGAATGATTTTCACGTTTCTGAACCTTATACGCTTGGTATTGAGCTGGAGATGCAGGTGATCAATCCACCTGGCTACGATTTAAGTCAGGACTCTTCTACGCTGATCGACGCCGTTAAGCCCCAACTTACTGCGGGAGAAATTAAGCACGATATCACCGAAAGTATGCTGGAGATGGCCACGGGCGTCTGCCGCGATATTGACCAGGCGGCGGCCCAACTTTCTGCCATGCAGCACGTTATTTTACAGGCGGCGTCGGAACACCATCTCGGCATTTGCGGCGGCGGTACGCACCCTTTTCAAAAATGGCAGCGTCAGGAGGTCTGTGATAATGAGCGCTATCAACGCACGCTGGAAAATTTCGGCTACTTAATTCAACAGGCGACGGTTTTCGGCCAGCATGTCCACGTCGGCTGCGCGAATGGCGACGATGCGATTTATCTTTTACACGGGCTGTCGCATTTTGTGCCGCACTTTATTGCGCTCTCCGCCGCGTCCCCCTATATGCAAGGATCTGACACCCGTTTTGCCTGCGCGCGCCTGAATATTTTTTCCGCTTTTCCCGATAACGGTCCCATGCCATGGGTCAATAACTGGCAAGAGTTTGCCGGACTATTTCGTCGTCTGTCTTACACCACGATGATCGACAGCATCAAAGATTTGCACTGGGATATCCGCCCCAGCCCGGCCTTTGGCACGGTAGAAGTTCGGGTGATGGATACGCCGCTCACTCTTGATCATGCCATCAATATGGCAGGGTTGATTCAGGCGACCGCGCACTGGCTGCTGACCGAGCGTCCCTTTAAACCGCAGGAACAAGACTATCTGTTATATAAATTCAACCGTTTTCAGGCTTGCCGCTATGGTCTGGAGGGCGTGCTAACCGATGTCTATACCGGCGACCGCCGTCGCCTGGCAGATGATACGCTGCGTCTGCTGGACAACGTTACCCCCTCGGCGCGCAAGCTGGGCGCCGACAGCGCCATTGACGCGCTACGTCTGCAGGTGAAAAAAGGCGGTAACGAAGCGCAATATATGCGGGAGTTTATTGCCGACGGCGGATCGCTGATAGGTCTGGTACAAAAACATTGTGAAATCTGGGCGGGACAATAGACAGCATATTTGCCTTACCAGGCGATATCCCGGACAATGGCGTTTTAACTTACGTTTAACAAAGCCATGAAACACCCGCTTGAATCATTGATGACCGCTGCCGGTATTTTGCTGATGGCGTTGCTCTCCAGCCTGCTGCTGCCCGCCCCTTCGCTCGGCCTTGCGCTGGCGCAAAAACTGGTCGGGATCTTTCATCTTATGGATCTCAACCAGCTTTATACTTTGTTGTTTTGTTTATGGTTTCTGTTGCTCGGCGCGCTGGAATATTATGTTATTCGCTTTATCTGGCGGCGCTGGTTTTCGCTGGCCGATTAAACATTTCAATGCGTACGGCCATGCTTTTCTTTACGATAAGCGCCTGGCGGCAGGTTGAACGTGCGGGTAAAAATGCGCGTAAAGGTTTGCTGCGAATCAAAACCATACTTGAGACAAATATCATACACCTTCTGGTCGGTGTCGCGCAGGTCGCGCGCCGCCAGTTTTAGCTTCCGTTCACGCACGTAGCGCCCCAGACTCTCCCCTTTGTACTGCATAAAAAGGCGCTGCAGGTGCCACTTGGAATACCCCGCATGACGGGCAATATCATCAATACGTAACGGCTGATTCAAATTATCATCAATCCACTCGACAATCGTGTCGATAACCTGAGCGGAAATGGTCATCGTGCTCTCCCCTCTATCAAACTCGTCAGCGGCTCCCGCACCGCACATTTACGGCAACAGCAATAAGCATAGTAATAACCACACAAATTGTGAGACAGCTTATCGCATGGCCTGCAATATGCTTTTCTACCACTTCATGCGGCAGCCCTTGATTATGAGTGAGTAAGCACTCATTATAGAAAGCAAAGATACGCCGTCAAGGTACTTTTCAAAGGTTGACATTCACCGTTGCGACGCGACAACGGGCATGATTCAATCATGTTTTTACAGACATAAGGGTAACGTGTAGTGGCTCGTCCGAAGAGTGAAGACAAAAAACAAGCATTACTGGAAGCGGCAACCCAGGCGATAGCGCAATCCGGTATCGCCGCCTCAACGGCGGTGATTGCGCGTAACGCAGGTGTTGCAGAAGGAACATTGTTTCGCTATTTCGCGACCAAAGATGAGCTGATTAACACGTTGTATTTGCATTTAAAGCAGGATCTCTGCCAGTCAATGATAATGGAGCTGGATCGATCCATTACCGATGCCAAAATGATGACTCGTTTTATCTGGAACAGTTACATCAGTTGGGGTCTGAACCATCCCGCGCGCCATCGGGCGATCCGTCAACTGGCCGTCAGCGAAAAGCTCACCAAAGAGACGGAACAACGGGCCGACGATATGTTCCCCGAATTGCGCGATTTATGTCATCGTTCCGTTTTGATGGTGTTTATGTCGGATGAGTACCGCGCCTTCGGCGACGGCCTTTTTCTGGCGCTGGCTGAAACAACAATGGATTTCGCCGCGCGCGATCCCGCTCGCGCTGGCGAATATATTGCGCTGGGATTCGAAGCCATGTGGCGCGCGCTGACTCGCGAGGAGCAATAATGGACGGTCAAATACTGCACGCCTGTGCAAAACGCTTTGCGCTGGAACTGCCTTTTACCGAACACTGCTGGCCTTTCGGCCCACAGTACGATGTGTTTAAAGTCGGCGGCAAAATATTCATGCTTTTCACTGAACATCACTGCCGTCCAGTGGTGAACCTGAAGTCGGATCCCCAAAAATCCCTGGTAAATCAACAAATTTACCCCAGCATTGCGCCTGGCTATCACATGAATAAGAAACACTGGATTTCAGTCTATGCGGGTGAGGATATCACCGTCTCGCTACTCAACGATTTGATAAATGACTCATGGAATCTGGTCGTAGACGGGCTGCCTAAAAGAGAGCAACTGCGCCTGCGGCCGCGCTGATGTAATAACCGTTTCCGCATTTTCCTCCCTTATCTTTTTACCGATAACCCGGTACCCTGCTGATACAAAAGGGTACTAAACCAACCAGGAGCATTTATGGATATCGTTTCTGTCGCCTTAAAGCGCTACTCCACTAAGGCGTTCGATCCCAGCAAAAAACTGACCGCCGAAGAAGCGGATAAAATAAAAACACTACTACAGTACAGCCCCTCCAGCACCAATTCCCAGCCGTGGCACTTTATTGTCGCCAGTACGGAAGAGGGCAAAGCGCGTGTCGCAAAATCCGCCGCCGCCAATTATGTGTTTAACGAACGTAAAATGTTAGACGCCTCCCATGTGGTGGTCTTCTGCGCAAAAACCGCAATGGATGACGCATGGCTTGAGCGCGTCGTCGATCAGGAAGAAGCCGATGGCCGTTTCGCTACGCCGGAAGCTAAAGCGGCAAATGATAAAGGTCGCCGCTTTTTCGCCGATATGCACCGCGTCTCGCTAAAAGATGATCACCAGTGGATGGCGAAACAGGTCTATCTGAACGTCGGCAACTTTCTGCTGGGCGTCGCCGCGATGGGTCTCGACGCCGTCCCCATTGAAGGTTTCGACGCCGAGGTGCTCGACGCTGAATTTGGTCTGAAAGAAAAAGGCTATACCAGTCTGGTCGTGGTGCCAGTCGGCCATCATAGCGTCGAGGACTTCAACGCCGGGCTGCCGAAATCACGTCTGCCGCTTGAAACCACACTGACGGAAGTTTAATCCCCTGCCTAAGCCGGACGCCCGTCCGGCTTTTTTCACCTTTCTGCCAGGTTCCTCAATGATCAATGGCGCGAAGTGCCAGGTTTTACATCGCCAGTGTTAACTTCCTCTCTCAACCCATTGAAAATAAATAACATTTAAAACTGGCACGCCGTTTGCCATATCTGGATACCCCCTATCTGGATGAAGGAGAAAACGGGTGAGACATGTTTATGTAGCCAGCCATGGCCCTTTTGCCCGCGGACTTATTAACAGTCTATCGCTGCTGATTGGCGACGAACACGGCGTGACACCGGTTTGCGCCTACGATGGCGATATCGTCACCACGGAGCAGCTTGAACAAACCCTCGAAAATCTGATCGCGCAGGCCAACGGCGAAGAAGTGGTGGTGTTTACCGATCTGCTCGGAGGCAGCATCAACAATAGCGCCGCGAAAGTGCTGATGCGTCACCGTCACGTTTTTGTGGTGGCTGGCGTCAACATGACCCTGCTGCTGGAGTTTTTACTCTGTGAAGAAGAAAGCACAGACGCGGCCATTACCTACGCCACCAATGCGGCGCGTGAATCCATTGTCTTTATCAACACGCTAATAACACAACCATCCGCTGACCTACAGGGAGAATCCCATGATCAAATTAGTGCGCATTGATTACCGCCTGCTGCACGGCCAGGTGGTCTTCGCCTGGACCCGGGCGCTGGATATCGACCATATCATCGTCGCTAACGCTAACGCCGCCGGCGACGCGTTTGTCTCTATGTCATTAAGTCTGGCAAAACCCGCTGGCGTGTCGCTGGACATTATCACGGTGGAACAGGCGGCGGAAAAACTCGCCAGCGGCAAGCTGGATCACAAAAAAGTGATGGTGGTGCTGGGAAATACCGCCGAAACCCTCGCCTTCGCCGAGAAAGTGCCAGGGATTAGCGTTATCAACTACGGTGGTATCGCGCAAAAAGAGGGCGCGCAGCAGTTCGGCAAAGCCATATACCTGACCGAGCAGGAGATTGCCGATAGCCAGGCGCTAAAAGCCAAAGGCATCCGTCTG
Organism: Salmonella sp. A1325; assembly: GCF_056991255.1. Taxonomy (NCBI): domain Bacteria; kingdom Pseudomonadati; phylum Pseudomonadota; class Gammaproteobacteria; order Enterobacterales; family Enterobacteriaceae; genus Salmonella; species Salmonella sp. A1325. Next base: position 321,196 of record NZ_JAMLWO010000003.1, on the reverse strand, counting down.
GAAATGCGCCAGGTTCCGGCTCATTCCGCCGAATTGCTTAACGATAAACTCTGAACCCGGAGGTCACTATGTTGCTCACCGCAACGCTGCTCGGCCTGATTGCCGCACTAGGTATTCTTGACGGGCGTTTACTCGGCGTGTCGATGATTGACCGTCCGCTGGTGATGTGCGCCCTCACCGGTCTGGTCTGCGGCAATTTACACGAAGGCATTCTGATCGGCGCGACGCTGGAACTGATCTTTTTAGGTAACGTCGCTATCGGCGCCGCGGTACCGCCTGATGTCGTCACCGGTTCGGTACTGGCGACCGCGTTTTCTATTATGTCCGGGCGCGGGCCCGAAGCGGCGCTGACCATCGCGATTCCTATCTCTATGCTCGCGCAGACCCTCGGCGTCCTGGTGCGCGTGGTTAACGCCCGCTTTGGCCACATGGCCGATCGTTATGCGGCGCAGGGTAATACCCGGATGGTTGCCGTTATGCACCTGGGGGGCCCAACGCTGCTCTATTTTCTAAGCGGTTTTCTGCCGGTCTTTTTCGCCATTTTGCTCGGTTCTGCCGCCGTCACCTGGTTCCTCGACGCCATTCCCGCCTTTATTACCAATGGCCTGGTTGTCGCCAGTAAGATTTTGCCGGCGCTGGGTTTCGCGTTGCTGATCAGCATGATGCTTAGCAGCAAATTAATGCCTTACCTTGGGCTGGGCTTTCTGATCGCCGCATATACCAAACTGGACATCATCGCCATCGCGCTGTTTGCCGTGGTGCTGGCTTTCATTATCAGCCAGTTTCTTAACACATCCCAACAGGAGGGCTAATCATGAGTGAAGTGACGCAGACCCTGATCGACGACGCACAGGCTCACTCGCAAAGCGAAAGCCGCATCACCGCCCGCGATTTACGCAGCGTTTTCTGGCGCTCCTTTACGTTGCAAGGATCGTGGAACTATGAACGCCAGCAGCATATGGGCTATGCCTTCGCTATGTCGCCAGCGCTAAAGCGTATCTACCAGGACCCCGCCGAACTGGGGCGCGCCTTACAGCGCCATCTGGTGCTGTTTAATACCACGCCGCATCTGTCAACGTTTGTCTTTGGCCTGTCGATTGCGATGGAGGAGGAAAATCAACGCAACCCGGACTTTAACGAAGAGTCGATCAATGCCGTTAAAACCAGCCTGATGGGGCCGCTAGCCGGGATCGGCGATTCCATCTTTTGGGGATCGCTGAAAGTTATCGCCGCCGGGATGGGGATCTACTTTGCCCAGCAGGGCAGCATTCTGGGGCCGATTCTCGCCCTACTGGTCTATAACATTCCGCACATCCTCTGCCGCTGGTACGCCCTCAAACTGGGCTACCGGGCGGGGACCACCTGGCTGATGCGCCTCTGGCAAAGCGGGCTGATGGACAGGGTGACTTATATCGCGTCAATCGTCGGGTTGATGGTCGTCGGCGCCATGACCGCCAGCATGATCGACATTACAACCCCGCTGAGCTTTACCGCCGGGCAGACTACCATGAAAGTACAGGATTTTATTGACAAAATCCTCCCTTCCCTGCTGCCGCTGCTCTTCACGCTCGGCATGTACAAACTTATCCGTAAGGGCGTGAACATTAACTGGATCCTGTTAGGCACCGTCGCGTTTGGGCTTCTTGCCAGCGCGCTGGGCCTGCTTTGACGAGAGGTAACACTATGCAAGTAGAAGACTATATGAACGAGACGCCCCTTCGCCTGCTGGAGATGCTGACGCAGACGCGGGAAGATCTCTGGCGCGCGTCGCAGGCGCTAACGGAACGCGACGTCACCCGCATTATTCTGACAGGCTCCGGCACGTCATACCACGGCGCGTTGACCGCTCGCGCGTTTATGCAGCGCTGGTGCGCATTGCCGGTGGATGTCTGCTGGCCGTTTATGCTTGACGACGAGACGCTTGCACGCAGCGGCAAGGCGCTGGTTGTCGGCATCTCCCAGGGCGGCGGCAGCCTCTCAACGCTGGCGGCGATGGAGCGCGCCCGCAATGTTGGTCATATCACCGCCTCAATGGCTGGCGTGGCGCCTGCGACTATCGACCGGGCGGCGGATTATATCCTTACCGTTCCCTGCGGCGAAGAAACCGCTGGCGCGAAAACAAAAGGCTATCACTGCACGGTTCTCAATTTGATGCTGCTGGCGCTCGCCGTCGCCGGGCAGCAACAGCGGCTGGACGGCGAACAGCGCCGGTCACTGCTGCTGCGGATGGAAAAGACCTTTAACCACCTGCCCGCGCTGATTACCGCCTCGCAGGCGTGGGCGCAAACCAATGCGCTGGCGCTGCGCGATAGCGCAGATATTCGTCTGACCGGCCCGGCAACGCTGTTCGGTACGGTGCAGGAGGGTGCGCTCAAGATGCTGGAGACGTTGCGCTGCCCGGTGTCGGGCTACGAATTCGAGGAGTTTATTCACGGTATTTACAATGCCTTTAATGCGCAATCCGCACTCATTATGCTCGACCCGCAGCCTGACGCGCGTCAGGATCGGCTGGCGCAAATACTCGGTGAGTGGACGCCGTCTATTTACCGCATCGGCCCGCAGGTAGAAAATAATGGTCTGAATCTGAATTTCCCGTTTGTCAATGATGAGGACTTTGCCGTCTTTGAATATATCATTCCGCTACAAATGCTATGCGCGATATTACCCCCGCAAAAAGGCATTAATCCGGCGATACCCAAAGATCCGCAATTCCATCAAAAAATGAAAAGTAAGCAAGAAATTTAATTTTTATTAATGCTCGTTATTATCCGCGCTGTTGCGGAGGACGCGCTACACGCTAAGGAGATAAATATGTCTATTGCTCATGAAAATGCCCGCCGTATTATTAGCGATATTTTAGGTAAACAAAACATTGAACGTGTCTGGTTTGTCGGCTGCGGCGGTTCATTAACCGGCTTCTGGCCAGGGAAATACTTTCTGGACTGTGAAGCGTCAAAACTGGCTGTCGGTTATATCACCAGTAATGAATTTGTCCACGCCACACCAAAAGCATTAGGAAAAAATAGCGTCGTTATTCTTGCCTCGCAGCAGGGCAATACGGCGGAAACCGTCGCAGCCGCCCGCGTGGCGCGTGAAAAAGGAGCGGCGACCATCGGTCTGGTTTACCAACCTGACACGCCGTTGTGCGAATACAGCGACTACATCATTGAATATCAGTGGGCGCGTTATCCGGAAACGGTCGACCCTGCACAACAAAAAGCCGCATACAGCCTGTGGCTGGCGCTGGAAATTCTCGCCCAAACAGAGGTCTATGCGCAATACGATGAGTTAGTCAGCGCGTTTGGGCGCTTTAGCGACGTTGTTCACGGCGCCCAACGGCAGGTACAAGAAGATGCTCAGCGTTTCGCCGCCGAATGGAAGGATGAGAAGGTGGTCTATATGATGGGCAGCGGCCCCTCTTTCGGCGCCGCGCATCAGGAGTCTGTCTGTATTCTGCTGGAAATGCAGTGGATCAACTCCGCCAGCATACATAGCGGAGAGTATTTCCACGGACCGTTCGAAATCACCGAGCCGGGCACGCCGTTTATATTGCTGCAAAGCAGTGGTCGCACTCGCCCGCTGGACGATCGTGCGATTCGCTTTATTGAACGCTATCAGGGAAAACTGCAGTTGATCGATGCGGATAAACTCGGCATTCAGGATCTGCCCACCGACGTTGGCGAATACTTCTGCGGTCTGTTGCACAACTGTGTGCTGGACGTTTATAACCTCGCTCTGGCGACAGCCCGTAACCACCCACTGACCACCCGCCGGTATATGTGGAAAGTTGAATATTAATAGTTATGCCGGATGGCGGCTTCGCTTTATCCAGCCTACAAAGCAATCTGTAGGCCTGATAAGCGTAGCGCCATCAGGCCTTTCTTCTGCGGGGCGCTAGCGCCCCTTTTTTCCTGAACTACCGCGGCTACCAGCGAAAATCCTCTATCCGTAATTCGAAAATATCGTGGATATAGCCAATTTCCGCTACCGGCAGCGCCACGTTATAAAGAATTTTCAATCGCTGAAACGAATGATTTACCATCGCGATAAATTCACCATGCCGCTCGTTAAATTCCGTCATGTTTTTATAGTGGGTAATTTCATTGCGCATGACCAGTCGCTCAATCATACAGCTCAAATGAACATATAAACTAATAATCAAATTATTATTAAAGCTGAAGCCCAGCGTATTTTGCCATTCGGCAATAATCGTTTCGATATGCCCTATCGTCTTATTGGCATTGAGAATGGTCAGCGAATTAACCACATTATGCAACGAAAATTCGCGAACCATATTTTTATTAATTAACGCAATCTGTTTATCGTTAAGATAACCGCTTAATAACTGACTTAAATGCGCATACCCCTGCTCGCCAAGCAGCTCTTCAATCCCCACCCAGGGAACGCCCGCCAGCTGCGGGTCAATGGTGCCGACAACCGCAATCACTTCATACTGATTCAGCAACGAGGCCGCCATCCGGCTGTTTTTCAGGCGGGTATATTCACAGGCGATGATATTAATATCAAAGTCGGTCAACTGACTTTTTTCCATCAAATTTTTAAATTTAAACGCCGTCCCGATGCCGGTAATACAGGTCACCAGCAGCGCGCGCGCTTTTTTCTGCGCGGGCCAGAAGACATCCCAGCGCGACTGATTTAACGGGACGATCTCTTCGGCGATCTGTTCGATGTTTTTTTGCAGCGCGATCTCGCTGGCCACGTTCAGCGCCAGACGCGTCGTAACGTTATCGACCACCACCAGCGGGCCATGAATTACGCTCAAAAGCGCATCGGCGATCTCTTTGGTGTATCCCATATCGATCAGCACCATGACGCCTGCGCGGGTATCCGTATGCTGGAGATAATCGACAATGGCCCGGCTGACATCGCTAAACGCGACCTCCATCGGCATATCCATCGCATGATAAATCTTTTCGCCAATCAGACGGTTCGCCACGCCTGCAATGCTGCTGGCGGTCGAATAACCATGCGCGATGATCAGCGCTTTTACCTTACCGCCGCTAGTGGCGTCAATGGCATTACTGACGATGGCCGCCACGACCAGTCTGTCGAGCGTGTCGATTAACAAATCATATTTATTATTTACCACGTCCAGCAGTTTTTGCGCCACACGCTGCGCCAGCCCCGGCGCATCCTCCAGCCAGCGCAGCATCACATGGCGAACCGATGGCGACGCCTCCACCGGCGTTAACGGCAGGCTGGTAAGGTAACGTCCGGTGAGATAAGCGAATTCCTCATTCAGTTCGAGATCGTAATGTGCAGCGATCGCTTTCCCGACATCTTCGATAAAACGCAGCCGCTTGTCCTGACGAGCGCGAGGGCTCTCTTTATTCATTAAGGCATCGAGATATAACGTAAGGTTTTGATAGACCAGCTTGTCAAACGTCCGTGCGGAAATATTCTCCTGCGCCAGCTCTTCGCACAGGCCGCAAATGTTTTCCGTCAACCGTAAATATTCCTGATGCTGACCGGAAACTCGCGGAAAAACGCCACCTTCGCGATAAATCATGATGCGTTCCGCCGTCTGCGGAACGGTAAAGGGCACCTCCATCAGCAGACGATCCGGCAGTTGCCCGGCTTTTACTTCCAGTACCCCATCGTCACGCTGGCCGAAAGTCCAGGCGCTGGCGCAAATATTACGAATGAGATTTTCCAGGCCGCCGACATTCCCTTCCAGGGTCTCCTGCATCAGTTGGCTGATAATTTCACTATCCAGCGACAAATCGTGATGAAGACGCTGCGCCTCGCGACGGAAAAAATGGTGAATAAACGCCAGCCGCTCATACTGTCCGCGTTCGGCGATAGGCAGAATTTTGACAATGACCGGTATCCGGCGAATAAATGTCGCCAGAAAGTGCTTTTCCAGATCTTCGGTAGAGGCGAATATCAGACGTACCGTGGCGCTGCGTTCATCGCTGCTTTCGCCTAAGCGACGCCAGGTGCCGTTATCCATAAAATGGAACAGTTTTTCCTGCCCTTCCGGCGGTAAACGGTGCACTTCATCGATAAACAATACGCCGCCATTACTGGTCTCAATTAACCCGGATACCGCTCTGTCTGCGCCGGTAAACGCACCTTTGGCATGACCAAATAATTTTGACGTCAGCAATTCCGGGTTATTAGCGTATTCGGCGCAGTTAAACACGGTAAAGGGCGCTTCCGGGGGCAAAATGCCCTGTTCAATGGCGTACTGCCAAAGCTGACGCGCCAAAAAACTTTTTCCTGTCCCCGTCGGGCCGCGCAGCAGCAAAGGCAAGCCCGCGCCGGGATAACTGATCGCCGCCTTACACTGACGCAGGGACTCCTGCAAGCTGCCCTGCGCGCCAATGAGCAGCTCCAGACTGTCCTGCCGCTCCGCGCACAGCGCCTGAATGGACGCGTAATCCCCCTGTCGAACCGCCAGCCGGTGGTGACGACGTAGCGCCTCGACGGGCAGGAACAGCACCGGGCGGCTATTCACTTTGACCACCCGCTGCTCACGATGCAAGTTATTAAGATGGTGACTAATAATGCTGCGTTTTTGCCTGAGACTGTCGGCAATCGCCATTGCGCTAAACCCGCTTAACGCGTCGGCTGTTAGTGAACATCCGGCCAGCCGTAGCTCCAACTGACGAAATATGGACTCTTTATTCATACCTGCGCCCCGCCAAAAACGTAAACTCCGCTTATACGATAATTTACAAACGACGTCACAGGCTTCACCCACATTTTTGAAAATACTTACTTTTTATAAAACTTACCGTTGCGCTTTCGGCTCATCGTGTCACGAACGAACGGGGTTGGCCCTCCCTGGCGTGTCATCAAAATCGGGCGCTAAACCCAACGTTATAACGGGTTTGATTGCCATCGTTTAACCCTGCCGTTTGCGTCAGCCCGGCGAAGGCGGACACCGTTGCCGACAGCGGAAAATCTGCGCCAATCGCGATATCAACCCAGTTTTTATCCTGCGCTTTTCCGTCGCGGCTGAACGTCAGCGCGGTCGATTTAAGGCCGCCGTTCGCCACATACGTATCATCGCCAAACTGACGGCGATAATTAATCTGCGCCCAGGAGTGAATGATGCTGTGGCGAAGATCCAGACGCCAGCCAGCGCTACCCACCTGCGAATGGGCGTTTTGGTCGCCAAAACGCATTGATGTACTGGTATTGAGCTTCTCGCTATAGCCATTAACGTGGCTGTAATCCCATGCATATTGCAGCATCGGTCCGGTCGTTAACCACGGCATCATGACAAAATCATAACCACTGGTTAACCTCGCGCCCCACAGCCGACCGTTGGTTTCGCCCTCTTCCACCCGTCTTAGCGCACCGAGCGTGATACTGCGCTGAATGTTACTGAATTTAGCGGACAGGTAGTGTAAATCGCTATCCAGCCACGCCTGACCGGCGCGTAAATGGCTGAATACGGCGGCCTGAAAACCGCGGGCGTCATAACGATAATTATCGTCAGGATGTTGCTTATCCAGAGAACCGGCTATCAGCCCTCCCAGCAGTACCTGCTCGTTAAGCTGATAATCGACGCCAACCGTCAGATTATTATGATTACCGCTCCCGTCGGCCTCATTATTATCATAACGTTGATATCCCCCGCTGTATCCACCGAACATGCCCAGTGAACCAACAGGATTTTCCCCCTGGCGAAGCTGCTGATAACGGCTGTCAAGCGTGGTACGACTGCCTTGCGCCATCGACTGAACGCTTTGGTTCAGGTATGTCGCCTGTACCGGCGCGGCAATGATCGACTGGATATATTGCGCAATAATGGTATGGACCTGCGGACCGGGATGTAAATGATCGGCAAACAGATAGTCCTGCGACGCATTAAATCCAGGCATCGCCGAGGAGCACGCCGAAGCGGATACGCCTGGCGGGCAGGCCATACCTACGGTATTTGTCAGACCAAACGCCTGCGGGTTGGCAAGAATTTCCTTAAAGAGGCCGTTGATATCGGCACGGGCTATATTGCCGCCGTGTTGCTCCAGCCCCTTCTCTTCCATCTGATTATAATAATCGGTCAGAGCTGACGCCTGCCCTGCCGCCGCTTCATAGCCCGCCAGCAGTTGTTCAACGAGCAATTGCTGAATAAATGGATTGCTGCTTACCGTTGCAGCCGCCGCCAGCAGCGCCTTGCGGATCGCCTGTTGCCGACTGGCGAAATCGGGCGTAGCTCCCTCCGCCAGCGCATCTAACGCCGCTTTTAGCGCCGGGGGCGCCGCTGCGCCCAGCCCGGCGGTGATTACCGCCTCCAGAAGCATTGGCGTCGCACTAATATCCGGTACGTTTGGCACCACGACCAGCCCGGCGCCGGCATCCAGTAACAGTCCTACCTGCGCCGCCGCGCTAGTGGCGCTATTACCGGCTATTTGCTGTGCCATGGTTGGTTGCGCGATGGCCGCCGCCAGATCGTTTCCGCCGACCCAGTGAATATACAAACCGTTGTGGTCGGCTTTTCCCCCCGTTTTGGCAAGCCACTGCCGTACCTGATCCGCGGTATTATCCTGCGGGTTTAATTCCGGGGTCGCCGTCGCGCCGCCGGCGGCATAATTAGAACCGCCATTGTTGGAAGGGCTTAATGCCAGCCCAAATCGTTCGGCCAACTGTTCGTCGTAGAGCTTATTTTGACCACTATCCCAGGTCCAGCGACCGTTATTCCCGGTATCGCTAAGGCTATCGCCAAATACCGTAAGAGAGTCAAACGCACAGGCAGATAATGGCGCGGCCAGCGCCAGCGAGAGTATGCCGTATTTTAGCAGGGTACGCTTTTGGGTCATCCGATGTTCCTTAATGTTATTGTTGAGAGGTACGACGGTGCTAATCATCATCCGACAGAAACATTGCAATCGTTTTAAGCATTCTGGTTAAAATGTTTTCATCCATTGTTGACGAACTGGCGCCTGTTCAAAAAAATGGGGTGGCGTAAAATAACGACGTTTATGGGGCGCTGGATAAAATATAGCGTATGGATAACCCCAGAGGCGCTTTTACCCGTCTGTTGCTGATTATGCCTGAAGCGCGAGCGTCCTGATTTGCATAAATGCCATTCAGCAGTCATCATAGGCTGCTGTTTATAAAGGAGAGATTATGCAGGAATTGATATCCCAGGTAGAAGATTTAGCGGGAATTGAAATGAATCACACCACGTCGCTGGTGGTGATATTTGGTATTATTTTTCTGACGGCAGTTGTCGTGCATATTATTTTGCACTGGATAGTACTGCGCGCTTTCGAAAAACGTGCCAGCGCCAGTTCCCGCCTGTGGCTGCAAATTATTACCCAGAATAAATTATTCCATCGTCTGGCTTTTACGCTGCAAGGCATCATTGTCAATATTCAGGCCGCGCTCTGGCTACAAAAAGGCAGTGAGGCTGCGGATATCCTGACGACCTGCGCGCAGTTATGGATTATGACCTACGCCCTGCTGTCGTTATTTTCTCTGCTGGACGTGATTTTCAATCTATCGCAAAAATGGCCTGCCGCCTCTCAGTTGCCGCTAAAAGGAATATTTCAGGGCATTAAGCTCATCGGCGCAATTATCGTCGGCATTCTGATGATCTCACTACTGATTGGCCAGTCACCAGCAATTTTAATCAGCGGGCTGGGCGCGATGGCCGCGGTATTAATGCTGGTCTTTAAAGACCCGATTCTTGGCCTGGTTGCCGGTATACAGCTTTCCGCCAACGATATGCTCAAACTGGGCGACTGGCTGGAAATGCCGAAATATGGCGCAGATGGCGCGGTCATTGATATTGGCTTAACCACGGTAAAAGTACGCAACTGGGATAATACCATCACCACCATTCCCACCTGGTCGCTGGTTTCCGACTCGTTCAAAAACTGGAGCGGCATGTCTGCGTCCGGCGGACGGCGGATTAAACGCAGCATTAATATTGACGCGACCAGTATCCATTTTCTGGATGATGATGAAAAACAGCGGCTGTTAACCGCGCAACTGTTAAAGCCGTACCTTACCAATCGTCATCAGGAAATCGATGAATGGAATAAACAACTGGATGCGCCGGAATCAGCCTTAAATCACCGCCGAATGACCAATATCGGGACATTTCGCGCCTATCTGAACGAATATTTACGCCACCATCCGCGCATCCGTAAAGACATGACGCTGATGGTACGCCAACTGGCGCCTGACGATCATGGTTTGCCGATAGAGATCTACGCCTTTACCAATACCGTCGTGTGGCTGGAATATGAGAGCATTCAGGCCGATATTTTCGACCATATTTTTGCCGTGGTGGAAGAGTTCGGCTTGCGTATTCATCAGACGCCGACCGGCAGCGATATTCGCGCGCTGTCGGGGACATTGCGGCATTAATGGATTGCCCGATCGCATGAGCATGGGATCGGGCAAAAAAGTTAATGAGCCTTACGGCGCAAAACTGTAAACGCGATAAACAGAAATACAATCCATACCGGCAGCAAAATCGCCGACAATCGCATATCGTCCATCGTACACATTAACACCAGAATCAGCGCCAGAAACGCAATGCACAAATAGTTTCCGGCGGGATAGAACAGCGCCTTAAATTGCGTCTCGCGCCCTTTACGACGCATCGCCGCGCGAAAACGTAAATGCGCGAGACAGATCATTATCCAGTTTAGCAATAGCGTCGCGACAACCAGTGCCATCAACAGGCTAAACGCTTTTTGCGGCAACAGATAGTTGATCAGCACCACCAGCGAGGTAATCGCTCCGGAAAGTATCAGCGAGTTCACCGGCACGCCGCGATGGCTGACGCGAGTTAAAAATTTCGGCGCATTGCCTTGTACGGACAGGCCGAACAGCATTCGGCTGTTCGAATAAACGCCGCTGTTATACACCGAAAGCGACGCGACCAGAATAACGAAATTCAGCGCCGACGCCACCACATTACTGTCCAGGTTATGGAAGATCATCACAAAAGGGCTGCTATTGGATTTCACCTCTACCCACGGATAGAGCGCCAGCAACACCACCAGCGAACCGATGTAGAACAGCAAAATACGGTATACCACCTGATTCACCGCTTTCGGGATGCTTTTTTGCGGATCGCGCGCTTCCGCCGCAGTAATGCCGATCAGCTCCAGTCCGCCAAAAGAAAACATAATCACCGCCAGCGACAGAAGCAAACCATGCCAACCGGTTGCGAAGAAACCGTTATAACGCCAGAGGTTATCAATGCTGGCATGTTCGCCGCCGTGGCCGGAGAACAGCAGCCACAGACCAAAACCTATCATGCCGATAATCGCCAGCACTTTAATCAGCGCGAACCAGAATTCCGTTTCGCCATACAGACGAACGTTCACCAGATTTACGGCATTAATGATAATAAAAAACGCCGCCGCCCATATCCATGTTGGTACATCAGGCAGCCAGTACTGCATATAGATGCCCGCCGCGGTCAGCTCCGCCATCCCGACCAGCACAAACATGACCCAATAGTTCCAGCCCGACAAAAAGCCCGCAAACGGCCCCCAATATTTCCAGGCGAAGTGGGCAAACGATCCGGAAACCGGCTCTTCCACGACCATTTCACCCAACTGGCGCATAATGAGAAAAGCGATAATCCCGGCAACGCCATAGCCCAACAAAACAGCCGGCCCCGCCATTTGAATCGCCGGGCCGATGCCCAAAAACAGTCCGGTGCCAATGGCGCCGCCCAGCGCGATTAGCTGAATATGGCGGTTTTGCAACCCCCGTTGAAGCGTCGGTTCATTATTCGACGCGGCATCCGACACGCTGGCGCCGGATGCAGTTGACGCGTTTTTCACGTCCTACCCCTGTATCGTTTTTATTGAGGGCACCTTTTAACATTTCGCTCTCGCTGCCGCAAGGCGCAATCGTTTGTCAAGGCTCAACTCCGGACGTTAACGTTATCTTGTAAAAAAAGATGTCGCGGGGAGTAAAAAGAAAAGAGTGCGCGCCGATATAGAACGTTACGGGTGACAGACGCCGAGTATAAAATATGTGAATAACTCTGGACGAAAAGTACGACACCCTACAGAATACATTTAGTATTTTTTCAGTATTTTCAAAAAGGTGAATCAGACCTGGTATCTGTTATCCGTTTTTGAGCCACGCCAGGCATCAACGTCATGAATAAGATCATCAAACGTTTAGAGATCATCAAAAGCGCCATTGAACTTGAGGACGAAGAGATTATCCGTCAGCAGCTCATCTACCTGAAAAATGAGCCGCAGGATGCCGTAATCAGCGCGATTGCCCAGGCGATTGAAGCTCGTCGATTCAGTGACGCCATGCAAGAGATCGCCGCCTGGCTACAGGCTCAACGGGCGCTCTCGACGTGGCAAGATCCCTCTATTGCCGCCAGTAAACTGGAGCTGAAAGCGCTTGAAGCCCAGCTTCGCGATCTGATTGACAAACGAAATGCGCGGGTACAAATCCTCGACGATTTCAACGACCTCTATCATCTGCGCCTCGGGCCGTTGATGAGCCGTATTCTGGAGTTGCGTAAACAGCTCGCGGTGAGTATGCAGCGTAAGCAAGAAGCCGAAATAAAACGCCGGGAAAAGGATTATCAATCCTGCCTGCAATTTATTTCCCAGGCCGTGGATCAACTGGCAACGCTAAAACAGCAGTGGACAGGATTGAATGCCGCCTCGCGCGAAGCGGTGGGAATCCGTCAGCGAATCCAGCAGCAGACGGAATTAATTACCGCGTTGCTGGCGGAAATTCGCGAGCTGGAAGCGGATTTTTCCCATCAGGACGACAGCGCATTCCGCCAGGCGCAGGAAAATGCGGAACAGGACTATCACCAGTACCGGGAGCAGCAGCAGGAAGCGCAATTCCGCTACGCCCGCGATCAACGTTTGTCGGCTGACGAACGCAGTGAATTAAAACGTTTGTGGCGTCAGGCCAGCCGCCTGTGTCACCCGGATGTGGTCGCCGATGAATTGAAAGAAAAAGCGCACCAGATGATGGTACAGCTTAATCAGGCGCGGCAGAATGCCGATCTGGCGGCAATTCGCGCGTTATTGACGCAGCTGCAAAGCGGCCTGGAACCGATGATGGCAAGCGACAGGCTAAATAATCTGGAACATCTGCGCCATAAAATACGCCAGCTCCGCACGCAAATCGACGCGCTGTTGAAAGAGATAACGCAACTGGAAACGGAAAACGCCTGGCGGCTCGCCTCTTCCGTTGCGGATAAGGAAGCCTATTTCTCCGAGCAGGAACGGGCGCTAACCGAAATTCGCAATACGCTGGAGGCGCAGGTTCAACAGGTGGAACAGGAACTTCTGTCAGGGTAGTCCATCATTCATCAATAAATTGTCGGATGGCGCAAGCGCCACCCGACGAATCGCGGCATAAAGAGGGTAAGAGGGTCGCTACTGTCGCTGTAAAAGTAACGAACGGGCGGAGTCCGCCATGATCATCACCGCACCTGCCAGCATTAACGTATCTTTTAATACCAGCCGTCCGGCGCCCGATAAATACGGAAAACCATAATGCGCATCGCCCAGCGGCATAACCCAGGCCTCCGGCGTGGTGATTAAAAACGACAGCGTGACAAATGGCGTCAGGAATGCCAGCACGCCGCCTGCCAGCCCTAACCAGCGGCTAACAGGGTTAGCCAGTACCAGCGCCGCGATAATCAATTCCACCACGCCCAGACCATCCGAAAACGCATACGTATTATTGGCCGTTTGCCAGGCGCGTTCCTCCGGTTTTAGTTCGCCCTCATGAGTCAGATGCTGACGATATTCTTCCGGATGTTCATAGAAAAAAGACATAAAGGGGCTGTTCGCCACAAACGGGGTAATACTGTCTGCCTCATAGGGCACAAATTTTAGTAGTCCAATCCAGATAAAAACGATGGCGATACTCAGGCGAATTAATGTTAATCCCAGCCGATCCCCCTGACTTAACAGACGAAGATATTTATCCATCTCAGGCTCTCCTTATTTATATAATATCGCAGTGGCGTAACCCGTATTATCAATACGCATGGACGTAATTTTCCATGACGACGCCTGTTTACTTTGCGCCAGTCTGGCAATAGCGTCTTCAAGCATTGACGGCGTTGCTGACACCGCAGAAACGCTGATATATTCAACGTCAGTTAGCGGCTGGGCGGAGGCGGAAAACGCCAGCGGCGCAGCCAATAATGAAGCAATAAGTGTGGTAACTTTTAACATCGAGATTTCCAGTCGTGGGTTATTTCAATGGTGTTATAATACGTTATGCCTGACTAAAGCCTTTTCTTTCAGACGCCAGCATATTTGTCCTGGCGTATTTTTATAGCCTGACAGGCAAAAAAAAGCCCTGATTAACAGGGCTACGTTATTTATGTTTTACTTAATGAGAGAGAAGAGATCGTTTAAAGACTCACTCATTGTAGGATGGGTAAATATCTGGTCGCGTAACACCGTATAAGGTAAATCTGCATCCATAACGGTTTTAACGATATTAATCATTTCATGAGAATCGACGCATAACAATGACACCCCTACAATACGCTGCGTATTCACGTCCACTACCGCTTTTAGTACGCCACGGGTATCGTTCATAACACGGGCGCGAGGGATCGCCGCCACCGGTAATGTCACCACCTGCACCGTTGCGCCGCTTGCCCGCGCTTGTTCTTCCGTCAGCCCGACACGAGAGAGCGGCGGCGTCATAAAGACGGAATATGGAACGTTCTGGCGATCGCGGGTACTGCGTTTGCCATCTCCCAATAACCCGTCGCGTACAATACGAAAATCATCCAGTGAAATATAGGTAAACTGCAACCCACCGGTAACGTCGCCCATCGCCCAGATATTGTCCGCCGTGGTACGCAGGTAATCATCCACGATGATCCCGCCGCGTTCGTTCACCGCCACGCCGGCGTTCTGCAACTGTAAGCCAGCCGTCGCCGGTTTTCGCCCCGACGCCACCAGCAGGGCATCCACAAGATGCGCGCCTTCTGACGTTTCAACTTGTACCGCGCCCTCCTTTGAGGATACGGCCTGTACGTTGGCGTTTAAAATCAGCTCGACGCCCTTTTCCTGTAAAATACGGGTAATTGCCTGCGCGATATCCCGATCTTCACGAGGCAGGAATTGCGGCGCTGCTTCAAAGATAGTGACCTTCGTACCGAAGTTGGCGAACATTGAGGCAAATTCAAGGCCAATATAACCGCCGCCTAAAATCCCCAGGCGCGCCGGACGCTGGCTCAGGCTGAGTAGCCCGGTGCTATCGAACACCCCTGCCGTCGTTGTTAAGCCCGTAATAGCCGGGATCACCGACTCTGCGCCAGTATTAATGAAGATCTTTTCTCCCCGTAACACCCGCTCGCCGTCCGCCTGAAATACCCGTAAGGTATGGTTATCAATAAACTCCGCCCTTCCCTCAATCACATCGACATTGTCCAGGTCGGCAAGATTATGAAAATTTTTGTCGCGTAAAAAATTTACGACCGCCGCTTTACGTTGCATGGCGACAAAAAAATCGCCCTCACGTTCCGCATCATGCACCAGCGTTTTCGTTGGAATACAGCCAATGTTGATGCAGGTTCCGCCGAACATACTGGCGGACTGTTCGATAATCGCCACGCGCCATCCCGTCTTCGCCAGAGTTGCCGCCAACGTTTTTCCTGCCTTGCCAAAACCAATAATGAGCGCCTGATACTGTGTCATCTTCTTTCTCCGCCAAATCACCATCTGTTTGTCAGGACAAGTATAAATAACGTCAAAAAAGACAGGGTTATCCGTAACGCGCCAATTTTTGTCTTATCGTCTAAATTAGCGGTTAGCAAAAACAAGAGTAGAAATGACATTGAGTCCGAAATATAGTGAACAGAGACAAAAATGGTTATCCCTATTTTTGAAAAAGAATCTGTTCTGGAGTCTATATGGATGCGCTTAGTCGGCTATTGACGCTTAACGCCCCTCAGGGCTCAATCGACAAGAATTGCCCGTTAGGCGGCGACTGGCAGTTGCCGCACGCCGCTGGCGAGCTATCGGTGATTCGCTGGCATACCGTTACGCAGGGCGAAGCGCAACTGGAAATGCCTACCGGCGACGCCATGACGCTTACGCCGGGAAAGGTGGTGATTCTGCCGCAAAACTCCGCCCACCGTTTGCGCCAGTCTGGCGAAGCACCGACACATATCGTGTGCGGTAGTCTACGTCTGCACGCGACGTCACGTTATTTCCTTACCGCGTTGCCGGAAGTGTTATGTCTTGCCCCGCCGCCGCATAGCCCCGCCAGTATCTGGCTTAACGCCGCCATTTTGCTGTTACAGCAGGAGTCAGAACGCCATTTACCTGGCGCTGATGTCTTATACAGTCAGCAGTGCGCCACGCTGTTTACCCTCGCCGTTCGCGACTGGCTATCGCAGGCTGGCACGGCGAAAAGCGTGCTCAATTTATTGCTGCATCCCCGGCTGGGCCGCGTGATCCTTCACATGCTGGAAACACCGGCGCATCCCTGGACGGTCGAAACGCTGGCGCAACGGGTACACATGTCGCGGGCGAGCTTCGCCCAGCTATTTCGCGACGTGTCCGCTACAACGCCCTTAGCCGTGTTAACAACGCTGCGCCTGCAAATCGCCGCCCAGACCCTGTCGCGTGAAGCGCTGCCGGTGATGGTGATTGCCGAGTCGGTAGGTTATGCGAGCGAATCTTCTTTTCACAAAGCGTTTGTCCGTGAATTCGGTTGTACACCAGGCGAGTACCGCAAACGGGTCAGCGCGCTCGGACGATAAACGTAGGCTGAACCCGCCTACAGTTTGACGCCGCAGGCGGGCGACACACGTTATGCCGCAAGGCGACGATGCCTGCGCAGCCACATCAGCTTGTAGGCTACCGGAATGATAAACAGCGACAGCAGCGGCGCGGTAATCATGCCGCCGACCAGCGCAAAGGGAACGCTGGTAATGATCAATAAAGCTTCCCTTACGTCGACTCTGCAACCTGCCCCGTGGCGGTTTCAACGCTAATAGATGCTCTACGTAGGCGATAATCCCGCAAACTACAGCGGTTGACAGACTAAGCAGCAAGACGGAATTAAAATGACCCGACTCCTTTTTAGGGAAGCACAAAGTTTTATTGTATTACAAACATTTCAGCATTGGATTTAAGAGTTTTATTTGAGGGAAATTAAACAGCACCCGTAACGACACCTGTTGCGAGATTATTGATAATTAAAAACGTAAGGTAACTGTTTGATTTATCAATGGCGCGCCCTGCAGGATTCGAACCTGCGACCCACGGCTTAGAAGTTCCTAGAACCACCTTTTAAGTCAACAACATACCGCGTCATCCCTGCGCTCACACGTCCCATGATGCGAAAAGTTAGCAATCCATGACAATCGTTAAAAAAGGATGACTGTCCCGAATCCGTCCCACCTGCTCACCCCACAAAATGGCGTTAAGCCGATCCCCGGTGAAACCTATCCTCCCCTCATAACTCAGAACAACTAAAAGTTACAGAACAGACGCAATAGAGATGCAGATGGCGCATGTAAGCGGGGGACACGTTTTGTGTACAACCACGCAGCTTATCTTGATACACTCCGGGAGATGATGCAGTGGTGGGCAGACTGGCTTGATGATAACGCTTAGTGGTACATCTTGAAAACTAAGACTATTATTGAATGTGCGGTCTTTAGCTATAATTGTTGTACGATATTCATTTACCTGCAATAATGTTAAAAATTTTGCATACGTTATATATGATATACGTGGTATTTATGAAAGAACGGAATTTAAATGTAGATGCTTTAAGAATTTTATCCTGTATTTTTGTCATAGGAATACATGCAAAATATAATTTCAATCCAAATGGACTAATGGATTTCAATAATTATGCAGGTTTATTTCTACACTCAATATTCAGGGCTGGATTGCCAATATTTTTATAAGATTACAACACTAATTAAACATGAAGATAATAAATATGAACACTCGCACTCTATGGATCGATTCATTAAAAGCAATTGCTATATTCTGGATTTATCTAGGACATTTTGGAGATAATGGAAAGCAACTATATCAATTAGCCTTTTCATTTCACATTCCTTTATTCTTTTTTATATCTGGTATATTCTACAAGAGATGTGAATCGTTATCAGACCTGTTATCAATAATAAGGAATGGTTTTACAAAATTAATGATTCCTTATTTTGCATTTTCTATAATATCATTAGCATTCTTTTCTTTATATAATAATTCGACTTTCGATCAGTTCAAAGAAATGTCATTGCAAATATTGCCAGCGATTCGCAATCAAATATTTGCCGGTTCGTTATGGTTTCTTCCATGCCTGTATGTGATGATAGTGATATATTCACTCATCTTGTTAACAATAAGAAACAAACATATTATATTTATTATATGTTTCATTATTTTTGTTATATCAACAAAATTGAAAATAGGATTTGTACCAGCTTTATTTTTAAATATTGATAGCGCCTTGTTGTATATAATATATTACGCACTAGGAGCTTACTTTTCAAAATATATAAGAACCACAGATTTAAATACACAATGTGTGTATAGTAAAGTTGTGTTATATTCAGTAACAGCAGTTTCATTTATAGTATTTATATATTCTTATTTCTTTGGCGCTGGAAGCATTTATAGCAGCATACAAAGCGAGTCAATGCGAATACTTCTATCTTTTGTTGTTACTGTACTGTTATTTGTTCCAAATATAGTGCTCTCTAAGTATATGACATTAACACCTATACTGGAGATCGGACGTTATACATTAGTCCTTTGCGGAACAGAGCAATTAATAAAGACTTTGATTTACTCAACATTTAATATGTTTGGGATGTCAATATATTTGCACAACCCAGTGGATACAATAGTATATACACTAATATGCTTGCTAATATCTTATTTTACAACAATTAAGGCATACAAATATTTATACAATAAGAAACAAGCCCTTTGAGGGCTTGTTTCTATATTTACAAAAAGTCAATGATAGAAGGTGTTTTTATTACCCCATTAGCACCTTTTATAATATTTCTGTTTGTTGATATTATAATCGCGGGCATTATTAACACCGAGTCTTCTACATATGCAAGCTTACCATACGTGGAACCGCTGTCATCTAAGCTATTAATTATTAAATTCCCACTCTTCACTTCTATTAGCGCATCTTGCGTTCCGCCATCAACATGTAAACTTGAAAGGCTGAGGGTTGAGTACGATGAGTAACTTAACATTGCTGGCAGAGAACTATTGCTTAAACTTAATATCACATTCAGTCTAGATTGTGGGTTTGTTATATTAATAACAGAAAATTCAGAACCGATAGAACCATATACCCCACTGATAACGAAGTTTAAGTATAGTGTTTTCCCAGTACTTCCAGCGCTTCCCGTGCCAATATCATCTATTAACCCATAGTTGGTATTAACTGCGATCCCAGAAATAGAACCATGCACCCCTCCGGATTTAGATATACCAATAGCTTGATATGTTACAGTTGATAAAGATGCTTCTGCTCTTCCATCTATAAGTAGTCCGGTAATAACTACATTGTTCTCATTAGTTCCAAAGAATAATGGGGTTGCGCCGCATGCTTTACTTTCTAGACCACTGATAGAGATTATATTAGATGTTGTCTGTTCGCTTACCGGAGGCCATTCAGGAATGAAATTACCAAAAGCAAAATCAGAAATGGTATTAGAAAATCCTTTAATGTTTACCCCAGTACTTATGCAGGAACTAAAGGCGATCCCATTGATACAGTGCTCAATAAGCAGGTTACAGAATGAATGGTCAACTAATGATTCAAATTGTATTCCGACTCCTCCTCGCCTTGTGCCATCAGGATCATTTCGAATATATTTAGCTCCAGAAGCCCATATCTCATTTGTTATCAATGAGTCTGTTGACCCGAATAGCATTATCGCCCCTACCCTCGCGTAATATGGATCATCCTCTAATGGATTGTAAGCTGTGCATTTGAAGCCAGTTAGTTCATGCATTTCCCATGATCCATATGAAAAGTCAAAAAAAGAATTCCCTTCATATTGAAGAGCAGTGTAAACAAGAATAGAATTTCCCATTCCTTTTCCTGTATACCCACCTCCATCAATCTTATAGAATATACCATTTTTGTAGAATCCATGTGTAGTTGGCTTATCCATCCTATAATGACCATTTGATAGCTCTATTTTCTTACATATAAATTCTGACCTGTAACTCGTAGAATTAATAGGCTTGAAATCACCTGTTGTAGCCCTAAATACCTTTCTGAACGCAGAAGAAGAATCTGCAATATTAAGTATTGCATTAACATCACTGATTGTTGTTGCTCCAAACCACTCTGGACGGACATTAACTCCTGTTATCTTTATAGATGTTTTTGCTTCAGGCTCTGCATAAAAATCATCCTCTGTGTCGAATATTTTATAGCATCCAGCTCTTATCTCTGAATTGAACGTTAGTTGAGCACCGTTTCGTGGCTTAATGATTGCACCGGGCTGAAACGTTACCGGTATATCTATTGTAATGTCATCGTTTACCAGATAAATACCTGGAACTAAAAGAAGTTCACGATTCTCATCTACCAGTACAGGCAGAAACGCATTGATGCCCACAGCGTCATTATTAACACCATCAGCAATAATATTTTCCCCTTCCTTTGCGGTGATAATGTCCGAAAGCCAGTCATGCACGGTTCGATCTTTCGCATTCGAGACAGGCTGTTTTACTGCTACAAGGTTATCACCTTTTCCATCCTCTGAACTTGCTAATTGCTGTCTTAATTGGTCAGGGTCATACTTCAGCACATTAGGATAATAGAACTGCTGTGCGCCATACGCGTCATACACAGCCATGCTGTGACCCTGCACTGTGACAAACTTAGCGATCTGTCCGTTGTATACCGGATACCCAGCGGAATTGATAACAATCGGCTGTGACACAGAAACGTGAGAACCATCTTCATTTTCAACATAAACCTGAATCTGGTTTGCTGGGTTGGTTGGGTCTGTATCAATCTGGCCGATATAAATTTTTCCATTGGTTACGGCTTTGAAAGAACGAGCCATAGTGAAGAGTTGCGAAGGCATTCCAATTACAACATTGGCTGTAATGTCTGTCATTTAATGTGCTCCAGATGCAAGGAATTGCCGCAGCGTAGCTACGGCAATGCGTCATTAATACCACTGTGGTCTTATTGTGGATATAACCAGTAGATCAAATGATGCCGATCCACTTACAAAAGTGAGGCATCAGAAATGGGAAGAGATGACCCGCAATTTAATCTGCGGCTACCTTATGAATTAAAGGAAAAGCTGAAACAGCGAGCTAAATCGAATGGCCGCTCACTGAATGCTGAATTAGTTCAGATAGTTACCGAAGCTATATCTAAGCCATATCCAGTATCAGGCTGAGTTGCCACGGATAATCTAGACACTTTCGAGTCGTCGGTAATATCGGTTTTCATATTCTGTCGGTGGCATCTTATCGCTCGAACCATGCCGACGCTTACTGTTATAAAACATTTCGATGTAATCAAAAATATCGCTGCGGGCTTCTTCCCGCGTTCCGTAGATCTTTTTCTTTATCCGTTCACGTTTTAGTAGCTGAAAAAAGCTTTCTGCGACCACATTATCGTGGCAGTTACCACGACGACTCATACTGCCTTCCAGGCCGTGTGATTTCAAAAACGACTGCCATTCATAGCTTGTATATTGACTGCCCTGGTCAGCGTGAACCAGCACCGCCTTTTGCGGATTACGCCGCCACAAGGCCATCAAAAGCGCATTCAGGACGATCTCTTTGGTCATCCGGGGCTGCATTGACCAGCCGATAACTTTCCGGGAGAACAGATCAACAACCACGGCCAGATACAGCCAGCCTTCGTGGGTTCGGATGTAGGTTATGTCCGTTACCCAACGTTCATCGGGAGCATCCGGATTAAACTGCCGCTGGAGTCGGTCAGGCGCCACGATACTGTCTTCACCTTTGCGTGCCCGCGGGCTCCGGTATCCGACCTGAGCCTTTATGCCGGCCCGCTTCATCAGCCGCCAGACACGGTTCACCCCACACTGCTGCCCGGTGTCACGCAGATCGAGGTGGATCTTGCGATAACCATAGACGCAGCCTGACTCAAGCCAGAACTGTTTGATCTGCCCGGTCAGCATCTGGTTCGCCTGCTCTCGCTGTGAATGCGGCTGCTGAAGCCAGGCGTAAAAGCCACTGGGATGAACATCCAGCACCCGACAGAGCAGGCGAACAGGCCAGCAACGGGTGTTGTCACGGATAAAGGCGTACCTCAGTCGGACAGCTTTGCGAAGTACGCCGCGGCTTTTTTAATATGTCCCGTTCGTCGGTAACCCGCTTCAGCTCCTTCTGGAGACGGAGGATCTCAGCCTGAGCATCTGACTGTTCTTTATTAGTGGAAGAATCCGGACCGTACTTTTTTATCCAGGCGTAAAGGCTGTGGGTGGTGATATCAAGACGTGTTGCAACGCTGGAAACAGAATAACCACGATCAACAACCTGTTTGACCGCTTCAATTTTAAACTCTTCGGGATAACGCTTACCGCTCATGGGCACCTCTCTTTAAGTCATCTTAAATGACTCTGAGGTGTCTGTTAAACCTGTGGCGATTCAACCTGATGATAGCGGCCTGCTTCCATGCCCATTCTGCGGATCACCGGCTGAACACTACCCTGATGGTGATATGGAAGGTTACATCATCATGTGCGGTAACAAAAATGGAGACTGTAACCTCCAGGCATTTGGGTTCACCACTCCGGAGGAGGCAGAGAAGGCGTGGAACACTCGCGCCGCCATGCTTCAGGGTGCTGAACCTGTAAGCCAAACTTACAAGTTGCCAGAATTAATCGAAGGCATAGAGGTGTCCATTGATGTCAGCACCTGCGATGCTGATGCCGGGAATCGCTATTTCGGCACCGTAACCGAGGTATCAGAACTGGACACAGCAAAGAATGGCTATATCCTTCTGGTTCAGGACGCAAAGCCAAATTTCGATGTGAATGGCAACTCTCCGGTAAGTCCGGGTGGTTGGATAAGCTGTAGTGAGCGAATGCCAGATGATGGTCAGCACGTAATTATTTTATGTGATGGCGCATTCGTTCTTTATGCGCAATATCGAGACGGTGAGTTTTTTGATGTCGTCCGCAATGGTGAGGAGTTCTTCGAAACGCATAGCCGCAATGTAACCGACTGGATGCCGCTGCCGGAACCACCGCAGCAATAACAATCCTCGCACTCGCGGGGATTTCTTTTATCTGAACTCGCTACGGTGGGTTTTGTTTTATGGAGCGAATGATGGTTCTTGTTATCAGTGCCACCTATCTTTGTCGCCGCGGGGATATTGATGGCGCGGTTTACGCAGGTATAGCAATTTTCGGATTTATTGAGCTTCTTGTAGAGATTGCTCTTCTCGCTTCAGTATTAGGAAAGTAACTATGGAATCACAAAGTCTCACACTCGATGAGGCCTGTGCATTTCTCAAAATATCCAGACCTACCGCCACCAACTGGATTCGCACAGGCCGACTACAGGCAACACGTAAAGACCCCACCAAACCGAAATCCCCTTACCTAACCACTAGACAAGCATGCATTGCGGCACTCAATTCACCGCTGCATACTGTCGACGTGAGCGCGGGTGATGCATTTAAAGAGGGAAATAAATGTCAATCTTCCGTAGAGGTGAAATATGGTACGCCTCGTACTCGCTCCCGGGCGGGAAGCGAATTAAGGAATCTCTAGGGACAGCGGACAAGCGGCAAGCTCAGGAGTTGCACGACAAAAGAAAGGCTGAACTCTGGCGAGTAGACAGGCTCGGCGACTTTCCTGAAGTGACTTTTGAAGAAGCATGCCTCCGCTGGCTGGAAGAGAAAGCAGACAAGAAATCGCTCGATACCGATAAAGGCCGGATGGGATTCTGGCTTGAGCATTTTGAAGGAGTAAGGATAAAGGATATCACTGAGGCGAAGATTTACGCCGCGGTGAGCAGGATGCAAAACAGGAAGATAAAGGAGATATGGCAGCAGAAAGTTGAATCTGCCAAGAGAAAGGGTAAAGAAGCGCCAGTATTTGAGCCAAAGCCGGTCACTACATCGACAAAGGCAAAGCACCTCGCACTGATGAAGGCCATTCTCCGGGCGGCAGAACGTGACTGGAAATGGCTGATCAAGATACCGTCAGTGAGAAATAAGCGCGTTCGGTGGCTTGAGCATGAAGAGGCGAAAAGGCTGATTGATGAATGTCCGGAGCCGCTGAGGTCGGTCGTTAAGTTTGCGCTGGCAACCGGCCTCAGAAGGTCGAACATCATCAATCTGGAATGGCAGCAAATCGACATGCAGCGTCGGGTTGCCTGGGTTAACCCTGAGGATAGCAAATCAAACCGCGCTATTGGCGTAGCGCTGAATGACACGGCCTGTAAGGTTCTGCGTGACCAGATTGGTAAGCATCATAAATGGGTGTTCGTGCATACGAAAGAAGGCATCCGTCCCGATGGCTCAAAGACGCCGACTATCAGAAAGATGCGCGTCGATGACCAGCGAGCATGGAATGCAGCTTGCCGCCGGGCTGGAATTGAGGATTTCCGTTTCCACGATCTGAGGCACACGTGGGCCAGTTGGCTAATTCAGTCCGGAGTACCGCTTTCTGTTCTGCAGGAAATGGGAGGATGGGAGAGCATCGAGATGGTGCGCCGATATGCTCACCTTGCGCCGAACCATTTAACGGAACACGCGAAGCAAATTGACTCGATTTTCAGTGATGATGTCCCAAATATGTCCCATATGGAAAATAAGGAGGGAATAAAGAAGCGTAACGCGTTGATTTTTAGATGGCGCGCCCTGCAGGATTCGAACCTGCGACCCACGGCTTAGAAGGCCGTTGCTCTATCCAACTGAGCTAAGGGCGCCTTGTGAAGTGAAGACTTCGTGTAGACGAAACGCGAGAATTATACGGTCAGGCACTCCTGAGTCAATGGCTTTTGTTCTGGTTGCTGACTAAGTGTACGAATATCGTCTTTTCTGGCGCAATGCCAGGTTCCAGGAAATCGCCTGGACACATCTCAGCACGCATAAAGTGGGAATTAAGGCCGCCAGTATTTAGATAATCAATCAGTTTCTTTAATATTTCACCATGATTCACCTGCCGTGTAGGATATTTTTTATGCTGAGTATCGCTATTAAGGAACAAAACAGTCACTTTGAGCATGGGTTGAAAATCATCATGACGCGTCTGGCGAATCAATGGCAGCAGAAAATTGACTTTCTGCCGCCAGAAGAGATAGATAATGCCGATATCGCTTTTCTGGCCCTGGATGATGATTGGTTCAGCGCAGGTTGTTACCAGATACCTATGCATACCCAACATCAGCTACGGGTGATTATTTGTAATAAATGCGATAAAGAAAAGCTCATGTTCAGACCATGTCTGTATATGCTGCCGCATATTTATCGGGAAGATGATGTTGAAGAAATTACCCGGAAAATGATATTGATCTTACATAAGCGAGCGCTTCGACATAGCGTCCCTTCTGGCATTTGCCACTACTGCACGACTCGTCATTTTTCAGTAACAGAACGTCACCTGTTAAAACTGATCGCCAGCGGTTATCATTTAAGCGAAACGGCTGCTTTACTTTCACTTTCTGAAGAGCAGACAAAGTCACTCCGCCGGAGCATTATGCGCAAATTACATGTTAAAACGGAGCAGCAGTTTTTAAAGTATATTAGAGTCAACCTTCATTTCTTACTCAGTAAGTAAACTCACTTAACTTTTTACAAGGCTTACGAAATATCTCACCAATAATTAAGTAACGATACCTACAGGCATTTTTTTAACGCTGCCACAATGATGCCCATAATATCCTGATAGATTCAGGGGTCAAAAATATATGGCTGCATCATAAATGCCTGGAGGAGTGTTTGGTGGCACAGGGTACTTTATTAAAGGAAAGGATAAATCCCCCACACCTGGCGTCTTCGCCAACACGTCATTTATATCTCAACAGCGGATTGTTAAAATCTGAGCCAATCGTTCATCTCTCAACTGCGCAATTAATCGGCTATGAGGTTCTGACGCAACTTCCGTCAGAACATGATAGCGAAGTTTTTTTTCAGCAGTTAATGCTGATGGAAGGCATTGAAACATCAGAGCAACGAAGCATTGCTTTTTACGCTGGTGCAACGATGGGACAAGGTTATTTATGGCCAGCCATATTACCAGATATATATTAGAGCAATGGAAAAAGCAGGATGCGCAGCGTACCACGCAGGGAAAGACACCGCCGTTTAAGAAATGCCAAAGACTGCGCCTGCCGTTATCACTCTCCAACGCCGCAGATATTTGATCGCCTTGAGTTACTGAACCAACAGCTTAATTATGCCTTGCCGGTTGGTATCATTTCTCAGGCAATAATTACAACTGACAACTACCTCGGCTATTCGCTGAGTCATTACTTATTTTCCGGAAAACGTACCGCTGCATTCCGCTCATTAGATGACATTTCTTTGTGGATTGAAAAGGGGTCGCTCAGACAACTGATTGTAGATATGGAGACGCTACCTGTCTCCTGTATTGAGGCGCTTAACCAGCTACGCGCGCTCAGTTGGCAACAAAGCGATATCCAGATTTACCTGCTGGTATCAGATAAAACCCCCGCTATAGCTCAGTTTATCCGTATGGCTGGGCGTTTTTTTGTCCTGTCGCGACGACAAAATCTGGCCTCTGTACGCGAAGCCTTGTTATCAGCCGCCGAACCTCGCTTATCGGAAAGCTTTAGCCGTACTGACTGGTTGATGATTGAAACTTTAGCGCAAGGCGCCTCTTTAAAAGAAATAGCACGGCAGCAAAGCGTACCTTATCATCGTGTGGTTTACCGGATTAAACAACTTATCACCCTCCTTAACCTTCCCCACAGGCAAAGCTTTCTTCGGCTGATCCAGCAGCTAAACGTTACTTTCCACGACATTTTTTAACGAAGTAACGTTTTGGTGAATAAGATTTTTTAAGAAATTACTTATTTTCACTTCCATTAAATGTAAATATTTCACATAAAATTAATATTTACAACTCGTCCTGGTAAGCGATAAAAATTTTTTTCTTACACCGTCCCCTGTTCCTCCTCGTTTTTTGAGGTCTCCAGCGTAAACATGTTTCTGTTATTACATAACAAATACTAAACAATTAGTCTTTCATATTATTTTTATACTTAAAAACAACAGTTTAAACTACTCAATGTCAACTCTAAAGAAAATAGCTCTACCACGAACAAATTTTCTATAACGCCACAGAACATCCTACCCGCTATCCATAATTCGCATTTCGCAAGACTTTTCCGAGAAATCAGACCAGGTATAATCCATATTGTTTTTACTTAATCAGAAATTTCTTTTTTGTTGGTGCGAAATGGATATTCCACATATTTATTACTCTTACGCAAAATAGCCAGTCAACAGGGAGGTCTCATTCTTTATTATTGCTCCACTGTGTGGTGTGTAGATCTGGCTATTTCACAATCTTTAAGGTGTCTGACGCTTATTCTAAAACGAAGGACGCATAACAGTCTGAGGCATACAACAATGAAACCTGCATCTGTTATCATTATGGACGAACACCCTATTGTAAGAATGTCGATCGAAGTTTTACTCGGTAAAAATAGCAATATCCAGGTTGTCCTGAAAACGGATGATAGCCGAACAGCGATAGAGTATCTGCGCACTTATCCTGTTGACCTTGTCATTCTGGATATTGAATTACCGGGCACCGACGGCTTTACCTTACTTAAACGAATCAAATCTATCCAGGAACATACCCGGATACTTTTTTTATCGTCAAAATCAGAGGCTTTTTATGCCGGAAGAGCAATAAGAGCGGGCGCAAACGGATTTGTAAGTAAACGCAAAGACCTCAATGATATTTATAATGCGGTAAAAATGATTTTATCCGGCTATTCTTTTTTCCCATCTGAGACGCTTAATTTCATCAGTAATACCCGTCCCCCCAAAGGCGGGCACCATGATATGCCACTATCTAACCGCGAAGTTACCGTGCTGCGCTATCTGGCCAATGGAATGTCTAACAAAGAAATTGCCGAGCAACTTTTATTGAGTAACAAGACTATCAGCGCGCATAAGGCCAATATATTTTCTAAACTTGGCCTTCACTCTATCGTTGAGCTTATCGATTACGCCAAATCACACGAATTATTGTAAAGGTACTCCCGACGAATTATCGTTCGGGAGCCACAATAACGGACACTAATTGTAATTGATCAGGAAGGTCGCATCCGCGTTAGCAAGTCCGGGCTGCACGCCATCGGCTAAGGCGATATAGTTCGCATAGAATTTCAGGGTAGCATTGCCGTTGTTGTCAATATCAACGGCCTTGCTGGCCTGTTCAAGTGGCAATCGACGTTGATCGCCATCGCGAATTTCAATCGCCAGTTTTTGCGCCATTGCCGTATCAGCAAGCGCCAGTAATGCCGTGCCGGGCGCTGGCGTCCCGGAAAACGTTATAGACGCCGACCCCGGCGGGCAGCCTTCAAGCTTTAGGCTAAAGGCTACTGGTTGTGTAGCGTCCCCGGCGGCGTGAAGCTGTTTTGTCGGCCAGGTGCCGAGGTTAACCGATTTGTTACTGTCGCCCGCCACCACGGCGCAGGTAAAATCCACCACGTTACCGCGCAGTTCAATATTCACTTCGCCCAGAGATGAGTTGGCCTGACTCAGCGGGCTGAACAAAACACAACCAATAGTGATGAAAACGCGCCGAAGGATCATTATACCTCCTTAATCATAATCGACTCGTAGATAGCCGCGCGCAGTAAACGGCCCTTCCACCGGTTTATTCCCCGTCACGCTGATCGGCCAGGCGCGAACACCTACGCGAGCGGCGGCGTTATCATCAAGATGAAACGGAATTTTACTCGACAAATTATTGGGTGTGAGCGGCGTACCGTTGCTATTAGCAACTACAAAACCTAAATCCGGATTATCGGACACCATCGCCTGCCCTGAGGCCTTTTCGGCTTCAAGCCGCATCGATAAATAGGCCTGCGCCGCGACGTTGGTACATTTGATAGCAATGGTTTTCGTTTGCGGCGTGACGCCTTGCGGACGATTACCCGCCCCCGCCTGACTAAATAACGACGCGCCGATATCGCCGAAATCAAACTCCACGACCTGTCCGGCATTCACTTCACAGTTTTGCGGTACTTCCACTTTGCCGCTGTAGCTAATGGTATACACCGGCGTGCTCAACGCGTCGCCGGTAGAGGTCGTCACATAGACGGTAAACATTGTCTGGCGAGGGATCGTCACCATATTAATAAAAGGCCGTATCACTTTTAATTTAAAAACCAGCTTTGAGTCCTGCACGCCAAACGGCATTTGCTGCGACACGTTAGAATCGACGCCCATGCGAATATAGTTACGGGGCGGATAAAATACGCCAGCGACACTATCGGTGATGCTCATCGCGCCCAGAAGGTAGTCATTCAGTTTGAGGTATTTAAAATTTCCTTCGGTGCTTCGTACCGGTAATTCTGATACATAGCTTCGGTAGGTATAATTTACCATTGTCCCCTCCGGGCACGTCGCGTTTACGCCGACCCAACCTGATTTTTCCGGCAACGTCACCACCTGTCCCGGCTGATTATTGCCGCTGGTGAAAACATCTGACAGGTCGTAAAAGATATCGGTCGCCGTCCCGTTTGAATTGCGGCAAACTGTCGCCAGCGCGGGATGGGTGAAAAAGAGCGCGGTCCCCGCCAGCAATAGCGCTGAGTATATTTTCATCTCTATTTTTCCTTTTATGACGCCGGACGGATACAGGTCGCGCTGGCTATCGTAATCGCCTGCTTCAGACTATCCTCCGCCAGGGCGTAAGGGGCGATACAACGTGCGTTTTTCCCCTCTCCCCACTGGATGAACAATTCACCTTTTAGCGGCAAGCCGCTCAGATAAATTTGCCCGTCATCGCCGACCATACTGGTAATGCCGCTGGCGGTTTCTCGTACTATCGCGCCAAACGGTAACGGACGTCCGCCAAGCCTCGCGGTAATGATTGCCCTTACGCCTATCCGCGTATCAAAAGCAGCCCGCACCAGCGCGCCCTCTGTCGGCACTACGCTGCTAACGTTATTTTCGACATCGGTATGGTTGTCCATCGTGTTGGTATCTAACGCGACGCGGTTATAGCGATATACCGTGGCGTAGGGCATTACCGCATAGCCCCGCCAGTCCGTTTTCACGCCGGTCTGGTTTTCGATGCGCACGCCTTTCGCTCCCGGCGCTTTAATCAAGACATTGGTATCGCCCAACGGTTGGCTAAACGTAATACCATCCGCATGACCGACCACGCCGCCGGAAAGTTGCCAGTTATAGTCATGCTGATCGCGATCGTAGTTATATCCCACGCCCAGCGTGCCATACGTCGCCTGCCAGCTAGCGCTGGCGCTGCCGCTATAACCATTGGTACTGCTACGCCCCTGCGTCACGCTGTAGCTCAGATTACGTCCTTCCAGAAGCGTGCCGCCCACGCCGGTCTGCCAGCTATTGTCGCCGTCGCGGTTGCGGTTGGCGTTAAACGTGGCATAAGTACGATCAAGAATAGTGTCGCGCGCATAGCGCCGTCCGGTCAGAACGCTAAACGGAACGGACATATTGAATGCCAGAATGCGGTCGGCGCCTGAGATCCCCACCGACTCGCTCCACGACCATGACAGCGAATAACTTATGCCTTGCCATCCACTGGCGTATCCCAGTTGATACCAGGTATTGGTATCCGCCGTATTCCAGTAATTTTGTTGACTGCCGGAAAGATACAGTGACCCGTAATCCCCCAGGTTTTGCGAAATATTGACCTGAAAGCGGCCTTTTTTGCTGTAACGGAGATTGTGGTAGCTCTGCGCCACCGGCACTTTATGGCGGCGTCCGTCGCTATCGTATTCGTAGTCGTACCCTTCCATACTGCGATATGCCACATCATCCAGGGTGTAAAATCCGCGTGTGGAATAGCGGTAACCCAGCAATTGAAAATTCGTCCCGTAATTATTCAGCGATTTGGCGTACAGAAAACGCAACGATTGCCCCTGATGGGTGCTGTCATCTGCCAGTTGGCTACGCGCATGTGTGACATCGACCGACACGGCTCCCCAGTCGCCCAAATTTCGCCCCGCCCCGACCACCACGGCACGGTAACGATCGGCAAGTTGCGTACCGCCGTAAGCCGTCAGCCCCGCAGGCAGGCCGGCAATCACCGTTCCCTGGAAAAAGAATGGCGAAGACTGCTGACTATTGCCGCTGCGAAAATCCCCGGCCACCAGGTCATACTTCACCCTGCCCTCACGCTGCAATAGCGGAACGGTAGAGTAAGGCACCGTGTAACGTTGTTGGCTACCGTCTTTTTCATCTACCGTCACCTCAAGGTCGCCGCTGGAAGAGGTAGGATTAAGATCGGTAATCGCAAACGCGCCCGGCGACACATAGCTTTGGTAGATAACATACCCGTTCTGTCGTATCGTCAGCTTTGCCGCCGTCCGGGCGATCCCTCTGACCGTGGGGGCGTAGCCCTGCAGGCTATCGGGATACATATTGTCAGAAGAGTACAGCCGCGCTCCGCGAAAGCCGACGCTGTCGAAAACATCGTTCCCGGTATTGCTGTCCCCCATGACCAGTTCGCTTTTTAGCGCAATGATGGCGCGCTGTACCCAGGTGCCAATGTTGTTCCAGCGTTGCGAATGATAGCCGTCCCCTTTCGAATAGTTCCAGGCTCCGTTATTACGCAGCCGCCAGGGGCCATAGTTCAACCCGCTCAGCAGACTCAAAAAATAGCTATCGCTGTCTGTTCCGCGGCTACCGGTAAAACTGTAATTGATGAGTGCGGCAGGTATCCCTTCATCCCACTCTTCCGGCGGGATATAGCCACGCGCGCTGTTGAGCAATGACGCCTGCGGCAAGCTAATATTTAAGCGCATCAACGCAAAATCAAACGCGACCTCCGCGCCCGGGATTTTCTCAGGAAGGTGAATACACGTGGTATCGACGCCTTTATCTGAGACAGGGAACGCCGCGGTATTCACGCCCAGCCGTTTAATCCACTCCGGTGTAAAACAAGGCATCAGGCCGCCGGATTTATCGCCGGCGCCCACGGCGCCCGCCTCAAAACGAATATCCTGCGTCGCTACGAATTCGTCGTTACGCCAGATATCCACCCGGTAAATACCGGGCGGCTGATGATTACCTTTTTCAAAGCGAGATAAATCCGCCACGGACGCGGTATCCGCCGACAAAAACGCAGGGTTGAAATAACTTTCGCCGCGGCTCGTCAGCGGACACAGCGCCGCCAACACCGACAGCGCCACGCCGCTTAACGGTGATACATAGCCGGGAAATCGCCCTGCAAACCAGGTTGTCTTCTTCATCGTGTTCTCGTGTGGCTTCACGCTCTCTGCTTAACCGAGACTGGCCGTTGTCGCCGACGTCAATGCGCCGTAATCATTGACGGTCTGAAATGTCACGCTGCCCTGCGCGCCAGTCGGTAAGGGAATTTGCATGTCGCTTTTTGGCGCGATCATCACGTTATCAATCTTTTTCGCGCCCACGCTGATATTGACCAGCGTGAGGTAATAAGCAGATGGGTTGGTTATCTTGAGATGGTTGCCGACACGGGAAAATTTCAGCAAGGTCGGCGCGTCTTCCGGCGTCTGCGGCAAATTCGCCGGACGCACGAACAGTTTGATGCGCGACAGAATCGCCAGTTGCAGAACGTTTTTTCCTTCAATATGACTTTTATCGACCGACGGGATGGCTTTCACGTTCATCCAGAATAACGACTCCCGATCCCCGGGTAGCGGTTGCCCGGCGTAGATAATACGCAGCGTGTTTTCGCTTTTGGGTTCGCTGACGAATAAAGGCGGCGTAACGATAAACGTTTTTTCTTTCTGCCCGGCGCTATTTTCGATCCATGAATTGACGAGGTAACGTTCTTGAGTATCGCTATTACTGATTGCCAGAGAAGTCTGTTTCGCCGCCGAGGGATAAATAACACGCGTGGCGCCTAATGCAATCCCCCCCGCCGCCTGTACGTTCAGCGAAGTAAATAACGTGAGAAGAACAATAAAGCCTAATTTTATACTATTCAGCATGGTAAAAAATACCTTTTGCATTGAGTCACGTCGGCAAGAAAATTCATGGGTAAACCAGCGTAAACCACACTTCTGAATGAATTCGTCCCGGCGTCATATTTTCTGAAATTGCCCGATAGCGGGCAGTAAAATGCAAAGTCATTTCTGACGTTAAAATGGGCGTGTAATGAAGCGGTAACGTGTTAGGTATGATTTGCCGCTGCTGGTCATCAAATAATGCCAGGCCGATTCCGGCATTACCGATACCCTCGCCGCTGGCCAGAAAAACATGGGGATCTTCCGCAGGCGTAACGCCGGCAAACGCAATGCCGACATGACGCCAGACCTCCGCGCTACAGGAGATTAACCGTAACGAAAATGGAACGCTGACGGGAGCGAAGCTGCCAGGACCGGTAAACGCATTCGTGCGGTACTGTCCCATCAGTACGCGCAAATCCTGGCTTTCTGTGGCGACAGCGCAGCCGCCATTGACCAGTTGTCCGCGCAGGTGAATACGCCCGCTCTCCACCATTACCGGCTGCGCAATAACGGGCGACATCAAAACAAGCCCCACTAGCGCCGCGCCTTTCCTTATCATCTGCTATGTTCTCTTTTATCCCCGATAGCCTCTTCCGTTGAGGCGCCTCCCTTCCCTGGCGTTCCCAGACGGGATTATTCGTATTTCATGATAAAGGTGGCGTCGGCATTAGCCTGGCCTGGCGTCGTGGCGGTGGCGGTTGCCTTATAGCGTGCGGTAAAACGCAGCGTATTGGTGCCTTCAACCAGCGCCTGCTTCGCCGAGAAGGTCGCGCCGTCCGGTTTCAACGGTGAGGAGGTGTTATCAAGAATCTCAATCCCGACGCCGGTTGCGGTGGTGCTATTGTCCGCAGAGGAGACAGCCAGCAAATTAGGGTTGGTGTTATCTGCCTGACCAGAGAAAGCCACGGCAGCGGTAGCCGCCACTTTCGGATCGCAGTCATTCAGGACGATGGAGAAAGGCACCTGCGCGGTCGTATCATCAATCGCCGTAAAGCTGGCGGTACGGTATTGACCCAGCGTCACCGTTTGATCGGCGGATTTAGTGCTAACGGCACAGGCTGCATTAACCAGTTTACCTTCGAAATGAATAGTACCGCCACTCACGCTCACCGGAGTAGGATCAGCCGCAACCGCTGCGCCAGCGACAAACATCAGACTCGCAATAGTAGAGGTCATTAATTTATGTTTCATGGATTTCCCTTGAATTACACACACCCGGTTTCGGCATCCTGTCGGCTCCGTTTGAATTATTATCGACATAGCATGTCAGAAAAGTTATCTCTGCATCCTGTAAAGATAGATATCGCAGATTAATTAGTTTTCTGTTTCTCCCCTGAGTATCAGACGCAGTAATTAATCTTTGCGAATATGACATTTCGTCACGGTAATAAATTAAACATTTCGCTAAATAAAAAATAGCCGCAAACTCTTTTAATGACCTAAGCTAATTCTTATTGGGATATAAGAAGGGTCTAATCTTATTTTGTATAAAATGTCGCATTATGCCGCCCGATGCTATTAACGGCGAGGGATTACGGTAACCATAACCAGGGTGATGAATTGTTTCTTTTTGGTTAATCATGGCTCGCTTACGGGTCACGTCTCAGTATCGTCAACAGACGGGGGAGACGTCGCGTTTGCATCGGAAACACAAACGTTAACTGACAGCGAGGCCCGCTTCTGACAAAATAGCGTCATCCCCTTTGACTTGAAGTAACAGATGGAATCTTCTCTCTGATGGCAGCAAAGATTATTGACGGTAAAACGATTGCGCAGCAGGTGCGATCTGAGGTTGCTCAAAAAGTTCAGGCACGCGTCGCAGCAGGACTTCGCGCTCCCGGCCTGGCTGTGGTGTTGGTCGGCAGCAATCCGGCCTCACAGATTTATGTCGCAAGCAAACGTAAAGCGTGCGACGAAGTGGGGTTCGTCTCCCGCTCCTATGACCTGCCAGAAACCACCAGCGAAGCCGAACTGCTGGCGCTTATCGATACTCTGAATGCAGATAACACGATTGACGGTATTCTGGTGCAGTTGCCTTTACCGGCAGGCATCGACAACGTTAAAGTGCTGGAGCGTATCGCGCCAGATAAAGACGTAGACGGTTTTCATCCTTATAATGTCGGTCGTCTGTGCCAGCGTGCGCCGCGCCTGCGTCCCTGTACGCCCCGCGGTATTGTGACCCTGCTTGAGCGTTACAATATTGATACCTACGGCCTGAATGCGGTGGTCATTGGCGCGTCCAATATCGTTGGACGCCCGATGAGCATGGAGCTGCTGCTGGCTGGCTGTACGACTACCGTTACGCACCGCTTTACCAAAGATCTGCGTCACCATGTCGAGCATGCTGATTTGCTCATTGTCGCCGTAGGTAAACCGGGCTTTATTCCCGGCGAATGGATTAAAGAAGGCGCAATTGTGATTGATGTCGGTATTAACCGTCTGGAAAATGGCAAGGTCGTTGGCGACGTCGTGTTTGACGAAGCCGCGGCGCGCGCGTCATACATCACGCCAGTACCGGGCGGCGTCGGCCCGATGACGGTCGCTACGCTTATCGAAAACACGCTGCAGGCGTGCATTGAATATCACGATCCACAAGGAAAATAACATGGCGACATTCTCTTTAGGCAAGCACCCGCACGTCGAGCTGTGCGATCTGCTCAAGCTGGAAGGCTGGAGCGAAAGCGGCGCACAGGCGAAAATCGCCATTGCCGACGGGTTGGTGAAGGTTGATGGCGCGGTTGAAACGCGTAAACGCTGCAAAATTGTCGCCGGGCAAACCGTTAGCTTTGAAGGCCAAAGTGTGAACGTCGTGGCCTGATACAGAGTGCCGGATAGCGACGCAAAGCGTCTTATCCGGCCTGATTACGCTGTCTTTTCAGATAATCATCCACTTAATCCTCTGCGTTCCAACTGCTAGCATGGCTATTTCCCTGTGAACCATCGCTATGCCTACCGTTATCACCCACGCCGCCGTTCCCCTGTGTTTTGGCGCAGGCTTAGGCCTGAAAGTTATCCCTCCTCGCCTGCTGTTTGCCGGTGTTGTGCTGGCGATGCTCCCCGATGCCGACGTGCTGGCCTTTAAATTTGGCATCGCCTACGGCAACGTTTTCGGCCATCGCGGATTTACCCACTCTTTACTTTTCGCATTCGTCCTCCCCCTGTTGTGCGTACTCGCGGGACGACGATGGTTTCGAGCGGGGCAGGTGCGCTGCTGGCTGTTTTTAACCGTTTCATTGTTGTCGCACAGCCTGCTGGATTCGATAACCACGGGTGGTAAAGGCGTCGGCTGGCTGTGGCCGTGGTCAGATGAACGTTTCTTTGCCCCATGGCAGGTGATTAAAGTCGCGCCGTTCGCGCTTTCAAGCTACATCACGCCGTATGGACATCAGGTCATTCTCTCAGAATTGCTGTGGGTGTGGTTGCCGGGAAGTATTTTAGTGTTATTTCTATGGGTACTTAAAACGCATATTAAAAGGAATCAATATGAATAAAATGACATTCGCCGCCGCGGTCGTCTGTTTCTCATTTTCCCACGCCAGCTATAGCGAAGAAATGTCTGCCACTGGCTGGTATGCGGCATCGTCTGCGGTTGTCAGCGTGGGCAGTTCCGCACTGGTTAGCGGAATTATACTCTCCCCCGTACTGCTGCCGCTCAACCTGATCATTGGATCTGTTGTCGAAAATAAAAAGCAAAAAACCGCGCTGATAACCACTAAGTCTCCCGATAACAAAGACATTAAAATGCAAGTTCCGCTAAATGTCGTCAAAGAAGGCAACCTCAAAGCAGGTGATAAAGTCACTCTGGAAAAAACGCAGGAAGGCACCGGCGCTTATTTGAAAAAAGAGGGCAAAGTCCTTGCCCATATGGTAAATCAGGACGACGCAGGACTTTCCAGCAACCAGACGGTACCGGCCAAATGAAGCGATTCGCGTTTGCCCTCTGGCTCAGCGCAATCTCGCTCAACGCTTATGCAGACAGTGCTAACTGTCACCAAAAAGCAAACACGCCGGAGAGCATCGCAGCGACAATGGATCAGGCGCTACAGCTCAAACAACAGCTTAACAGTCAACCCGATCCGGTCGTCATTCTGGTTCGCCAGGGGCAAGATATGTCGAGCCGACATTTAACCTGGTCACATGCTGGCTATGCCATGCGCGAGCCAAACGGAGACTGGCGGGTTTACCATAATCTGAATACTTGCGGAACCGCTGAATCAGCGCTCTATATACAAGGTCTGTATGAGTTTCTGGCTGATGACCTGGTGAATCAGAGCATTGCCGTTTTGCGCCCGCGTTCAGATATCGCGACGGCATTACAAACGCTCTTACATAGCGCTATCAAACTCAATCTCTTCCACAGTCCCCGCTATAACCTGATTGCGTGGCCTTTTTCCGGCCCTTATCAGAATTCGAATGGCTGGCTTCTCGAAGTGTTTGCGCGAGCAAACGATGCGCAGGTTTGGTCACGTAATGATGCCCGCCGCTGGTTGCAGCTTCAGGGTTATCAACCCTCTATCGTTAGTGCTGGCACTTTTGAACGATTAGGCGCAAAACTGTTCACCCCTAACGTTTTCACCGACGATCAGCCAGCAGAATTGCTGCGAAAAGGAAATGTGGGGCTAAACAGCGGCGACAGCGTCATCCGCTTTATTGCCCATTACAGCCGGGCAATGCCCGGGTGTGAACATCAGAATCTGGGGGAGTCGGTGTGTGTTTATCTTTCGCCCGGCGCGAAAAAATAAAAAACAGGCCGTTCTATGCAAATAGAGCGGCCTGTAAAAGCGCTTACTTACGTCGCCAGGTGGTGCCCTGCGGGCCATCTTCCAGAATAATACCCATTTCAGTGAGACGATCGCGCGCCGCGTCCGCCGCCGCCCAGTCTTTCGCTTTACGGGCATCCAGACGCTGTTGAATCAAGGCTTCAATTTCCGCAACTTCACCGTCATCCGCCTGCGCGCCGCTTTGCAGGAAAACATCCGGCTCCTGTTCCAGCAGTCCCAGCACGCCGGAAATCTTCCGCAGATGAGACGCCATCGCATTCGCGGCGGTCATATCTTCGCCCTTCAGACGGTTGACTTCACGCGCCATATCAAACAGGACGGAGTAGGCTTCCGGCGTATTGAAATCGTCATTCATCGCCTCGACGAAACGCGCTTCAAACGCCTCGCCGCCCGCCGGGGCCGCTGATTTATCCGTTCCAC
Organism: Salmonella sp. A1325; assembly: GCF_056991255.1. Taxonomy (NCBI): domain Bacteria; kingdom Pseudomonadati; phylum Pseudomonadota; class Gammaproteobacteria; order Enterobacterales; family Enterobacteriaceae; genus Salmonella; species Salmonella sp. A1325. The sequence goes on along the minus strand of NZ_JAMLWO010000003.1, from coordinate 282,852 downwards.
GCAATGCAGTGTATAGCCGCTCCAGCGAGGCGCGCGCCTGCTTGAGGTTCTCTTCGCTGTAGTTCAGTTGGCTACGGTAATGCCCGGACATCAGGAAGTAGCGCACGGTTTCCGCATCGTAGTATTTCAGCACGTCGCGCACGGTAAAGAAGTTGCCCAGCGATTTGGACATCTTCTCGCGATCCACCATCACCATACCGGAGTGCATCCAGTAGTTGACGTATTCGCCGTCATGCGCGCAGGTAGACTGGGCAATCTCGTTTTCATGGTGCGGGAACATCAGATCAGAACCGCCGCCGTGAATATCAAAATGGTTGCCCAACTGCTTGCAGTTCATCGCCGAACATTCAATGTGCCAGCCCGGACGCCCTTCGCCCCACGGCGACGGCCAGCTCGGCTCGCCCTCTTTCGACATTTTCCACAGCACGAAGTCCATCGGGTTACGCTTCACGTCAACGACATCTACGCGCGCGCCCGCCTGAAGCTGCTCAAGATCCTGACGGGAAAGCTGCCCATAAGTCGGATCGGTCGGTACATCGAACATCACATCGCCGTTATCCGCCACATAGGCGTGCCCTTTCTCGATTAAGGTGCGGGTGAGCTCGATAATTTCCTGAATATGGTGCGTCGCACGCGGCTCGCTGTCCGGACGCAGAATATTCAGCGCGTCGAAGTCCTGATGCATTTCCGCAATCATTCTGTCGACCAGCGCGACAAAACTTTCGCCGTTTTCATTGGCGCGTTTAATAATTTTATCGTCGATATCGGTAATGTTACGCACATACTTCAGCTTATAACCGAGAAAACGCAAATAGCGCGCGACAACGTCAAAAGCGACAAACGTGCGTCCGTGGCCAATGTGGCAGAGATCGTAAACGGTGATACCACACACGTACATGCCGACTTCCCCGGCATGAATGGGTTTGAATTCCTCTTTTTGGCGCGTCAGTGTATTAAAAATTTTTAACATCGAAGATTCCGTATAGACGTGTGTGGGTAATAATCTCCGTATGATACATATTATTCGTAATCGAAGCAGCACACTTTGCAAGGTGATCGCAGCTTACGGTTATGCTATAACAAGCCCCTATATGTGCCCCATTGCGGGCTAAAGCACCACTCTCTTGGAACAGGATGCAAAAATGGTTACTTTCCACACTAATCACGGCGATATCGTAATCAAGACCTTTGATGATAAAGCGCCTGAAACAGTTAAAAACTTCCTGGACTATTGCCGCGAAGGTTTTTACAACAACACCATTTTCCACCGTGTGATTAACGGTTTTATGATTCAGGGCGGCGGCTTTGAGCCGGGCATGAAACAGAAAGCCACCAAAGAGGCGATCAAAAACGAAGCCAACAATGGTCTGAAAAATACCCGTGGTACGCTGGCAATGGCGCGTACTCAGGCACCACACTCGGCTACCGCGCAATTCTTCATCAACGTGGCAGACAACGACTTCCTGAACTTCTCCGGCGAAAGTCTGCAAGGCTGGGGCTACTGCGTCTTTGCGGAAGTCGTAGAAGGTATGGACGTGGTAGATAAAATCAAAGGCGTCGCCACTGGCCGTAGCGGTATGCATCAGGACGTACCAAAAGAAGACGTCATCATTGAAAACGTGACCGTCAGCGAGTAATCGTGGCGACACTGTTTATTGCAGACTTGCATCTGCAAACGGAAGAACCGGCGATCGTCGCCGGTTTTCTGCGTTTTTTAGCCGTAGAAGCCCGTCAGGCCGACGCGCTGTATATTCTTGGCGATCTCTTCGAGGCCTGGATTGGCGACGACGACCCCAACCCGCTACATCGTGAAATGGCCGTTGCCATTAAATCGCTGGTTGATTCCGGCGTCCCCTGCTTCTTTATTCATGGTAATCGCGACTTCCTGATTGGCAAACGCTTTGCCCGCGAAAGCGGCATGATTCTACTGCCGCAGGAAAAGGTGCTCGACCTGTATGGCCGCAACGTGTTGATTATGCACGGCGATACGCTTTGTACCGATGATGCCGGTTATCAGGCGTTTCGCGCCAAAGTCCATAATCCGTGGATTCAACGACTGTTCCTTACCCTGCCGCTGTTTATCCGCCGCCGTATCGCCGCCAGAATGCGCGCCGGCAGTAAAGCCGCCAACAGCAGCAAATCGCTGGATATTATGGACGTCAATGCGCAGACCGTCGTCGCCGAAATGGAAAAACACCGCGTACAGTGGCTGATTCACGGTCACACCCACCGCCCGGCAGTGCATGAACTTTCCGCCAACGACCAGCCCGCATTCCGCGTGGTGTTAGGCGCATGGCATCATGAAGGTTCAATGGTAAAAGTCACGCCGGACAACGTTGAGTTAATCGCCTTCCCCCTGTAAATGTTCGTCGAATCGTCCGTTACGGCGTACACGCAACCGTTTTCCTTGCCTGATTATCATGCTATTCTCTGACACCTCAAAAGCAGCGTGTCCCGCACCACAGGAGTTTTAAGACGCATGTCTTCCCGCAATAATCCGGCGCGTGTCGCCATCGTGATGGGGTCCAAAAGCGACTGGGCTACCATGCAATTCGCCGCCGAAATTTTTGAAATTCTGGATGTCCCGCACCATGTAGAAGTGGTTTCCGCCCATCGCACCCCCGATAAGCTGTTCAGCTTCGCCGAAACGGCGGAAGAGAACGGATATCAAGTGATTATTGCCGGCGCGGGCGGCGCGGCACACCTGCCGGGAATGATTGCGGCAAAAACGCTAGTCCCGGTACTCGGCGTGCCGGTACAAAGCGCTGCGCTAAGCGGCGTGGATAGCCTCTACTCCATTGTGCAGATGCCGCGCGGCATTCCGGTGGGTACGCTGGCGATCGGTAAAGCCGGTGCCGCTAACGCCGCCCTGCTCGCCGCGCAGATTCTGGCGCAACACGACGCGGAACTGCATCAGCGCATCGCCGACTGGCGCAAAGCGCAAACCGATGAAGTTCTGGAAAATCCCGATCCGCGGGGGACGCTATGAAGCAAGTTTGCGTTCTCGGCAACGGGCAACTGGGCCGAATGCTGCGCCAGGCGGGCGAACCGCTGGGTATCGCCGTCTGGCCGGTTGGTCTGGATGCAGAGCCTACCGCCGTGCCGGTACAGCAGAGCGTCATTACCGCAGAGATTGAGCGCTGGCCGGAAACCGCGCTTACCCGCGAGCTGGCGCGCCACCCGGCCTTCGTCAATCGTGATGTATTTCCGATCATCGCCGACCGTCTGACACAAAAACAACTTTTCGATAAACTGGGACTCGCGACCGCGCCGTGGCAGCTGCTGACCAGCGCCGACGAGTGGTCCGGCATCTTTGACCGTCTGGGCGAACTGGCGATTATTAAGCGTCGCGTTGGCGGCTACGACGGTCGCGGGCAGTGGCGTCTACGCGCGGACGAAACCGGGCAACTGCCGGATGACTGCTATGGCGAATGTATTGTTGAGCGCGGCATCCATTTTTCCGGCGAAGTGTCGTTAGTCGGTGCGCGCGCTCATGACGGCAGTACCGTGTTTTACCCGCTGACGCACAATTTGCATCAGGACGGCATCTTGCGGACCAGCGTCGCGTTCCCACAGGCGAACGCCGAACAGCAGGAGCAGGCGGAATCGATGCTGTCAGCAATTATGCAGGCGCTGAACTACGTCGGCGTAATGGCGATGGAATGTTTTATCACGCCGGAAGGCCTGTTAATCAATGAACTGGCGCCGCGCGTGCATAACAGCGGACACTGGACGCAAAATGGCGCCAGCATCAGTCAGTTTGAATTGCATTTGCGCGCGATTACCGGCCTGCCGTTGCCCGCGCCAGTGATTAACGCCCCGTCGGTGATGATCAACCTGATCGGCAGCGAGCTGAATTACGACTGGCTGAAGCTGCCGCTGGTACATCTGCACTGGTATGATAAAGCGGTACGTCCAGGGCGAAAAGTCGGCCATCTGAATCTGACCGACAGCGATACGTCACGTCTTAGCGCCACCCTGGAAGCGCTCTCTCCGCTCCTGCCAGGCGAATACGCCAGCGGCATTATCTGGGCGCAAAGTAAGCTTAAATAAACAGCGTGGGCGGCGCATTCTCTGTCGCCGCCCGTCGCGATCACAGACAGATGCAGGTTCCCGCCCTGCCCGCCAGGGTATCGTCAATACGCGACAGCGCGCCAATCCATGCCGGCTTTCCGCACCGCTTCACATACCCGCTTACCGCGGTCACCTTCGGTCCCATCGCGCCATCGGCTTTGGCAAACGGCGCCAGCTCATCGGGCGAAGCCTGGCGAATAGCGCGCTGCTGCGGCGTTCCCCAATGTTCATACACCGCATCCGCATCCGTCAAAATGATCAAACCATCAGCCGCTATCTGCTCCGCCAGCAATGCCGCCGCCAGGTCTTTATCTATCACCGCCTCGACCCCTTCGCCCTCACCGGCAACAGGAACTCCGCCACCGCCGCTGCAAATCACCACATGGCCCTCTTTTAGCAATAACTCAATAGCGGCGCTTTCGATAATCTGACGCGGCGCCGGGGAAGCGACGACACGGCGCAGATATTTTCCATCACGTTTCATATGCCAGCCATAAGTCGCTTCCAGCGACATTTGCTCTTCTGGCGAATAAACGGGACCGATAAACTTTTCCGGTTCAAGAAAAGCAGGATCGTCCGCCGATACCTTTATTCGCGTTAATACCGCAGTCACCGGCGGCATATCGGGTTCAAGCGCCAGACGCTGCGCCAGCATATAGCCGATCATTCCCTGACTTTCCGCTACCAGCACATCCAGCGGATAAGGCTCAACGGCTTTCCAGGCAAGGTTCTGTAAAGCCAACAGGCCGACCTGGGGGCCGTTGCCATGTACTATCGCCAGCCGATACGAGCGGGCAAGTCGCGCCAGCGCAGGCACCGCGTCGGCAATATTGCGATATTGATTCTCTGCCGTTAGCGCTTCTCCGCGCTGCAATAATGCGTTGCCGCCAAGAGCAACTACCAACGTTTTCATTCCCTATCCTTTTACTATTTGTTGTCCAAGCCAGAACCCCAGCAGCGTATCCGCGCCCGAGGTGTGCCCCAGCGCCAGCAGTCCGTCAATCGCCGTTTCTGTGCGAACATCTCGTCGCAGCGCATGAATAAAGTGGAGTAAAGGCGACGCGAAATAACCCATAGCCGCATAGCGTAAATAGCTAACGCTCACGAGCGTCGTCGCCCGATCAAGGCTGCCGGATTGGGCAAAAAAATTACGCCCGGCGCGTTCATCTATGGCGCCAAAATACCAGGCCGCCAGCAACATTCCCGTCAGCGTGTCGTCATGACTGGGCGTTAAGCCCGGCCCTTTACCCAGCCATAGCCGCCAGTCAGTCGCAGCACCTGCAAGCGCCGACTGAAAGCAGTGACAAAACTGGCGAAGTTCCGGACATAGAGGCTGGGCTGCGGCGACGGTTAACGGCCCAAACAGCCCCGTCTCCTCACTACGCTGCATGTACGTCGCGTTAAGACGCGGCGACGCAAGATAGCGCGGAACCCGCAGCGAACAGCGCCTCTCCGGCTCGCATAAAAGAAACTCGCCAATCTGAATACCGGCAGCGGTTGACTGCGGTTTTTCGCCATCGGTGAGCACATCGCGCAATGCGTCAAAATCGCCGCCGCGCAGTATCCACCCTCCCGGACTGAAGCCGCTCCCCCGACGGTGAAGCGTTAATAACTCACCGCTTTTCGCCACAAAATTAATAGAGCGACGCCATACCCCTGACATCTGCCAGGGTTGCCGATAATCCGCCGATTGTCGGCTTGCCATAAGAGGATGGATACGTTTCATGAGGCGCTCTCTTAACTTACGCCCATGCTTTCCGCCAGCGCTTCCAGCGCCTGCTCGAAACAGGCCAGCGGCGCACGGACGGTTCCCGCGCCAATCTGTCCAATCCCCGCCTCTTTATGCGCGATACCCGTGTTAATCAGCGGCGTAATTCCGGTCTCGACCACGCGGCGGATATCCAGTCCCAGACAGGCCCCCTGAAAATCCCAGCCGGGGATTTGTAGCTGCATGTTGCGTTCGAGATAAATTTCAGCCATCTCTTCAGAAACAGATTTCGCCGCTTCCATTCCCCCGGCACCGACAAAACGCGTTACGCCAGGCGCGGCAATCATCGCTGCGCCGCCAATACCAAACGTTTCAGTAATGGCGCTGTCGCCCATGTCCGGGTTGGCCTGATCCTGCGAAAAACCGGTAAAAAATAGCCCCTGCGGCGTATTAACAGGCGCGGTGAACCAACGGTCGCCCAGACCGCTAACCCGAATGCCAAACATATCGCCATTACGGGTCATCGCCGTCACAATACTGCCGGCGCGAATCTGCGCGCCCGCGTCCATGGCGGCTTTACAGTAGGCCATCGCCAGATTAAGGAAGAATTGATCGGTGACGCTCAGAAAATCCATCACTTCCGCTATCTGCTGCTTATCGTGTTCCAGACGGGCGATATGCGGCGCCAACGTGCGCATCAGCAATGCGGAAGAAGCGATATTGCGCTGGTGGAATTCATCTCCCATCGTAATGCCCTGCGCCATCATTGCGGTCAGGTCGAGGCCCCGCTCCAGACGTCCCAGCGCCGCGCTTAATACCGGCATCAGCACATCGCGCATCCAGCGCAAACGTTGCTGAACATCCTCGCCATAGGCGCCGAAACGCATCACCTTGCCGATCCCTTCGTTGAGATTGCAGTACGCGCGATTGCCGTCGGTGATATTTTCCACGACCAGCATCGGCATACTGGCTGAGGTAATACCGCCCATCGGCCCCACAGCGTTAACGTGATGGCAGGGAATAAAGTTGACCTTTCCCTGCTCTAACAGCGCGAGCGCGCTCATTTCATCTTTGGCCCATCCTTCAAACAGGCATGCGCCGATACAGGCGCCTTTCATCGGGCCGGTCATCTCTTGCCAGCGCATCGGCGGCCCGGCATGAAGAAGCGTTTTCCCCTGATTGAGCACGCTAATTAATGAAGAAGCTGGCTTCACATCCAGCCAGTGCGGACGTGCGCGACGAATTTGTTCGATGACTGCAGCGTTGGCTTGCGCCACTGATGTAAACATGGGAACCCCTTATTGCAAACGTTCTAACAGACGAGCCAGTTTTTTATTACCGCCAGCGACAGGCGCCCACTGGTAGTGCACCACGGGCATACCGGCAGCCTGTAAATCCAGCGCGAAGCTACGTAACCCGGCATTAATCACCGCTACCGCTTCCAGTAACCGGGGAGCTGATGGATGAGTGGAAGAGAGAGTGGGTCGAATCAGTTCCGCGGCCAACAGAGTGGCTTCGGGAAGAGAATCCACTACCGTGATGCCGGCATCTTCGAGCGCGGCGATTTGTTGCGAGCGGCACTGAGGATCGCGTTCCGTTCCGGTGACGGTTGCGATGGCGAACAGCGGCTGGTCGCTGGCGCGTGCGGCACATGCCTTCTGCCAGGCCTGAATCAGCGATGCGGCGGGATCGGCGGTCGCGCCAAAACCAATAACGACGTCCACTAATAACACGCGTACCTGCGGCTGTGCGCCAAGTCCGGCGATAAGCTGATTACGTAACGCCGGGTCGATCATCGGATGTGGTCGCCCAACGGTATAAAAGTCATCGCCCAGATCGATAATCTGGTGGCCGTCAGCGTCAAGCATCATGCCATGGTGATGTTCCGTATCCGCCGCGACGCCCAGGTAGCCGGCCAGCAGCCCCGCCGCTTCCGCCGCCAGCGTTCCGCCGGTATAGAGACCACGAATCACGCCGCCTGTTGAAACCATGTCTTTACGTTGCGACGTCACGCGAGACAATAAACATGCCAGCCGGGCGGCTTCATCCAGCGTCGAGGCAAACCAGACGTTTTCCTCACGCGCAACGGGGGAGGAAAACCCTAAGAACAGCGCTACAACGGGTTTGCCGGTGGCTTTCATCGCCGCGATAATATGCTGACGAACCGCATCGGCAGGCGGTTTGGAGACAAAGGCCAGCACCTGGCTCTTTTCATCCGCGCTGAGTATGTCCAGTGCCGTTAGCGCGCTGATCCCGCCGACCTCGGCGCTCAAATCGCGTCCGCCAAGCCCGATGGCATGGGTAATCCCTTCCCCCGCCAGCGCAATCTGTGAACAGAGCTCCTGAATACCGGTGCCGGAAGCGCCAATCACCCCGATGTTGCCCTCTGGCATGACGTTAGCGAAAGCCAGCGGCGTATTGGCGATCATAGCGGTGCCGCAATCCGGCCCCATGACCAGCAGTCCTTTATCACGCGCCCGGCGTTTTAGTCTGATTTCATCGTCCAGCGTGACATTATCGGAGAAGATCATCACGTTCAACGAACGATCCAGCGCCTGCTCTGCCAGTTCCGCCGCATATTCGCCGGCCACCGATACCAGCGCCAGATTCGCCTCTGGCAGTTTCTGACAGGCGCTTTCCCAGCGTCTGACCTGGATTAACGACTGGCTGCCGCTGCTTCCCTGCGCCAACTGCTGCAATGCTTCTTCGAGCTGTTGCACAATCACCTGCGTAATGCCGTCATCTACCGCTTCGGTACGAATCGCCACGCAAATGTCATTGGGCGTAGCGCCATGAAAATCGTCATGCCAGAAACCGGTAGTTTCCAGCAGCGACTTATTCGCAGGCGTTCCCATCATTACCGATACATCATCAACATTTTCGGACTCACTCAGCTTTCGAGAAATAATCATTAAGCTGACAGAGTCCTGAAAACACCCTTTTTTAATAAAGGCGTGGATCATAACAACTCCTTAATAATTGCACCCATTGCAATTGCACGAGCAGTGTTAATGTGCGCTTCACGGTATATATCCGGGAGGGTAAATAGAGTGATTAACGTCACATCAAATTTATTAACAAAAGAATTCAAACAACGGCTAAAGGATTAGTTATGATTTTCTAAAGAAGCGTTTTATTTAAGCAAAAAGATAAAACCCGCCTGATTATCAAATAAATTCTAATTATATTTTTTTGCCTGTCTGGATCACATAATCATTTTATTTTCCCGGTATGTTAATCGCAGTCATGCTTCACACCGTCGTTAAAAAGGAAGACAGATGAAAATCAGTCGGGAAACACTCCATCAGCTTATCGAAAATAAGCTTTATAAAGCCGGACTAAAACGTGAGCACGCCGCCATCGTCGCCGACGTACTGGTTTATGCAGATGCCAGAGGTATTCACTCACATGGCGCCGTACGCGTTGAATATTATGCCGAACGAATTTCAAAAGGCGGCACCAACCGGGAGCCGACGTTCCGCATTGAGAATACCGGTCCCTGTACGGCGATACTGCATGCCGATAATGCTGCCGGACAGGTCGCAGCCAAAATGGGAATGGAGCATGCTATTGAAATAGCCAAAAAAAATGGCGTCGCGGTTGTCGGCATTAGCAGAATGGGCCATAGCGGCGCCATCTCTTATTTCGTCCGCCAGGCTGCTCGCGAAGGCCTGATTGGTCTGTCTATCTGTCAGTCCGATCCTATGGTCGTGCCGTTTGGCGGGGCGGATATTTACTATGGCACTAATCCGCTGGCCTTTGCCGCGCCGGGCGAAGGCGATGACATCATTACCTTTGATATGGCCACCACCGTGCAGGCCTGGGGAAAAGTCCTCGATGCACGGTCCCGCAATGAGTCCATTCCGGAGAGTTGGGCCGTCGATAAAAATGGCGCGCCGACACATGATCCTTTTGCCGTCAATGCGTTATTACCCGCCGCAGGCCCGAAAGGTTACGGCCTGATGATGATGATCGATATTCTGTCCGGTATTCTGCTGGGGCTGCCGTTTGGCCGCCAGGTCAGTTCGATGTATGAAGATTTACACGCCGGACGCAATTTAGGACAACTTCATCTGGTCATTAATCCGGCGTTCTTCTCTTCCTGTGAATTATTCCGCAAACATATTAGTCAGACCATGCAGGAACTCAATTCCGTGAAGCCCGCCCCCGGTTTTAAACAGGTTTATTATCCTGGACAGGATCAGGATATTAAACAGAAAAATGCCGATATGAATGGTATCGATATTGTTGATGATATTTATCAATATCTGATTTCCGATGCCCTCTATCTCAAGTCATACGAAACAAAAAATCCCTTTGCCCAATAATTATTGAAACAGGAATTTTCTATGATAAAGCATTTTCGCCACGCGATAGAAGAAACATTGCCCTGGCTCTCTTCCATTGGAGCCGATCCTACGGGTGGAATGACGCGTTTACTTTATTCGCCTGAGTGGCTGGAAACACAGCAGCAGTTTAAAAAGCGAATGGCAGAAAGCGGTCTGGAAACACGCTTTGATGACGTCGGAAATTTATATGGCCGCCTTTGCGGCACACAGTTTCCGGAACAGGTGATTTTAAGCGGTTCGCATATTGATACGGTCGTCAACGGCGGCAATCTGGACGGGCAATTCGGCGCGCTTGCCGCCTGGCTGGCGCTCGACTGGCTAAAAGCGACCTACGGCGCGCCGCTGCGCACCGTCGAGGTAGTATCAATGGCTGAGGAAGAAGGCAGCCGTTTCCCTTACGTTTTTTGGGGCAGCAAGAACATTTTTGGCCTGGCGAATCCTGAAGAGGTACGCCATATCCAGGACGCCAAAGGCACAGGCTTTGTCGACGCTATGCAGGCGTGCGGATTTACCCTTCCCGCCGCGCCGCTCGCTGCACGAACCGATATCCGCGCCTTTGTTGAATTGCATATTGAGCAAGGCTGCGTTCTGGAGAGCAACGGACAGTCGATTGGCGTCGTCAACGCCATCGTCGGGCAACGTCGCTACACGGTGACGCTCAACGGTGAGTCCAACCATGCAGGCACAACGCCAATGGGCTATCGTCGCGATACGGTGCATGCCTTCAGTCGTATTTGCAGTCAGTCCATTGAAAAAGCCAAACAGCATGGCGATCCCCTGGTATTAACGTTCGGCAAAGTTGAGCCGCAGCCGAATACGGTCAATGTTGTCCCTGGAAAAACCACATTTACAATCGATTGCCGGCATACGGACGCCGCGGTACTTCGCGAATTTACCGAACAGTTGGAAAACGATATGCGCGCCATCTGCGATGAAATGGATATCAGCATCGATATCGATTTGTGGATGGACGAAGCGCCGGTGCCGATGAACGCCGAACTGGTCGCGGCCCTCACCAGGCTGTGTGAAACCGAACAACTGAACTATCGCATAATGCATAGCGGCGCAGGTCATGACGCGCAAATTTTCGCGCCGCGCGTCCCTACCTGTATGATTTTCGTCCCCAGCATTAATGGTATCAGCCATAACCCGGCGGAACGTACCAACATTAATGACCTTGCTGAAGGGGTCAAAACTCTGGCATTAATGCTGCATCAACTTGCCTGGCAAAAATAAGGAGCCATCAATGGGATATCTGAATAACGTCACGGGTTACCGCGATGATTTACTGGCGAACCGCGCCATTGTGAAACACGGTAACTATGCGCTCTTAACGCCGGACGGTCTGGTGAAAAATATTATTCCCGGCTTTGAAAACTGTGACGTCACCATCCTTTCGACGCCGAAGCTGGGTGCTTCTTTCGTCGATTATCTGGTTACCTTACATCAGAATGGCGGCAACCAGCAGGGCTTTGGCGGCGAGGGGATTGAAACTTTTCTCTATGTCATTACGGGAAATATTGAAGCTAAAGCAGAAGGAAAAACATTCTCTTTAACTCAGGGCGGATACCTCTATTGTCCACCGGGCGAGATGATGACCTTTAGCAACGCTCAAACGGAAGACAGCCAGCTATTTTTATATAAACGCCGCTATACTCCTGTCGAGGGGCATGCCCCGTGGTTGGTTTCCGGCAATGCCAGCCAGCTGGAGCGTATTCATTATGAAGGCATGGAAGATGTTATTCTGCTGGATTTCCTGCCTAAAGAGCTGGGCTTCGATATGAATATGCATATTCTGTCGTTCGAACCGGGCGCCAGCCACGGCTATATTGAAACCCACGTCCAGGAACATGGCGCTTATATCCTTTCCGGCCGGGGGGTTTATAACCTCGACAACAACTGGGTGCCGGTGAAAAAAGGCGACTACATCTTCATGGGCGCTTATTCCCTGCAGGCCGGATACGGTGTAGGTCGTGGCGAAGCATTCAGCTACATCTACTCCAAAGACTGTAACCGCGACGTTATGATTTAACGGCGGACAGCCCTCCTGATTATTTTTAATTTAGCTATGTTGGATTTTGCCACGGTGAGAACCGTGGCTTTTTTTATGCTTAACGAGTCCCGATATCCTGGCCAAGTTTGATGACGCGGGCAATATTACAGGCGCTGTGGTAGAGATTTTGTTCACCGTTCGCCAGAACTTCCGGCAAAGGCGCCAGCCGCGGCAAAATACTGAATACCGCATCAATACCGTGGCGATGAACCACTTCCACGCCGTCTCCCAGTACGCCGGCAATGCCGATAACCGGGACGTGATGCCGTTTCGCCACTGACGCGACGCCTATCGGCGCTTTTCCTCCCGCCGTTTGCGAATCGATTCGCCCTTCTCCGGTAATCACCAGCGAAGCCTCTTTTACCGCCTCCTCCAGCTTCACCGCCTGCATAACAATCTCAATACCGGGCTTCATTTCCGCTTCCAGGAAGACGATAGCGGCAATCCCCATTCCTCCGGCCGCTCCACCGCCCGGTATTTGAGACATGTCGCGTCCGGTCAGGGCATGTAAGACACGGGCATAATTACGCAATCCATTTTCCAGCGTCTCGACCATTTCAGGCGTCGCCCCTTTCTGCGGACCGAATACCGCCGCCGCGCCGCGTGGCCCCACCAACGGGTTATCAACATCACAGGCGACCTCAATACGACACTCTGAAATTCGCGGATCGCACCCCTGCAGGTCAATGCTCGCCAGGCGCGATAAATTGCCCCCTCCGGCGCCAAGCGGCGTTCCCTGCGCGTCCAGAAAACGCACACCGAGCGCCTGCGCTACTCCCATTCCGCCATCCACCGTGGCGCTGCCGCCGATACCCAGAATAATATGGCGAATCCCCGCGTCCAGGGCATGACGAATCAATTCGCCGGTGCCGAAACTGGATGCCAGCAGCGGATTACGCGCCTCTGGCGCCACCAGCATCAATCCGCTCGCCGCCGCCATTTCAATAATCGCCGTTTTGCCGTCGCCGGTCAGGCCATAAAATCCGTTTACTTTTTCCCCCATCGGCCCGCTAACGTCCACATAAACCCGTTTCCCGCCGGTCGCTGCCACCATCGCGTCCACGGTTCCTTCTCCACCATCGGCGATCGGTAAACAGACATAGCGCGCATCAGGAAATACGGTTGAAAATCCCGCTTTAATAGCCTGACAGCATTTATCAGCGCTTAAGCTCTCTTTAAATGAATCTGGCGCAATTACAATCTTCATCATGTCTCCTTGTTTTCTCATGTTATTTAATGCGTTCCCACGGAATAAGATTTTCCATAAGCACTGCCAGTAAGATTCCCACCAGTAATCCGTTGCTAAGCAAAGGACGAATCATCAGTGGAAGATCCTGTAAATAGACCGGAGGAAGCCCCATCAAAAAAATGCCGACAAAAAGCGGTAATGCCAGGCGATAAATATTCCGCGCGGTAAACGTAATTTGCTGGCTAAAAACCAAACCGGAATAAAGTAAAGGTAAATAAGAGACCAGCATAACGGCGCTGCTGATCGCCAGTGGAATAGCGCAAAATAAGCGGGTTAACGGCGTTATAATGGCAACCAGCAGACACAGCGCGCTACCGCAGATAAAGGATTTGCGAGAACTGTCGCCGGTTTGCGTTAATAAACCAATGGAAGATACAAAAGGCGAAAAAGGCACGACCGCGAAAGGCACCGTCACTAACGTCATCAGTCCGGAAATCATAAAGCTTCGGCGATAACGAGAACTGCCCGACCCTTGATGCAGATAAAAGATATCGGTACCGCGGATGGCGCCGTAAGTGTTGCTGATGTTGACTAACCCCGTCATCACCGCCGTCACAATAATACCCGGCATCAGCGTGCCGTGGCTGCCCAGCGGAAACCATCGCCAGCTTAATTCACCCGGCGGTAAGTGTGATGAAGGAAAGCATAACCGCCATAGCCCCCACCCGACCACGGTCCCTACCAGTAACGCGTAACGGGAGATACGCTGCTGCAGGAAAATAATCATCGCGAGGATAAAACACATCACCGCGACCGCCAGCCCAAAGGGGGCCAATTTGATTCTGGCGCTGGTATCGGCAATGCCAAAAGGCAGCCCCAGCATGCCTTTAAAAAATATTGAGGTCAGCTGCGCGCCCAAAAGCAGCATGAAAAAAACCATTACCGCTGGCGTAAACAGGCGAGCCAGACGGTGTCCTAAGCCGCTAATGCCGATAAATATCGTCACCATCGCGGAGATCGCAATCCCGACCGACAGGCTGGAGGCGATATCGTTCAGCGGCGTGCCGCGAGACGCCTCGCCAAGCGTAATCGTAAGAATAGCGCCCCACCACAGCCCTGTCGGCCCTTCCATAATGGCGCGGCGATGGCCGCAAAATGCCTGAACCAGGCAGGCCAACGCGGTGGTCAAAAAAGCGTATTGTGTGAGCATTAACAGGTTATCAGCGGGAAGATGAAAAGCGGACAGCAAGGTAGGGGGAACCACAACCGTGTTACAGAAAATAAAGAAAAACCACTGAAAGCCGGACAATACACTTTCGCGGTTAATAACAGGGAACATATCCACACCTTAAAATAGAGAATGCCCGTCGTGACGACGGGCATTAAATCACACCGGATTACTGCTGATGTTTAAGGATAAACTGACCTTTTGGCGGCACAGGGAAGCCATGCTCGATGTCATAAATAACATCGCCGCGCAAAATCGTTTTGGTAATACGCGCGCCAATAGTACGGCCAACATACGGACTGACTTTATGGCGATATTCCAGATCTTCATTTTTCAGAACATAGCTGCTGTCAGGCTGAATAAAGACCAGGTCAGCATCTTTGCCGGGGGCAATACGTCCTTTATGTTTCAGACCAAAAATATCGGCGGCGTTGGTCGCCATTAATTTGCCAAACATCGGCAACGACATACCGCGTTTTTGCACCGCTTCATCAAACATGACGTCCATGCAGTTTTGCAGTCCGGCAATTCCGCCCCATGCTTGCATGATATTGCCTGCTTTCATTTCCGGAGGGCATGGAGAGTGGTCGGATACCAGGCAGTCGATTTCGCCGTTAAACAGTTTTTCCCACATCCCTTTCTGGTTTTCCTGGTCGCGAATTGGCGGAGAACATTTTGCCAGGGTGCCAATCTCTTCGAACTGATCGGTATCGAGGACAAAATAGTGCGGGCACGATTCACAGGTGACATCCTGGCCTTCCTGACGCGCGCGCGTTACTTCCTCTACCCCTTCCGGGCTGCTGATATGGCAAACGTGCAGACGGCAACCTGCCGCTTTCGCCAGATACAGCACGCGACGAATGGCTTCCACTTCAGTAAATACCGGACGTGAGGCGACATAATCATGCGCCGTTACACGACCTTCGCGTTTAGCTTCCTCGCCCAGCTCATCGCAAATCAGAGCATTTTCGCAATGTACCAGTACCGTCTGGTCCATCTCCCCCAGTTTCTGCGCGCCTTTGTAAAACTGCCAGTCATTAACGTCGCGAAAATCATTATCGATGCCACGATCGCCGCAGGTGGCGACAAAGCACTTGAAGCCGACAACGCCCACTTCGTCCAGCTCATGAAGCCGATCCAGGTTATAAGAAACCAAACCGCCCAACTGCGCGGCGTCGATGGTCAATTTACCTTTTGCCGCGTCAAACTTGAGTTCAATCGTCTCACGATCGACCGTCGCCGGCAGCTGATTGAGCGGCATCTCAATCATCGTGGTAATACCGCCTTTCGCCGCCGCGCGCGTACCGGTTTCATAGCCTTCCCAGTGGGTACGGCCCGGTTCAGAAATGTGGGTATGCGCGTCAACCATGCCCGGCGAAACGATCAATCCCGTCGCATCCAGCACATTTTTCGCTTCCCCCAGGTTCTCGCCAATCGCAGCGATTTTTCCGCCCTGGACGGCGATATCGATAACTCTCGCTTCGTTTTCTAAGATGACAGTACCGTTCTTAATAATTAAATCAAAAGACATAACAAACTCCTTGTATGGATACAGATAGTTTTTAAATAGCGCACACTTCATTAAATACGCTTAATGCTTTTTCAATATTTAACCTGCGAGTTTTTTCTCTCCTGTATTTTCAAAACCCGTGCGTTTCTTCAATAGCGCATAAGCAACGAACGCAACTATTACGCCTACAAACCAGGACACGCGGGATAAAGGCTCCATAAATGGTATAAACTTGCCGCCTAATGACAGAATGACTGCGACCAGGGTGACTGAAAATGCAGTCAGGTTAAATCCATTATCATAATATTTGTAATCACCGCTGGCGGTGTACAGCTCATCAAGATTAATTTTTCCACGCATTACCACAAAATAATGAGCTAACATTACGCCGATTACCGGGCCAAGCATACCGCCGATAATATCGAGGAACAGATAAATACTGTCCTGATTCTCCATTAATTTCCATGGGCAAATCAGTAAACTGATAATACTGGCAATCATTACGCCATTTTTATAGTTAAGCTTTGTCGGGGCAAGTGCCGCAATTTGATACCCCGCAGGTATAATATTACCGGTGGCGTTGGTTGAAATTGTCGTCATCAGAATCACCAGCACCGCAAAGAATGAAGCAAACAGGCTGTCCCAGCGCTGCACAATATCCAGCACGTTCCAGGTATCCATACCATAATGAATACTGGCTCCGGCAATAATGCACACGCTGGCTACGGCGAATAATATATACGCTACGATAAGCCCCAATGTTTGTCCCAATGCCTGAGCGCGAAATGAATGCGCGTTTTGCGTGAAATCGGACGCGCTCACAGCTGGCGCAGCCCAGACGGCGACTACGGCGTTAATCACCACCAGGAACAGAAAGCCGCTGTGCTCTGCTTTTTGCACGCCTGAAGGCAGATAGTCCAGAATCGGGCCAATGCCAACCAGCGATATTGCCCAAATAGCCATGCCGCCAAAGACAATGTAAATACATGGATTGAGAATAGCGGTAAATTTATTTAATACTTTACCACCGCCAAAACCGATGCCAACGTTAATAATCCAAAAAATTAGAAAAGTAATTAGTCCTGGCAGTGAAAGACCCAGCAGCTTGAAATCTCCGCCTAATGTCAGAAATCCTGGCCAGATCTTCCCAATCAAAATAAGAAATGCCAGCGATCCCGCGTAACACTGCAAGCCGAACCACATGATTGCCGCGATCCCCCCTCGCAATAATCCAGGGAATAGCGCGCCGCGGACGCCGTAAGAACCTCGCAATATCATAGCAAAAGGAACGCCATATTTGCTGCCTGCCGCGCCATTCATTACCATCGCCGCCGCAATAAATAATGCGCTGATAATAATGGCCAACATGATATTAAATGTTGATAGCCCCAGTATAAAAAAACCGCCGACCATAACGTAATTTGGCACGTTATGTACAGATCCCATCCATAAGGTGAAATAGTTAAATGCTTTCCAGTTTCGTTGGGTTTCTGTTTTAGGTAATAAGTCTTCGCTATAACCGCGTTGCTGATATAGCTCTCTTTGATGTTCCATAAATCCCTCTTTTCACGCATCGGATAACGTTGTTATGGGTTTAGCTATGAGGAACAAATAAATATAAAATAAAGAAATAGTAGATATAATTATTTTTAAGCTGAAGCAATACGTTGCGTTGCTTTCTTTTTATATAATGTGACAGCAGCAAAGATCAGCGTTCCGGTAACCACTAAACATGCTGAAATCACAAAACTGATCTCCTTCGACCCCGTTACATCCGAAATAAACCCGGTCAACGTTGGGGCGACAACCGCCGAGCTCATGCCAAAGAAATTAAAAAGGCTGAAAGCTCTTCCCAGACTTTTTGCCGAAGCCTGTTCAGATACAAAGGAGATCAGGATCGGGTCTACTGCCATTTTCCCCAGCAAGCCGTATAGCGTCAGACTGACCATCAGCATCGTGGTATTCGGGGACAAAACCGTAAACGCCAACATTGCTGCCGCCACAATTTCCAGACCGAGAATAACCTTAACTTTACTGTTACGGAATTTATCTGACAGATGGCTAAAAAATAACGCCCCCGGTACGCCAACCACCGCCACCAGCGCTGATGCCAGCCCGATAGCTCCGCCATCAAATCCTCTTTCAGTCTGTAGATAAGAGGGCAGCCAGGTCACTATCAAATAATAACCGTAGCAGGTACAGAAATAGAGGAAGTAAACGCTACACAATAAACCAGAGAATAAAGGCGCGCGTTTCTCATCTTCCGTGACGGTTTGGGTTTGCTTTTCCGCTTGCGCAGAGTCGCTTTTGGCTTTACCGCGAATGATCAGCGTAAAGACGCACAGCATGATTACTAATATCGCGGCCACGATATACAGTACATTCTGCCAGGCCATGCTCATGTTTTTTACTAATATGCTGGAACCGATTAAGCCAATCCCCATCCCTATAGCCGACCCGCTGTTGATAATCGCGTTGGCTAATGCCCGACGGGCCTGCGGCACGTTTGCCGAAGAGAGTGAATAAGCCGAGCTAAAGAAAGAAGCGCATCCGCCGCCTGCCATTAGCGACCCTATATAGATCATGGTCAGGCCATTGGCTTTCGCGATACAGAGTGTACCAATAATAAAAAGCGTAAATCCGGCCATCAGCATGATTTTTTGACCGAATTTATCGACCAATATTCCGCAAGGAATTTGCATACTGCAGTAAGCAAAAAAGTAAAAACTTGCAATGGCGCCTATTTCTGCATTACTTACATTGTCTAAAGATGCCTGAATTTCTGGATAAATTGGTGTAAGCACGGTGCGATAGATCCAAATCGCTACCCAGCCCAGACTCATTACGACAACAATTTGTTTCCAGTAATCAATCCCGGATTTTTTAGTTTCACTCATGTTCTTCACCTTTACAGAGTGTTCCTTGTGAACAGGTATCGCTGCAGCCGCAGCGATACACATAATTAGGACAATTTATGATTGGCCATTAATTCCAGCGCCTGTACCATTGCCGAATGATCAAGCTGGCTCCCGCCATTTGCCGCACAGGTATTGAATAATTCCTGGCAGGTCGCCGTATTCGGTAAATTCAGCGCCAGCGCTTTTGCGCTTTGCAATGCAAGATTAAGGTCTTTCTGATGAAGCGCGATTTTGAAACCAGGCTCGAACGTCCGGTTGATCATCCGCTCGCCGTGAACTTCCAGAATGCGTGAAGAGGCGAACCCGCCCATTAACGCCTGGCGCACGCGTACCGGATCGGCACCTGCTTTTGAAGCAAACACTAAGGCTTCAGAAACCGCTTCAATATTCAGCGCAACAATAATTTGGTTAGCCACCTTACAGGTTTGCCCATCCCCATTGCCGCCCACCAGGGTGATATTTTTTCCCAGGATGTCAAAGAGCGGTTTAACGCGGTCAAAGACTTTCTGCTCGCCGCCGACCATAATCGACAGAGTGCCTTCACGCGCCCCGATTTCGCCCCCGGAAACCGGGGCATCCAGGTAATCAGCGCCCATTTCATTAACGCGCTGGGCAAAACGTTTGGTTTCGATAGGAGAAATAGAACTCATATCGACGATGGTTTTTCCCTGAAGCGATGTTTTAGCGCAACCGTGTTCGCCAAATAACACCTCTTCAACCTGCGGCGTATCCGGCACCATTATGAAGATGATGTCTGCAAATTCAGTTACCTGACGTGCAGTCTCAACATTTACCGCCCCCAGCGAGAGCAGTTCGTCCGCGACCGGACCAATAGTCGTAACGTGTAATTGATGACCGGCGCGTGCCAAATTGATAGCCATTGGCGAGCCCATAATTCCCAGGCCAATAAATCCCAGTTTCATATACAACCTCTTTTATTGCTTTCGGTGTTTCCAGATTCAGGCAACACAATCCCCTTCCAACACAGTGGAAAAAAAAGCGCTGCCTGAATTATTCTGCGTTTTAACGGTACTGATTAATCCACGATAATCCCGCTTCCGTGGTAGTCAGTGGTTTATATTCACAGCCAACCCAGCCATCATAACCAGACTGTTTAATGACATTAAAAATAAAGTCATAATTAATTTCCCCAGTCCCCGGCTCGCCGCGACGCGGGTTATCAGCAATCTGTAAATGGCCTATTTTATCGGCCCATGCCGTCATGGTTTGCGTTAATTCCCCTTCCATACGTTGCATGTGATAAATATCATACTGAATTTTGATATTATCGCTGCCGATATCCTTAATTAAGGCTAACGCCTGTTGAGTGCCGGTGAGATGGAATCCCGGCATATCAAAGTGATTAATAGGTTCGATAAGTAATAAAATGTCTTCTTTCGCCAGCATATTTGCCGCATAGCGCAGGTTTTCGACCAACGTGTCGTGGATCTCCGTTGCGGAGAATCCTGACGGCGTTTTACCCACCAGACAATTTATTTTCTTATTACCTAACGCACGTGCATAGCGGATTGCGGCCGCTACGCCATCGCGAAACTCTTCTTCGCGCCCAGGAATACAGGCAATTCCACGTTCGCCAGCCGCCCAGTCGCCAGCCGGTAAATTATGTAACGTATGTTCCAGATTATTATCCCTGAGCTTACGTTTTAACACTTCGATATCGTTATCGTAGGGAAACATGAATTCCACGCCGCGAAATCCCGACAACGCCGCTTTATCAAAGCGTTCCAGGAAATCATATTCCGTAAACAGCATAGAAAGATTGGCAGAGAAACGTAACATCGATTACCTCCCTTACTCATATTTCATAAAACAGGTTTCTGTTGGCGCATCTTTCGCACTATCCGCAACCTCTTCAAACTCGGTTACGTTATCCAGTTCGCTGCCCATGGAAATATTGGTTACGCGTTCCAGAATGACTTCCACCACCACCGGAACGCGATATTGCGCCATTAGTGCTTTGGCTTGTTCAAATGCAGGCGCAATATCTTCCGGTTTAAAGACACGAATTGCTTTACAGCCTAACCCTTCCGCCACTTTTACATGGTCAACGCCATAGCCATTCACTTCGCTGGAGTTGATATTTTCAAAGGCGAGCTGCACGCAGTAGTCCATGTCAAATGCGCGTTGCGACTGGCGAATCAGGCCAAGATAAGCGTTGTTAACCAGCACATGGATATACGGAATGTTAAACTGCGCGCCGACGGCTAACTCTTCAATCAGGAACTGGAAGTCGAAATCGCCGGAAATCGCCACCACATTGCGTTGCGGATCGGCAGCACAAACCCCTAATGCCGCCGGGATTGTCCAGCCAAGAGGCCCCGCCTGGCCGCAGTTGATCCAGTGTCTATCTTTAAACACATGCAGCATCTGCGCTGCCGCGATTTGCGACAATCCAATGGTGGTGACATAGCACACATCGCGACCAAAGGCTTTGTTCATCTCTTCATAGACGCGCTGCGGCTTCACTGGCACGTTGTCAAAGTGGGTTTTACGCAGCAAAGTCCGTTTACGCTGCTGGCATTCGCCCACCCAGGTCTTCCGGCATGGCAAACGCCCCGCTTTTTGCATCTCCTGCGCGACATCGATCAGCAACGTTAGCGCTGCTTTGGCGTCAGAAACGATGCCCAGATCCGGGCACAACACGCGGCCAATTTGCGTTGGTTCAATATCGATATGGATGATTTTTCGCCCCTGAGTATATTTCTCAACGGACCCCGTATGACGGTTGGCGAAACGGTTACCGATGCCAAAAACCATATCAGATGCCAGCAGAGTGGCGTTGCCGTAGCGGTGCGCCGTTTGCAGGCCGACCATCCCCGCCATTAAGGGGTGATCGTCCGGGATACAACCCCAGCCCATCAGAGTAGGGATCACCGGTACGCTGGTCAGTTCGGCAAACTGCTGCAGCAGTGGCGCGGCGTCGGCGTTAATAACCCCGCCGCCCGCGACAATTACCGGACGCTCGGACTGAATCAGCATCTCCAGCGCCTTTTCAATCTGTACGCGGCTGGCGGCTGGCTTATATACCGGCAGCGGCTCATACATATCCGGATCGAATTCGATCTCCGCAACCTGGACATCAAACGGTAAATCAACCAGCACAGGACCTGGGCGGCCTGAGCGCATCAGATGAAAAGCCTGTTGTAATACGCGCGGTACCAGCGCCGCCTCACGAACCGTCACTGCCATCTTGCTGACTGGTTTTGCAATCGCTTCAATATCGACTGCCTGGAAATCTTCCTTGTGCAGACGCGCTCGTGGCGCCTGACCGGTAATGCATAAAATCGGGATAGAGTCGGCAGAAGCGGAATAGAGCGCGGTGATCATGTCGGTTCCCGCCGGGCCGGAAGTGCCCAGGCAGACCCCAATATTACCTGCCGCCGCACGTGTGTAGCCCTCAGCCATATGCGAAGCGCCTTCCACATGACGCGCCAGTATATGGCGAATGCCTCCATGCTTACGCATTGCAGAATAGAAGGGGTTGATTGCAGCCCCAGGAACGCCGAATGCTGTGGTGATACCTTCTTTTTCCAGCACATACATTGCCGCATCCACGGCTCTCATTTTTGCCATTTTATTGCTACCTCTTTTTATTGGAAAAAGTTTCCAACTTTTAAAAATTTTAAAAAAGTCCCGCTCCAGCGAGCGGGATGCGGCTCAGGCTACAGGGGGTTTTAGCCCAAGCGCCGTACTGATGTCTTTCGCGGTATCCCGTACCAGTTCACCCTGGCTGATAAAGCGATCTTCCGTCAGCCGGGAAGCCGGTCCCGATATCGAGATAGCGGCGACCACGCTGCCCGCATCGTCATAGATAGCGGAGGCGATACAATTCAGCCCGACAACATGTTCTTCCTGGTCGACGGTATAGCCCTGTTCACGCGCCTGCTCCAGATTTTTAAGCAGGATAGGTAAATCCACCAGAGTGGTCGGCGTAAACCGCCGCAAACCGGTATTGACGACGATCCCCACCAGCTCTTCTTCGGTGAGCGGGTAAAGCAGCGCTTTTCCGGCGCCGGAAGCATGTAACGGCAGACGACTCCCTAAGGGCGCGCACATTCTGACCATCGATTTGCACTCCTTTTGACCGATTAACACCGCTTCATTACCGTTGCGAATCGCTACGTTGACCGTCTCGCCAGAAAGCAGCATAAGTCGGTGCATAAAGGGGCCGGCCACCGAGAGGACATCGCGATTGTGAATATACGCAGAGCCCACATTAAATACGCCTAAACCAATATGCCACCAGCCAAGCTGGCTATCCTGGTACACAAAATCAGCCGCTTGCAGTACCTTTAACAGGCGAAACGTCGTAGAAAGCGGTAAATCCAGGCTGCCGGAAATATCGCTAACTGATGAACTGCCGCCGCTTCTTTCGAGATATTGCAATATCGCTATGCCCCTCTCCAGCGCCTGAGCGCCTTTCTGCGCAGTCGGCTCTGCCTGTCCTGGCCTGCCGCGTCGTCTTACTTCCGTCATATTTACGTTAACTCCGGCCCAAAATATGAGCATAAACAATGAACAATATGTTCATCTTATGCAAGAAGGCCAATAGCGTCACGCAAAACAGAGTTCATGTGTCGGGATACTTTCAACATCACAGTTATCGCTGCCACCGCGATCCACCGTCAGAAAATCGGTAACCGTCTGCCACGCAAACAGCGGGTGATGCCATACATTACGGTGATAATTGACGCCCTGCCGTCCATTGCTAATAAACGCCCGCAGCGTGGAGAGATCGGGTTTATCATCGCCGAGCGCGACAATAACGACAAAAGCCTCGCCGTTCATCGGCACAAACGCCTGCGTACCTAAAGGATGACGTTCCAGTTCATGTACCACAATAGGCATCGCGGCCGGTTGCGCCCTGTTAATACTGATCAGCGTGCGATCCTGCTCCAGAACTTCAACCTTCGCCAGGTCGTGATATCGCTCAACTAACCCGTTGTTTATATGAAAAAAGTCACGTTCCTGCGTCTCAATAACATCGCCATAAGCGCTGAACGCCTTCTGATCTAACGGTAATACCTCAAGTTTCATTATTTTTCCCTTGTAGCTCGATTCCGTTTAACCGCGGTTTGGACTCTGTCCGGTTTCAATACCATGCAATCTAAAACCTTCGGGATTTAACATCAACATAAAAGTTGGAATGTTTTTCCAAAAGTAGATTTAGACCACAAATCAAACATGGCTATTATGTAAAACTACTTAAAAATCATAGGAAAACAATTCTGGTTTTATCAGGATCGTAAGGAGGCGTCTGACGATGTTTGACCCGGAAACACTGCGTACCTTTATCAGCGTTGCCGAAACGGGGAGTTTCTCCAAAGCGGCGGAGCGCCTGTGTAAAACCACGGCAACCATTAGCTACCGCATCAAACTGTTGGAGGAAAATACCGGCGTAGGGCTGTTCTTTCGCACAACGCGAAGCGTCTCGTTGACGGCGGCGGGCTCTCACCTTCTCTCTCAGGCAAAAGACTGGCTTGCGTGGCTGGACAGCATGCCTGACGAGCTACGCCAGGTTAACGACGGCGTAGAGCGTCAGGTCAATATTGTGGTGAATAACCTGCTCTATAGCCCGCAAGCGGTCGCCAGTCTCTTATCGTGGCTTAATGCGCGTTACCCTTTCACTCAGTTTCACTTTTCCCGGCAAATTTATATGGGCGTCTGGGATTCGCTCCTGTATGAAGGTTTTTCGCTGGCGATTGGCGTAACTGGCACCGAGCCGTTGGCTAATACCTTTATGCTCGACCCTTTAGGTTCCGTACAATGGCGTTTTGTGATGTCCGCGGATCATCCTTTAGCTCACGTCAGCGAGCCTCTAACAGAAGCGCAGTTGCGCCGTTTCCCGGCAATTAATATCGAAGACAGCGCGCGTACGCTGACCAAGCGGGTAGCCTGGCGCCTTCCGGGGCAGAAGGAAATTATCGTGCCTGATATGGAAACCAAAATCGCCGCTCATCTGGCAGGCGTCGGTATCGGTTTTGTCCCGCAGCCGCTCTGTCAAACGCTGATCGACAAAAACGAACTGGTAAGCTGTACCATCCCTACGATGCGTCCGCCCTCACCGTTAAGCCTCGCCTGGCATAAATTTGGCGGAGGCAAAGCGGTAGAAGACATTGTGAAATTATTTACCCAACGACAACCCGAAATAGCCGGTTTTTTATCCATTTTCAACACGGTACGCTGTTAAAAATCAAGCCACTTTGCGAATTGGCGCGTAAAATAGCGCAAAGGATGATTTAAGGTTACGTTTTACGTTATGCAAGACAGACAAAAAGCACAGGACTATCGCGCGCTCCTCCTTGCCGATACGCCTTTAATTGATGTACGCGCGCCGATTGAGTTTGAACAGGGCGCCATGCCGGGCGCTATCAACCTGCCATTGATGATGGATGACGAGCGAGCCGCCGTCGGCACCTGCTACAAACGTCAGGGCGCGGATGCGGCGTTAGCGTTGGGGCATCGGCTGGTTTGCGGCGACATTCGCCAGCAGCGGCTTGAGGCCTGGAAAGCCGCGTATCAACGTTTCCCCAACGGGTATCTGTGCTGCGCGCGCGGCGGTCAGCGGTCACATATCGTACAACGTTGGCTGCAAGAAACAGGGATTGACTGCCCGCTTATTGAAGGCGGCTATAAAGCGCTGCGCCAGACAGCAATTCAGGCGACCTGGCAACTGGCGCAAAAACCGATACTTTTAATTGGCGGCTGTACGGGCAGCGGCAAAACGCAACTGGTGCGACAACAGCCCAACGGTGTGGATCTGGAAGGTCTCGCGCGTCATCGCGGCTCCTCTTTTGGCCGCACGCTGAACCCCCAGCTCAGCCAGGCCAGTTTTGAAAACAAACTTGCCGTTGAATTGCTGAAAATTAACGCGCGTCAGACGCTAAAAAGGTGGGTACTGGAAGATGAAGGGCGAACGATCGGCGCCAACCATCTGCCTGAGTGTTTACGCGAAAGAATGGCGCAGGCCCCCATTGCGGTAGTGGAAGATCCGTTTGCGCTTCGTCTGGAACGACTGCGTGAAGAGTATTTCATCCGTATGCATCACGACTTCACCCACGCCTACGGCGATGAAGCCGGTTGGCAGGCGTATAGTGAATATCTTCATCATGGACTGTTCGCTATTCGCCGCCGTCTGGGGTTGCAACGCTTTGCCGAACTGACGGACACGCTGGATAGGGCGCTGGCGGAGCAATTATCCAGCGGCAGCACCGACGGCCATATGGCATGGCTGGTTCCGCTACTTAACGAATATTACGACCCGATGTATCGCTATCAACTGGAGAAAAAGGCCGCGAATATCGTTTTTCGCGGCACATGGCAAGACGTTGCCAACTGGCTAAAAGCGCAATAGCTTATTTTTATTGCCGGCTGACGCTACATTGAGCTGGCTTAGTGTCTGTCGCGCTTGTCGGCACGTTTTGCCAGCCAGTCGCCCAGCATCTGAACGACCTGAACCAGCACAATCAGCGCCACTACGGTAACAACCATCACTTCGGTTTCGTAACGGTAGTAGCCATAGCGAATCGCCAGGTCGCCTACCCCGCCGCCGCCGACAATCCCGGCCATCGCCGAGTAGCCGATTAAGCTTACCAATGTAATCGTCAGGCCGCGCAGCAGCCCTGCGCAGGCTTCCGGCAACAGTACGGTACAGATAATACGCATCGGACTAGCGCCGAATGCCAGCGCCGCCTCAATAATCCCTTTATCGACTTCACGGAGCGCGCTATCTACCAGGCGTGCATAAAACGCGATTGCGGCCACCGATAGCGGGACGGAGGCCGCAATCGGGCCTATCGTATTGCCCAGCAAAAGCTGCGTTAGCGGTAGTAACAGCACCAGTAAAATAACAAATGGCACCGAGCGGATAATATTCACCAGAACCGAGGCGACGAGATAAATAAAACGGTTCTGCCAGAACAGATGACGATCGGTGACAAAAATCAGAAAACCGAGCGGTAGACCGCCAAGAATCGCCAGCACCGTTGAAATACTCAACATCTGGAAAGTTTCATTGAACGCCAGCGTTAAATCCGGCAATAAATCATCCACGGATCACCTCCACCTGTGCGGTACGTTGACGGATATGCTCCACGGCGGCGGCCACCGCCGTTGGATTATGCGGCGCGGTTAATTGCACCACCAGAATGCCCAACGCGCGTTCGCCGATATATTCAATCTTGCCATGCAGGATATTGACCGCGACGCCAAACTTGATCGCCACCTCTGACAGTACCGGCTGCTCCGCCGAATCGCCGATAAACAAAATTTTCAGCAACTGCCCGGGCAAGTGTTCCCGTAAACGTTCCGGCAGGGTCAAATTAAGGGTATGAGACACCAGTTGCTGTGTGAAAGCGTGTTGCGGGTGGGCAAACACATCAAACACCTCGCCCGATTCCACAACCTTACCGCCCGACATCACCGCCACGCGATCGCAAATAGATTTGCTCACGTTCATTTCATGGGTGATCAGCACAATAGTAATCCCGAGCTGTGCGTTGATCTTTCTGAGCAGGGCCAGAATCGTGGCGGAAGTTTCCAGATCCAGAGCGGAAGTCGGTTCGTCACATAGCAACACATCCGGATGGTTAGCGATGGCGCGGGCTATCCCCACCCGCTGTTTTTGCCCGCCGCTGAGCTGTACCGGAAAACGGTTCGCTTTATCGGCAAGGCCCACCAGCGTTAAAATTTCCGCCACCCGCGGCGCGATTTTGCTGCGTTCCCAGCCAGCCGCTTTCAGGCTAAACGCAACGTTTTGCGCCACTGTCCGGGTATGCATTAAGTTAAAATGCTGGAAAATCATACCAATACGCTGCCGC
The DNA here is from genome assembly GCF_056991255.1 of Salmonella sp. A1325. Lineage (NCBI taxonomy): Bacteria > Pseudomonadati > Pseudomonadota > Gammaproteobacteria > Enterobacterales > Enterobacteriaceae > Salmonella > Salmonella sp. A1325. The sequence continues at coordinate 254,983 of NZ_JAMLWO010000003.1, read as the reverse complement.
GCCTGGCGTAACGCTTTTCCGTCCAGCGCCGAAATTTCCACGCCGTTGACGTTGACGCGCCCCTGGCTGGGACGCGTTAAGGCGTTCAGGGTACGCAGCAGAGTGCTTTTTCCTGCGCCGCTGGTACCGACAATGCCAAAAATCTCGCCCGCAGCGATATGCAGGCTCACATCATCCACCGCGCGCGTGGAGGTACCGCGACCGGCGGTAAAATCGACGCAGACTTTTTCTATTTCAATCATATTCACCTCAGAAATTGGGGATGGCTACCGCTGCGATCAGGGTGTCGCGGTCATCCATTCCGGTTTCTGGAAGGCGCTATAAATATTCTTTGGATCGTCGATGACCGCGCGATAAGCCGGCGATTTCACCGCCTCGACAATATCTTTGGCAAACGGCTTATCGGCATCTTCACTGCGTACCGCAATGATATTTTTCAGGTTCTCATCCAGGTGTTCCTGCTTAATCGCGCTGGAGAGATCGAGTCCTGCCGCCACCGCAAAGTTCCCGTTAACCAGCGCGCCGGTCACGCCATCCAGCGTGCGCGGTAGCTGTGCGGCTTCCAGTGGTTTGAAAACCAGTCCTTTTGGATTGCTGGCAATATCTCGTTCAGAGGCTTTGGTCGGATCGATATTGTCCTTAATCGTGATAAGCCCCAACGATTGCAGGAAGCGAAGGCCGCGCGCCAGGTTGGTCGGATCGTTGGAGAGGGTAATAATGTCCCCTTTTTTAAGCGCATCCAGACTGTTGATTTTACGTGAATAGAAGCCCATCCCGGCGGTCGGTACCACAATAAGTTTGCTGAGCTTCAGCCCTTTGTCAGCGGTGAATTTGTCAAAATAGAGGCTATGTTGAAAGAGGTTGGCGTCGATGCTGCCGTTAGCTAACGCCATATTAGGCTGGACATAGTCGCTAAACTCGCGCACCACGACCTTATACCCTTTTTCTTTTAATGTCGGCGCAATCGCCTGCTTCACCATGTCGCCATACGGCCCTGGCGCGACGCCAAATACGATCGTTTGCGGGGAACCATCGGCATGGGCAAACTGTAATCCGCAGGCCAGTAATAGCGTGCTGGCCGCAATGCGTAAACTCTGACGCAATCCCATAATTTCTCCATTTTAAATAGTGTGATGCTGTGCCGGATGCCGTTCATGCGGCATCGTCTGTTTTGGCCCAAACGAAAGGCTATTTCTTAACATGACACAGATCACAGCCTGCTGTCCTTGAAATTATTTCATGATGTTTCCTGGTGTGTCGTTAAATGTACGAGGCAGGCGCTCAGGCGTGTGTCAGGCGGGAATGGCGTAAAGGGAAATGCCGGATAAGAGGTCTTAACGCCAACATCCGGCAGAGGAAAACGCTTTAGAAATCGTAACGCAGACGCACCAGGTTCATATCGCCCAGATTGTCAGTGCTGGAGGTGAAAACATGTTCATAATCAACGCGGAAACCATAATCCAGTTGGAAGGTGATCCCCACGCCGTTATCGGTGCGCAGATAGTCGCGGCCATTCACATATTCAATGCGGTCGCCCATAAAGTACGGTTGAATAGCTTTCACGGCATACTGACCAATCGGGAAAGCGTAACCGACAAAATATTCCAGACCCCACGCATCGCCGGCAAAGTAATCATTCACAGACACTTTTTTGGTCGTCATAAAGTTCTGATACCAACCGCCGCCTGCGGCAATAGTCCAGTTTTCTGGCGTCCAGCTTAACGCGGTACCGACAATATTTTGATCGTAAGTTTTATTGCCGTTGCCGCGCATCTCCGCACGGGTATAGTTCCATGCCGTCCCCCAGGTCAGATCGTCGGTGAGATGGTAATCCGCGCCTAAAGAACCGCCGCCTTTACGTTTGTAATTCAGACCGTTATTGGCATTATAATCGTCGCTGAACAGATAAGACGCGTAGAGATCGACACTGCCAATGCTTTTCTTATACTTCAATGACTTACGCGTGCGATAAGAACCATCGTAGTCGCCGTTAATCCCGTTGCCCGGCGCCTGACCTATCATGTCGTAATCCCAGATATCGGTTTTTACGCCCACCACATCGTAATAAATGCTGTTCTGTTGACCGAAGGTCAGCGTTCCCCACGTCGCGCTCTTGAAGCCGGTATACAGCATACGGCGAGTGGTATCAGTCGCGCCCTTCGCATAATGGTTATCCCAGTCAAATACCGCAGGGATATTGACGCCCAGCTCGTAATAGCTAATCCAACTGATATCATCAAACAGATAATAATCCGCGGCGAAGCGGAAACGCGTCCCGCCATCAAAACCATTACGTTTATAACCGTTCGCGCCGTCATTGCCGGTCATATTCTGGAACTGCGGACGTATACTCCCGCCGACGGTGAAATTGAGTCGGCTGAGTGGATTACCCGCCTGGGGATCTTGTTTTAAAACGGTGATTTCCGCCTGAGTGGCGAAAGGCATGAAAGCCACTGCCGCGCCGATCGATGCCGCCAACGCTGTTATTTTAATTGTCATTATATTTTCCTTGATAGATAGCCAATCCAAATCATTTAGCAGGCAAATAATAACTGTTATAAAACCTTACGTGTTGTGTATTTTTTAATGATTTGTGCTACTAAAAATCAAGGAGTTAGCAATTTGTGCGACTAAATAAAGTACGCGCCGTTTTAAAAACCGGCGCGAAATTATTCACATCATGAATCATCCGTTAAACTGTCGGAATAGCGCTTTGCCTTTCAGCAAACGAACGCCAAGCCAGCCGCCGCATACGGAAAGCAGCAGCGCGCCGCAAAACGGCAGTGCGCCCCATAAACGCCAGTCCGGCTCCCAGGGGAAATCAAACACGTTGATTTGTAAGATCGCCAGCGCCGTTTCCGCGCCAATCGCGGCGACCAACCCGGCAACTAATCCCAGCATGGCGAATTCGCACCAGAGTGTGGTACGCAACAGTTTCTTTCCGGCTCCTAACGTGCGCCACACCACCAGCTCCTGATGGCGCTGACGCATCCCGACCTGTACCTGGGCCAGTAATAGCAACATGCCGCAGAGGGTGACTAGCACAACCATCACCTCCAGCGCCCGACTGACCTGCTCCAGCACCTGTCCCACCTGTTTCAGGATCGCCCCGATATCTAACAGGCTGACGGTAGGAAACTCGCGGTTAAGCTGCGTTAACATGCCGTTGCCATTCTCCCAGCGAAAACTGGTCAACCAGCTTTGTGGTTGCCCGTCCAGCGCCCCGGAAGGAAAAATGAAGAAAAAGTTGGGCCGCAGGCTTTCCCAGTCCACTTGACGCAGGCTGGTGACTTTAGCGCTAAATGCCTGGGTATCGCCCATAAAGGTTACGCTATCGCCGAGTTTGACGTTCAGCCGCTTCGCCAGCCCCTCTTCCATAGAGACTTCGCCCGGTTTTGGCGGCCAGTGACCGGCGACCAGCGGATTATGCGCCGGGCGCGTATCCTGCCAGGTCAAATTCAGTTCACGGTTGAGCGACTCATCCTGCTGACCTTCCGTCGGATTACCGTTTATCCTGGTTAACCGCGCCCGCACAATCGGATAAAACGTCTGCGGAATCACCTGATGTTCTGCCAAAAAGGCTTTCAGCGGCGCAACCTGTTCTGAAGCAATATTGATAAGGAAATAGTTCGGACTTTCCGGCGGGAGCTGCTGTTGCCAGCGATCAAGGAGGTCGCCGCGCAGCACCAGCAAGAGCGCCAGCAGCATAAACGAAAGCGAAAACGCCGAAAGCTGACTCAACGTTGACCACGGCTGACGCAGAAGTCGGCTGACGGCCAGACGCAGCGGTAGCGACGTCAACGTCATGCCGCGCAACACGTTAAGCAGCATCCAGCCCACCAGACCGCACAGCAGCGCCAGTATCACGGCGCCCGCCAGAACCGCCCACAACAGCATGCTTCCGCCCATCAATCCGGCGAGCAGCGCCACCACGACGGCGCAGGCGACAGGCAAATAAATTTTTAACGGCCAGACGCGAGCGACAACGTCGCGGCGCAGCACCCGTAGCGGCTGGGTCGCCAGCAACAATCGATAAGGCCGTAAACCGACCAGCAGAGAGATGACCGTCATCGCGCCCAGCGCCCACAGCCAGGGCCACAGGCTGGCGGGCGGCAAATCGGCGGGTAGTACCGGTTTTAGCAGCACCAGCAATATGTTTTCAAACAGTAACCCAATCGCGCCTCCCGTGACGGCGGAAAGCCCCAGCACCATCAACCACTGTCCGATAATAAGTTTACGCAACTGGGCCCGGCCCGCGCCCAACGTTTTTAAAATCGCCACCAGATCGTAGCGGCTACGGCAGTAATGGCTCATCGCCACCGCGACGGCAGCTACCGCCAGCAGTAGCGTTAATAACGCCGAAAGCAGCAAAAACTGCTGCGAACGTTCGAGCGATTTCCCCAATGCCCCGTCATCCTGCTCCAGTCCGTACCAGCGATGTTCCGGTTTAAGCTGCGGTAACAGCCAGCTTTCATAGCCAGCAAGCTGTTGCGGCGTTCCGCCGAATTTATACCGCCACATCACGCGGCTCCCCGGCTGTATCGCACCGGTTTTTGCCACATCGGCCATATTCATCATCAGACGCGGCGCCATCTGAAAAGGGTTAAACCCGGAATCCGGCTCCTGCACCACTTCACCGGCAATACGCAAGGTCACGTCGCCGACATCAATAGTATCGCCCGTTTTCAAATTAAGCAGCGCCATCAGACGCGGCGCCAGCAGTACGCTACCCGGCTGCGGTTTCACTCCGTCAGGACGGGTTTGCAATTCGCCGTACATCGGATAAACGCTATCTACCGCCTTCACGCTGGCCAGTTGCGGCGTATCGCCGGCAAACGTCATGGTCGCAAAGGTTAACTGCTCGCCCACGTTAAGGCCGCGTTTACGCGCCTCTTCAATCCAGTCCTTCGGTACCTCCCGCGAACTTTGCAGCGTCCGATCGCCTGCCATAAACTCGCGGCTTTGCTGACTTAACCCTTTTTCCATCCGGTCGCTGATACTGCCGAGCGCCAGTACGCAGGCCACCGCCAGACTCAACGCCAGCCAGACAATAATCAGCGACGGCGAGCGCCATTCGCGCCAGAACCAGCGAGCTATCATGCCTCCTCCTGTAACTGACCGTTGACCAACCGCAGCCGCCGGTCGCAGCGCGCCGCCAGCGCCGGGTCGTGCGTCACCAGAATCAGCGTGGTGCCGTGCTCGCGGTTAAGCGAAAATAGCAGGTCGGCGATTTTATCTCCGGTCTGACGGTCAAGGTTGCCCGTCGGCTCATCGGCAAACAGCACATCAGGACGCCCGTTAAACGCGCGCGCCAGCGCTACGCGCTGCTGTTCGCCGCCGGAAAGCTGTGCCGGAAGGTGGTCAAGCCGTTTTCCCAGTCCCAGTTGTTCGAGCAGCGCTTTCGCCCCCGCCTTACTCTGACCGCTGTTTTCACCGCGTAGCAGGGCCGGTAGCTCAACGTTTTCCAGCGCGTTAAGCGTAGGAATAAGCATGAAGGATTGAAAAACAAAACCGACATGCTGAGCGCGAAGCTGCGCCCGCGCCTCTTCGTCCATCTGGTGAAGCGGTTTCCCGACCAGACTGACCTCTCCGCTACTGCCGTCATCCAGTCCGGCGAGAATCGCCAGCAGCGTAGATTTTCCCGATCCTGATTCGCCAATCAGCGCAATGGTTTCACCGCGTTTGACAACCAGTTCAACTCCGGTAAGGATGGAAAGCTCATGCTCACCCTGACCGACGGACTTCCTGAGACGATGAACTTCAACACTGTTTTCCGCTGGCATTTGCCCTTCCTGTTTTTGATCCTGTTAACTTTCCGTGCCGCCGCCGCAGACACCTTATTAATTCTGGGCGATAGCCTCAGCGCCGGTTACCGTATGGCCGCCAGCGCGGCATGGCCGTCGCTCCTTAATGATAAATGGCAAAACAAAACGTCGGTCGTTAATGCCAGTATAAGCGGAGATACCTCGCAGCAGGGACTGGCGCGTTTGCCGGCGCTGTTGCAACAGCATCACCCGCGCTGGGTAGTGGTGGAACTTGGCGGCAACGATGGACTACGCGGTTTTGCACCTGCGCAAACCGAACAGACGCTACGTAAAATCATTCAGACGGTGAAAGCCGCCGATGCCCAACCGTTACTGATGCAAATTCATCTGCCCGCTAACTACGGTCGCCGTTATAATGAATCCTTTAGCGCCATTTATCCTAAGCTCGCCAAAGAGTTCGATATTCCTCTGTTACCGTTTTTTATGGAAGAGGTATATCTGAAACCGCAGTGGATGCAGGATGACGGCATTCATCCCAACCGCGACGCCCAGCCGTTTATTGCCGACTGGATGGCGAAGCAGTTGACCCCTTTTCTCTCCTGAATAATTCGAGTTGCATGAAGGCGGCACGTAAGAGAATGTCCAGGAGCATAGATACCTATGTGACTGGAGTAAACGAACGCACAGGCAACTTGAAGTATGACGGATATAGTTAACCACGACTCTTAAATCAACGGAGATCCTGACAGGTAAAGTTATGCAAAAATCGGTCTTAATAACAGGATGTTCCAGCGGAATCGGTCTGGACAGCGCGCTTGAACTTAAACGCCAGGGCTTTCAAATCCTGGCGGGCTGCCGCAAACCTGATGATGTCGCCCGGATGAACAGTATGGGATTTACCGGCGTGTTGATCGATCTCGACTCCCCTGAAAGCGTGGATCGTGCCGCCGATGAAGTGATCGCCCTGACCGATAATCGTCTGTATGGGATCTTTAACAATGCCGGCTACGGCGTGTATGGCCCCCTTTCCACCATCAGCCGTGAGCAGATGGAGCAACAGTTTTCCAGTAATTTCTTCGGCGCGCATCAGCTTACTATGCGCTTACTTCCCGCCATGTTGCCGCATGGCGAAGGACGCATTGTGATGACCTCATCGGTGATGGGGCTGATTTCCACCCCAGGGCGCGGCGCTTACGCTGCCAGCAAATATGCGCTCGAAGCCTGGTCTGACGCGCTACGTATGGAGCTACGGTACACAGGCATTAAAGTGAGTCTGATAGAACCGGGACCAATTCGTACCCGTTTTACGGATAACGTTAACCAGACGCAGCGTGATAAACCGGTAGAAAATCCCGGCATCGCCGCACGTTTCACCCGCGATCCTGACGCGGTAGTAGCGAAAGTGCGTCATGCTTTTGCAAGCGATAAACCCAGGCTGCGCTATCCCGTTACGCTGGTCACCTGGGCGGTGATGGCGCTGAAACGCCTATTGCCGGGCCGGATGCTGGATAAAATTTTACAAAGCTGAGTTGAAGCGCGCCCGTCAGCCCCCATGTAAACGTGACACAGACAAAAGAGAGCGACGCCATGTCCGTACAGAACATTGTCAATATTAATGAATCCAACCTGCAGCAGACCTTAGAGCAGTCCATGACCACGCCGGTACTGTTCTATTTCTGGTCTGAACGCAGCCAACACTGTCTGCAATTAACGCCAGTGCTGGAAAGTCTGGCTGCCCAGTACCACGGTCAGTTTATTCTGGCAAAGCTGGACTGCGACGCCGAACAGATGATCGCCGCTCAGTTTGGTCTGCGCGCCATCCCGACAGTCTATCTGTTCCAGAATGGCCAACCGGTCGATGGTTTCCAGGGACCGCAGCCGGAAGAGGCGATCCGCGCTCTGCTGGATAAAGTACTGCCGCGTGAAGAAGAGCTAAAAGCGCAACAAGCGATGCAGTTAATGCAGGAGGGCAACTATGTTGACGCGCTGCCGTTGCTCAAAGACGCCTGGCAGCTCTCTTCGCAGAACAGTGAGATTGGCCTGTTACTGGCGGAAGCGCAAATTGCGCTGAACCGCTCTGAAGAGGCCGAAGCGGTGTTAAAAACTATCCCGCTACAGGATCAGGATACCCGTTATCAGGGGCTGGTCGCGCAGATCGAACTGCTTAAACAGGCGGCGGATACGCCGGAAATTCAGCAACTTCAGCAGCAAGTCGCGGAGAATCCGCAGGATGCGGCTTTGGCAACGCAACTGGCGTTGCAGTTGCACCAGGTCGGACGTAATGAAGAAGCGCTGGAATTGCTGTTCAGCCATCTGAGAAAAGATCTTGCCGCCGCCGAGGGACAGACGCGCAAAACCTTTCAGGAGATCCTTGCCGCGCTCGGCACCGGCGACGCGCTGGCGTCGAAATACCGCCGCCAGTTGTACGCGCTACTGTATTAATCCTCTCTTGCCTGATGGCGCGCTTATCTGGCCTACCTGTCGTCCTCAGGCCGGATAAGGCGCTTGCGCCATCATCCGGCAACTATCATGATTTCTTGAGCGGCATCACTACCAACTGATGACGCGAATTATAGAACTTCCGGTAGGTTAAATAGCAGGCAATGATGGTAGACAGGCTGGCTGTCGACAACAGCATAAACGTTACCATAATTTGATATTTAATCGCTTTTACCGGATCGATCCCGGCAAAAATCAGCCCGGACATCATCCCCGGCAGGCTCACCAGCCCAACGGTCTTTGCCGAGTCGATCGTCGGGATAAGCGATGCGCGGATGCTATCGCGGATAAGCCCGGCGGAGGCCATTTTCGGCGTTGCGCCCAAACTTAACTTTTCCTGTATTTGCTGCTGCTCGCTATGAAAACGTAGCCCCAGTTGGTTGTAGCACAGCCCTACCGCTACCATCGCATTACCGGCGACCATGCCAGCGATGGGAATCACCTGCATCGGCGCAAATTCAATCGAACCGGTAAGCACCAGTACCGTCAGCGTTAGTCCGGCGCCGACGGTGATGGCGATAAACGAGGAGAGAAATGCCTTATCGATATATTTACTGCGCTTTTGCGCGTTCCAGGCGGCGTTAAAACAGATAAACAGCACCATCAGCAGCGTCAGGGCGGCATGATTAACGCCAAAGATGTATTTCAGTACATAGCCGACAATAATGAGCTGTATCACCGCCCGGCATACGCTCCACAGAATATCTTTTTCCAGCGCCAGCTTTTCCTTGTGACTGATGAGCATCGCGACCACCACCAGCAGCATCGATAACGCCAGCGAGGTATTGGTAATATTATGCTCGTTCATAACGCGCCTCCTGCATCTCTCCGGCAGATGGCGTTAACGTTATCACCTTATCCGCGTGTTGAATTTCATCTTTATCATGCGTTACCCACAAGACAGCGACCTGCTTATCGCGAACATAGCGATGAATAATATCATTCACATTCCGTTTGTTATGTTCATCCAGCGCGCTGGTTATTTCGTCGAGTAACAGTATTTTCGGCAGAAACTGTAGATTACGAATTAGAGCAATACGCTGTTTTTCCCCGCCGGAAAGTGCGGCAATCGGTTTTTGCAGAATCGTCTCCGGCAGTTCAAAACGCGCCAAATCGTCTGCGAAGGCTGCCGGCTGCGGGCGCTGATGGCGAATTTGCCAGGGAAAAATCAGGTTATCGTAAACCGTATCACCAAATAGCGCTGGCGTCTGAGCGCAATAAGAAACCTGCTGGCGATAGGCTTCCGGACTCAGAGTAGTAATATCCTGCCCCTCAAAAAGAATCATGCCGATATCAGGGCTTATTAACGAGGCCACCATTTTCAACAACGTACTTTTTCCGCAGCCAGAAGGACCGGTAATTAACTTAAATTCGCCGCGTTGCAGCGTAAAACTGATGTTATTCACTATTTTTGTCGTCGCAGTCCGGTAACCGACCTGCTTTAACTCAAGCAACATGCTACGTTCTGTCATTTATTGCGCATCCATTGTTCATATTTTTATAGCGATAGTGTATCCCTGTAATTAATAAGGGGGGAACATGCTTTACTGAATCAGGTATAATTCGCTTAATTCGTCAGCAAAATCGGTTTATGGACAACGCAACAGGAGGTTTAGCTATGCTCATTCTTATCCCTATTCTCATTTTCGTCGCGCTGGTGATCGTCGGCGCGGGCGTCAAAATCGTTCCGCAGGGATACCAGTGGACGGTGGAGCGCTTTGGACGTTACACCAAAACCCTGCAGCCGGGATTAAGCCTTGTTGTACCGTTTATGGACAGAATTGGCCGCAAGATCAATATGATGGAGCAGGTGCTGGATATTCCGTCGCAGGAGGTGATCTCAAAAGATAACGCCAACGTCACTATCGATGCGGTCTGTTTTATTCAGGTTATCGATGCGCCGCGCGCCGCCTATGAAGTCAGTAACCTGGAACTGGCGATCATTAACCTGACCATGACCAATATCCGTACGGTGCTCGGTTCGATGGAGCTGGATGAAATGCTCTCCCAGCGCGACAGCATCAACACGCGGCTGCTGCATATTGTCGATGAAGCCACCAACCCGTGGGGAATTAAAGTTACCCGTATCGAAATTCGCGATGTCCGCCCGCCCGCGGAATTGATCTCCTCTATGAATGCCCAGATGAAAGCGGAACGTACCAAACGCGCCTATATCCTTGAGGCCGAAGGGGTACGTCAGGCGGAAATACTGAAAGCCGAGGGGGAAAAACAGTCGCAGATTCTGAAAGCCGAAGGCGAACGTCAGTCCGCTTTCCTGCAGGCGGAAGCCCGCGAACGTTCCGCCGAAGCGGAAGCCCGCGCTACGCAGATGGTGTCTGAAGCCATCGCCGCCGGGGATATTCAGGCGATAAACTACTTCGTGGCGCAGAAATACACCGAAGCGTTACAGCAAATCGGCTCGGCGAATAACAGCAAAGTGGTCATGATGCCGCTGGATGCCAGCAGTCTGATGGGCGCTATCGCCGGGATCAGCGAGCTGGTTAAGGACAGCGCCAGCGAACGGAAAAAAGCATGATAGCGATGATTCTGGTACATCCGCATATCTTCTGGCTTAGCCTCGGCGGCCTGTTGTTGGCTGCGGAAATGCTCGGCGGTAACGGCTATTTGCTGTGGAGCGGCGTGGCGGCAGTGATTACCGGCTTAACCGTCTGGCTCTTACCGCTCGGCTGGGAATGGCAGGGCGTGCTGTTTGCGGCCTTAACGTTACTGGCGGCCTGGCTTTGGTGGCGCTGGCTGGCGCGTCGCGTGCGGGAACAAAAGCCGACCGACAGCCGCCTTAACCAACGCGGACAACAACTGGTAGGCCGTCGGTTTATACTTGATGCCGCGTTAGTGAACGGACGGGGTCATATGCGTGTCGGCGACAGCTCGTGGCCGGTATGCGCTGACGAAGACCTGCGCGCAGGTACGCATGTCGAAGTGATCGCCGTGGAAGGCATCACCCTACGCATTCGCGCCGTTTAATCAACGTGGCTTTTGCGCCTTGTGATGACAGCAGCCGGAAAGATTATCAATAATCGGGCAGTCGGCGCTGTCATCGCCGGGACAACTCTCCGCCAGCGCCAGCAGTTGATCGCGCATTGATTGCAGCTCGCTGATATGGCGCTCGATCTCCGCGACCTTTTCCAGCGTCCGCTTTTTCACATCTGAGCTATGGCGTCGCGGATCGTTAAACAGATTGACCAGTTCGCCACACTCTTCCAGATTAAACCCCACCTGCCTCGCCTGTCGCAGCAACGTCAGCTCGTTTAAATGCTTCTGCGTGTAGGTGCGATAACCATTTTCGCTACGTAATGGCGGCGTCACCAGCCCTTTCTCTTCATAAAACCGAATGGCTTTGCTGGTTAAACCGGTTTTTTTCGCCACATCGCTAATATTCATATTTCCCCCTTGACCTTAACCTTGCTGGAAGGTTTAACCTTTATCACAGTGAGTCACTACGATTACTAAGGTCAATGAATTGATGACCAATCATAAAGGAGTTTTTACTATGTCTCAAACTATCGACCTGACCCTGGACGGTTTGTCCTGCGGTCATTGCGTTAAACGCGTGAAAGAAAGCCTTGAACAACGTCCGGATGTTGAGCTGGCGGACGTTACCGTAACCGAAGCGCACGTTACCGGTACCGCCAGTGCGGACGCGTTAATTGAAACCATCAAACAAGCCGGGTATGGCGCGACATTAAGCCACCCAAAGGCTAAACCGCTGACGGAGTCATCAATCCCGTCGGAAGCACTGGCAGCGGTTCCTCATGAGCTTCCGGTAGCGACGGCCGATGAAGAAAGCCAACAGTTGCTGTTAAGCGGCATGAGCTGCGCCAGTTGTGTCACCCGCGTACAACATGCGCTACAAAGCGTACCGGGCGTCACGCAGGCACGGGTAAACCTGGCGGAACGCACTGCGCTGGTGATGGGCAGCGCGTCCGCCGCTGATTTAGTGCAGGCGGTGGAAAAAGCCGGCTACGGCGCAGAGGCGATTGAAGATGACATCAAACGCCGCGAGCGCCAGCAGGAAACCGCCATCGCCACCATGAAACGTTTTCGCTGGCAGGCAATCGTCGCCCTGGCGGTCGGTATACCGGTCATGGTCTGGGGGATGATCGGCGATAACATGATGGTGACCGGCGACAACCGCAGCCTGTGGCTGGCTATTGGCCTGATCACGCTTGCGGTGATGGTCTTTGCGGGCGGTCACTTTTACCGTAACGCGTGGAAAAGCCTGCTGAACGGCACGGCGACGATGGATACGCTGGTGGCGCTCGGCACCGGGGTCGCCTGGCTCTACTCCATGAGCGTCAACCTGTGGCCGCAGTGGTTCCCGATGGAAGCGCGGCACCTCTATTACGAAGCCAGCGCGATGATTATCGGTCTGATTAATCTCGGACACATGCTGGAAGCGCGCGCCCGTCAGCGTTCCTCAAAAGCGCTGGAAAAATTACTCGATCTCACCCCGCCCACCGCACGCGTCGTGACAGAAGACGGCGAAAAAAGCGTCCCGCTGGCGGACGTTCAGCCAGGGATGCTACTGCGGCTCACTACCGGCGATCGCGTGCCGGTGGATGGCGAAATTACCCAGGGCGAAGCGTGGCTTGATGAAGCCATGCTGACCGGCGAACCCATTCCGCAGCAAAAAGGCGAAGGCGACAGCGTTCATGCCGGCACCGTCGTCCAGGACGGCAGCGTCCTGTTCCGCGCCAGCGCGGTGGGCAGTCATACCACGCTGTCACGCATTATTCGCATGGTACGCCAGGCGCAAAGCAGTAAACCGGAAATTGGCCAACTGGCCGATAAAATCTCCGCGGTATTCGTTCCCGTCGTCGTGGCCATTGCGCTGTTCAGCGCCGCTATCTGGTATTTCTTCGGGCCGGCGCCGCAAATTGTTTATACGCTGGTCATCGCCACCACCGTACTGATTATCGCCTGCCCTTGCGCATTAGGCCTGGCGACGCCAATGTCGATTATTTCCGGCGTAGGCCGCGCTGCCGAATTCGGCGTGCTGGTACGCGACGCCGATGCCCTGCAACGCGCCAGTACGTTGGATACCCTCGTTTTTGATAAAACCGGGACGCTGACGGAAGGCAAGCCGCAAGTGGTGGCGGTAAAAACCTTTAACAGCGTTGAGGAAGCTCAGGCATTACGTCTGGCAGCCGCGCTCGAACAAGGCTCCAGCCACCCGCTGGCCCATGCGATTCTGGAAAAAGCCGGCGACGATAAACTGCCGCAGGTGAACGGTTTCAGAACGCTGCGCGGACTGGGCGTCAGCGGTGAAGCGGAAGGTCATCAACTGCTTCTGGGGAACCAGGCGTTGCTGAACGAACAGCACGTCGCCACGGATGATATGACGGCGGAAATCACCGCGCAGGCCTCGCAAGGCTCTACTCCGGTCCTGCTGGCGATTGACGGTAAAGCGGCGGCGTTACTGGCGGTACGCGATCCATTGCGCAGCGATAGTATTGCCGCGCTTGAACGCCTGCACAACGCCGGATACCGTCTGGTAATGCTCACCGGGGATAACCCAACGACGGCTAACGCGATTGCCAAAGAAGCGGGCATTGATGAAGTCATTGCGGGCGTTCTGCCGGATGGCAAAGCTGATGCGATTAAACGTCTGCAAAGCCAGGGGCGTCAGGTCGCGATGGTCGGCGATGGTATCAACGATGCGCCCGCGCTGGCGCAGGCGGACGTCGGTATCGCGATGGGCGGCGGCAGTGATGTGGCGATTGAAACCGCGGCGATTACGCTGATGCGCCATAGTCTGATGGGCGTGGCGGATGCGCTGGCCATTTCGCGCGCGACGTTGCGCAATATGAAGCAAAACCTGCTTGGCGCATTTATCTACAACAGCATTGGTATCCCGGTGGCCGCCGGTATTCTGTGGCCGTTTACCGGTACCTTGTTAAACCCGGTAGTAGCGGGCGCGGCAATGGCGCTGTCTTCCATTACCGTCGTCAGCAATGCCAACCGGCTATTGCGCTTTAAACCGAAAGCGTAAAAAGTCCTGTCAGGCAGCATCAGCTGCCTGATATATTATTAAGCCATCAGTAATTTACCGTATCAATATATAAAAATTTAACCGCACATCCTATAGAAAAATAAAAAACAACATTTTATAATATTTTTTTGAATCATAAGGATGTGTTATTTATGTTTAGAAAAGCAGTTGCGCTTCTTTTCCTGCTTTCTCCCGCAGTTAGTTATGCAGGATTATTTGATTCCAGTCCAGAGTTAAAATGCGGCAACGATAATGCAGTCACGGCGGCAAAAGAGTGGATTTACAATGAAGCATTAGGTCGTTTACAGCAAAGCTATATTAAAGCGCCCTCCACGCTTTTCTTCGATATCCCCCAGACTCAGTACGAGCAGCAACTCCGGGCTATTCCTATTCAATTCAGTGATGTAATAACGCAGAACCCTCAACCAGAAAATGCCAACCTACGAACTTGCTCGGCTACCGTCACCATAGGTATTCCTCAGCCATTTTTTAAATTAATGAAAGACTTACCAGATACTCTATCCTATATTTCACAAGAAAACAGCCAGGTAATAAATAATACGATGACCTGGAAAGAGGTTAACTACAATATCCAGCTTGCTGACAACAACAAAGATATTGTCGTCACCCCTGTGAAAAAAATTTATAAATTGACGTGGTCTATTTATGTAATGGCAAGAATGACGGTATCTGGTGATAAACTCATAAAGAAAAAAAATAGCTCACTGATTGAAATCGCAGCAAAGAAATTTGAGAGTAGAGATCGCGAGCTTAATCAGGTCTGGAATTCACTCCCCGCCTCTGCCCGAACGGCATTAAAACAAGAGCAGCGAGTCTGGGTGACCAAAAAAGAGCAGCAATGCGGCAAACTTAGCGATGCAAAATCCGAGGCCATACCTGCTGAGAAGCGCATCAGTATTTATACATGCCAGCTTGAAATGACCATCGCCAGAACGGCCTATCTCGACGGTAGCGAATAACCCGACCGATCGTTGACGTCCCGTCAGGGCGCATTGCGCCATTTTCTCCAACGCGCTAGCATGAGCTTTTCAAAGGGAGCGCGTATGGAGCTATTAAATCAACTTAAACGTTTATGGCGCGCGCTGCGTGGTACCCCAAATAGTTGGCCTGCTATCGATCTCTCCCTGCCCGGCGGTCGTCATCTGCATCTGGTTGGCAGTATTCATATGGGGACACGCGATATGGCTCCTCTTCCAGCAAAGCTGGTGAAAAAGCTACGCCAGGCCGATGCGCTGGTCGTTGAAGCGGATATTTCTGGTAACGAAACGCCATTCAGCAATCTCCCCAAATGCCCGCCGTTGGTCGAACGTCTCAGCGCCGGGCAGCTAAGCGTACTGGAAAAACGGGTCAGCGAGTTGGGTATGCCGCTGATCCATTTTGATAATCAACCTTTATGGCAGATAGCTATGGTGCTACAGGCCACGCAGGCGCAACGGCTGGGATTGCGCCCGGACTATGGCATTGATTATCAGCTATTACAGGCTGCCCGCGAAATGTCGCTGCCGGTGCAAGAGCTGGAAGGGGCGAAACACCAGCTCGAACTACTCTGCGATCTGCCCGATGGCGGGATGGCGCTGCTCGACGACACGCTGACGCACTGGCACACCAACGCACGGCTTTTGCAAGTGATGATCGGCTGGTGGCTTGAACAGCCGCCGACCAGCGTCGGCGCTTCGCTTCCCAGAACGTTTAGCCAACCGCTGTATGATGTACTGATGGTAAAACGCAATGAAGCCTGGCGCGACGCGCTGCTGGCACTGCCGCCGGGACGCTACGTGGTAGCCGTAGGGGCGCTACATCTGTACGGCGAAGGCAACCTACCGCAAATATTGAAATAAAAAAATGGCCAATATCGCTATTGGCCCGTCAAAGAGGAATTTCATCGTTATTATTATCCCGACGCTTTCGCTTCGGATCTTCAGATTGTCGCTCAAAGTTGCCGCAACTGCCAAGACCTAATGCACAAGATTATACTATTTTTTAGTCCGCTTTCGGGCGTATGCTGATGGCAAATCACGTCTGTAGTAAGAAGGAACGTTATGACACCCGCAGTTAAGTTACTCGAAAAGAATAAGATTCCGTTTAACATTCACACCTACGATCACGATCCGAATGAAACTAACTTTGGCGATGAAGTGGTGCGTAAGCTCGGGCTAAACGCCGATCAGGTGTATAAAACGCTTTTGGTTGCCGTGAATGGCGATATGAAGCAACTGGCCGTCGCCGTGACGCCTGTAGCCGGGCAGCTGGATTTGAAAAAAGTCGCCAAAGCTCTGGGCGCGAAAAAGGTCGATATGGCCGACCCGATGGTGGCGCAACGCACCACGGGATATCTGGTCGGCGGGATCAGTCCGCTGGGACAGAAGAAACGGCTGCCTACGCTGATTGACGCGCCAGCCCGCACGTTTGCCACTATTTATGTTTCCGGTGGTAAACGCGGGCTGGATATTGAACTGGCGGCTGACGATTTGGCCGCCATACTGGGTGCTAAATTCGCTGATATCGCGCGTCGGGATTAAGCCTGCGTAAAATACATTGCCGGATAGCGGCGCAAACGCCTTATCCGGCCTACAGCATACATAATCCGTAGGCCTTAAGGCTGCGCGCCATCAGGCAGTGATGGCTATCCGTACCGCTACAGCCAGCTCACCTCGCCTTTTGGCGTAAACGCCGCCGCATCCAGCGGTGAATTTTGCTGAATAAACTCTTTCAGCACTTCCGCGTCAATAAACCCGGTATTCACGTATCCCGGTTTGTTATCGATGCGCGGATAACCATCGCCGCCCGTGGCGTTGAAACTCAGCGTCGCCATGCGGTAGGTTTTGGCCGGATCAACAGGCTCGCCTTTGATTTTCAGATCGGTGAGCTTGCCTTCTTTGGCGACAAAGCTCACATTGGCGAACTGTGGATAGGCGCCGGAGTCCGGTTTCATCTGCGCTACGGCGGTGAGATAATCAACCACCTCTTTGCCGCTCATATCGGCATACACCACAATGTTGCCGAACGGCTGTACCTTGAGCACGCTTTTATAGGTAATATCTCCCGCCTCAATCGAGTCGCGAATACCGCCGCCGCTCATCACGCCAAAATCGGCGCCGGTGCGCGCGATCTGCGCAGCCAGAATCACCCGTCCCATATTGGTCTGGACAAATCTGACCTTACTGCGATCGCCTTCAAGAAGGCCATTCACGCTA
This sequence comes from Salmonella sp. A1325, assembly GCF_056991255.1. Classification (NCBI taxonomy): domain Bacteria; kingdom Pseudomonadati; phylum Pseudomonadota; class Gammaproteobacteria; order Enterobacterales; family Enterobacteriaceae; genus Salmonella; species Salmonella sp. A1325. The sequence continues at coordinate 237,491 of NZ_JAMLWO010000003.1, read as the reverse complement.
CCAATTTTCACCTCCAGTTGCGCTTTACCTTTATTCTGGAACGGCGTTAATAACGAGAGCATTTGCGGATTTTCGGCGATTTCTGGCGTGTAAAGTACACGCTCGCTTTTCCCGTTATCCCAGGTCACTTTTTTCTTGAGATTTACCGGAATAAGCTGGTAGTTAACCATTTTCATCTCGCCGTTACGGAATTCGAAATCCGCACGGCCCACATATTTACCCCACTCATGCGCCTGCACGATCCAGATGCCATTTTGCTTATCCGGCGCGCAGGGCGTTCCCGGTACGTAATTCACCTGTTTTTTATTTTCCGACGCCATGCATACCGGGTCTTGTGAGTGACCGCCCACAATCATCGCCAGCGAACCGGCAGGCAGGCTACGCGCCATCTCAACGTCGCCCGGCGCGTTCGAACCGTGATCGCCGTTGTCATAATGTCCCATATGCGTGGTCGCGATAATCACGTCCGGTTTTTCATTCATATTAAGTTCCTGAATCACCACCTTTGCTTCTTCAGCAGGTTTACGAAACTCAATATCGGTGAAATATTCCGGGTTGCCTATTTTCGCCGTGTCATCGGTGGTTAAGCCAATTACCGCGATTTTTATATCCTGGCGTGTAAAAATAGCCCACGGCTTAAACAGACGCTCGCCGGTACTTTTTTGATAAATATTGGCGGAAAGAAAGGGAAACTTCGCCCACTTTTCCTGCTGGCGCAATACGGTGAGCGGGTTATCAAACTCATGATTACCGACGGCCATAGCGTCGTAGCCAATCAGATTCATCCCGCGGAAATCGGGCTCCGCATCCTGGAGATCGGATTCCGGCACCCCGGTATTAATGTCGCCGCCGGATAACAACAGGACGCTTCCCCCCTCTTGCGCCACCTCTTTACGGATACTGTCCACCAGCGTTTTTTGCGCCGCCAGACCATATTCGCCATATTCGCTGCGCCAGAAGTGACCGTGGTGATCGTTGGTATGCAGGATAGTAATTTTATAGGTTTTATCTTTTTCGTAAGCCTGTGCAGGCTGAGTCGTCAGCGCGAACGCCGCCAGTAACGCCAGCGCCACACCCCGTTTCAAAAATTTCATCTTTCTCTCCCTGACTCAATATCAACCGCAGAAATTACCTTTCCTTGCAATAATAGACAAATATGTTTTCAGAATTGAGACTTCCTTCAAACACATTTCACAGGTATGTTAGGCAAGTAATAATTACACATCCTACTATCTCCAACATCGCATAAAATTTAAGTGACTTTCTATGGCCATGAGTGAACCAACCCAGCCGTTAGCCGGCGCGCCCGCAGCGGCCGCTAAAGCACGTACTTCGTTTGGTATTTTGGGCGCGATCAGTCTTTCCCATCTGCTGAACGATATGATCCAGTCGCTAATCTTAGCCATTTATCCCCTGTTGCAGGCGGAGTTCTCGCTGACCTTCGTCCAGATAGGTTTGATCACCCTGACGTTCCAGCTCGCCTCATCGCTACTGCAACCGGTCGTCGGCTACTGGACGGATAAGTATCCCATGCCGTGGTCGCTGCCTGTCGGCATGTGTTTTACCCTGAGCGGGTTGGTACTGCTGGCAATGGCGGGAAGTTTTGGCGGCGTATTGCTCGCTGCGGCGCTGGTGGGTACCGGCTCGTCCGTTTTTCACCCGGAATCGTCCCGCGTGGCGCGCATGGCCTCCGGCGGACGTCATGGTCTGGCGCAGTCTATCTTCCAGGTCGGCGGAAACTTCGGCAGTTCATTGGGCCCGCTGCTGGCCGCCGTGATTATCGCGCCCTATGGCAAAGGGAATGTCGCCTGGTTTGTGCTGGCCGCGCTGCTGGCGATCGTGGTGCTGGCGCAGATCAGCCGCTGGTATGCCGCCCAGCACCGGATAGCGAAAGGCAAGCCAAAAGCGATAATCGCTAACCCGCTGCCGCGCAATAAAGTCGTGCTGGCGGTCAGCGTATTATTGCTACTCATTTTCTCGAAATATTTCTATATGGCGAGCATCAGTAGCTATTACACCTTTTATCTGATGCAAAAATTCGGATTATCAATACAAAACGCGCAGCTCCATCTGTTTGCCTTCCTGTTTGCGGTGGCTGCCGGGACGGTAATCGGCGGGCCGGTGGGCGATAAAATCGGCAGGAAATATGTGATTTGGGGCTCTATTCTCGGCGTCGCGCCGTTTACCCTTGTTTTACCCTACGCCACGCTGTACTGGACGGGGATTTTAACGGTGATTATCGGCTTTATTCTCGCGTCGGCGTTTTCCGCCATTCTGGTGTATGCCCAGGAGCTGCTGCCAGGACGCATCGGTATGGTTTCCGGCCTGTTTTTCGGGTTTGCCTTCGGAATGGGAGGCCTGGGCGCAGCGGTGTTGGGGCTGATTGCCGACCATACCAGTATCTATTTAGTTTATAAAATCTGTGCTTTCCTGCCGCTTCTGGGGATACTGACCATATTCTTACCTGATAATCGACATAAAGCATGATTTTATGGCGGTTAAAGGTACGCTTTAACCGCCTGTACATCCTGATGCCATCTTGCTTTGTCCATCCCATACTTATCACTTTTACGTTCCGTGCTCTTTTTGCCTTCAGATCGTATCTTTTTATAAAACACAACCATTTTTTATAAACATCCTGATTGAAATTGTCATAAACTATTACCCGGAGTTTTGGAGTCCAGCAACCAAAGGAGACGGAATGCATCACGCTACCCCGCTTATCACCACCATTGTCGGCGGCCTTGTGCTCGCTTTTATTCTCGGCATGATTGCCAACAAATTGCGTATTTCTCCACTGGTGGGATATCTGTTAGCGGGCGTTCTGGCGGGACCTTTTACCCCAGGTTTTGTTGCGGATACCAAACTGGCGCCGGAGCTGGCGGAGCTCGGCGTGATTCTATTGATGTTCGGCGTCGGGCTGCATTTTTCGCTGAAGGATTTGATGGCGGTAAAGTCTATCGCCATCCCCGGCGCTGTCGCTCAGATAGCGGTGGCGACGCTGCTGGGTATGGCGCTTTCCGCCGTGCTGGGATGGTCATTAATGACCGGCATCGTTTTTGGTCTCTGTCTGTCTACCGCCAGTACCGTCGTCCTGCTGCGCGCGCTTGAGGAGCGGCAACTCCTTGATAGCCAGCGCGGACAAATCGCCATCGGCTGGCTGATTGTCGAAGATCTGGTGATGGTGCTGACGCTGGTCTTGCTGCCCGCCGTTGCCGGCATGGTGGAAAAAGGCGATGTCGGCATAGCCTCGCTGGCAGTCGATATGGGGATAACCATTGGTAAAGTGGTGGCGTTTATCGCCATCATGATGCTGGTCGGACGCCGCCTGGTGCCGTGGATTATGGCCCGCAGCGCCGCCACCGGCTCGCGCGAATTATTTACCCTTTCCGTACTGGCGCTGGCGTTAGGCATTGCGTTTGGCGCGGTAGAACTGTTTGACGTCTCTTTTGCGCTGGGCGCGTTCTTCGCTGGAATGGTGCTTAATGAGTCGGAACTGAGTCACCGGGCGGCGCACGATACGTTGCCGCTGCGCGACGCCTTTGCCGTCCTGTTTTTTGTTTCCGTCGGCATGTTGTTCGATCCGTTAGTCTTGATCCAACAGCCGCTGGCGGTGCTGGCGACGCTTGCCATTATCGTCTTTGGCAAATCGATCGCTGCGTTTTTCCTGGTGCGTATGTTCGGCCACTCGCCGCGAACCGCGCTGACCATTGCCGCCAGCCTGGCGCAAATCGGCGAGTTCGCCTTTATTCTCGCCGGACTCGGCATGGCGCTCAATCTGCTGCCGCAAGCGGGACAGAACCTGGTGCTGGCAGGCGCTATTTTGTCGATTATGCTTAATCCCGTACTGTTTACCCTGCTGGAGAAGTATCTGGCGAAAACCGAAACGCTGGAAGAACAAACTCTGGAAGAGGCTATCGAAGAAGAGAAGCAAATTCCGGTGGATATCTGTAATCATGCCCTGCTGGTGGGTTTTGGCCGCGTAGGCAGTCTGCTGGGAGAAAAACTACTGGCGGCGGGGATTCCGCTGGTGGTTATCGAAACGTCCCGTACCCGCGTGGATGAACTGCGCGAACGCGGGATTCGCGCCGTGCTGGGCAACGCCGCTAACGAAGAAATCATGAATCTGGCGCATCTGGACTGCGCCCGCTGGCTGTTGTTGACCATCCCCAACGGTTACGAAGCCGGTGAGATTGTCGCCTCAGCGCGGGAAAAAAGTCCTGATATCGAGATAATCGCCCGCGCGCACTATGATGATGAAGTGAAATATATTACCGAGCGGGGAGCTAATCAGGTAGTGATGGGCGAGCGAGAAATTGCCCGGGCGATGCTGGAACTGCTTGAAACGCCGCCCGCGGGTGAAGTCGTCGCCAGTTAAGGGTTTGCCGGACGGCCCGATGCGCGCAGCGCCATCGGGCAAGCCAGATTAGCGATCCCAGTATGACTCTTCCAGGCTGTCCTCACGCTCCGGCAGCCCGCGTGTCAGACGCGGAGAGTGCTGGTTCAGTACCTGATAACTGACACGGTTAGCATATTTACACACCTGCGCCAGCGACGAATAGGTCAGCCAGGTGAATTTGTGCTTACTGGAGTTCGGTACGTTGCTACGATGGTAACTGTTCGCCGTAATATCGTGCAGCAGCGCCGCCAGCGCGCCATCGCCCGCGCCGTTGGTGTTCATGATTTTTTCCGGCCCGCCCATATACGGCGCAATATGCGAATAAACGCGCAGCGGATTAATACAATCTTTATGGCGCATTGCCCGGCTAAATTCATACTGGTTAAATTCAGCAATAGCCCCCGGCAGCAGCGGATGCTGGGTTTTACGTTTTGCTTCCTCTTCGGTGAAGCCTGCCATATATAACCCTATCGGCCCGGCGGTGCATAACACCAGGTCGACCCAGTCCAGCGCCTTATCCGCCGCCAGCAGCGGGTCGTTTTCGCCGGTCAGCGCTTCCGCTTCTTCTTCGTTCATTGCCAGAATCGAGACATTCTCTTTGAGAAACGCCTGCCACCACTGCGGATTATCAGCGATCACAAATTTGGTGCCCAGCGTCATGACAACCGGCACGTTATGCTTTTTCGCGTATTCGATCGCTTTCATCGTCGCGTCAGGCATCGGTTCGCCAGGCTTACAGCGCACCAGATATGAGGTCAACACCAGCGCGGAAGCGCCAGCGATCACCGCTTCCGGAATACTTTCCGCCCGTAGCTGATTCATATGGCCGGGGCTGATAGCGAAGGTACGCTCGCCGGATTCGCCAATCAGCGTGAAACAGCGGCCAATCGGACCATCTACCGCTTGCAGATAATTCAGGTCAGTACGGCTGGAAGTATTACACAAGTAACGATAAGCGTAGCTGCCAATCTCAATGTTGCTGCACATCACGCCCAGTAACACCGAACGGTCATCCGCCAGTACCGAGTAATTATGCATCGTATTGCCTATGGTGCCGCCAGCAAACTGATGGGTGATCAGATTTTCCCGCGTCAGTTCCTGATACAGCTTCTCCGCCACCTCGTCTTCTATCACCAGAGAATGCCCGGCGCTTAATCCATAGCGTGTAATAAAATCGTCATCCACTTTCGCCTCAATATCCACCAACGTCTGGTCGATACCGACGACCCAGGAGGCGTTGGTTTCCTGTTCTGGCTGAATTTGTTGCAACAACGGGTCACGCGCATTGACGGGAAAATAGTGTTTGGATTTACGTTTACCGGGAAATTTCATGATTGTGCTTACGGATGAATAACGGAGCGCTGCATGGTAGCACATTCCCCCTGCTGCGCGCGACGGACGATGGCGTTTCAATATCGGACGACGAGATCGCAGTTTCTCCAGCCGCGTTTTTTACAATGGTTCACTTTCACAAGGAGCGTTTTATGAAGCCGGAAAATAAAATTCCCGTACTCACCCGACTGTCTGACGAAATGACAGCCGTCGTAAACTTCCAGCAACCAGGCCTTCCCCCCTGGCCTGCCGATGGCGATATTGAGACCCAGCGTCAGTATTATCTTCTTGAGCGCCGTTTCTGGAATGCCGACGCGCCGTCCATGACCACCCGCACCTGCGCCGTCCCTACGCCTTATGGCGATGTAACAACCCGGCTCTACTCGCCGCAGCCGACCAGTCAGGCCACCTTATACTATCTGCACGGCGGCGGATTTATCCTCGGTAATCTGGATACGCATGACCGGATAATGCGTCTGCTGGCGCGTTATACCGGCTGCACCGTGATCGGTATTGATTATTCGCTGTCGCCGCAAGCGCGTTATCCGCAGGCCATTGAAGAAACCGTCGCGGTATGCAGCTACTTCTCTCAACATGCCGATGAATACTCGCTCAACGTAGAGAAAATCGGTTTCGCCGGGGATTCCGCAGGCGCCATGCTGGCGCTTGCCAGCGCGCTCTGGCTACGTGATAAGCACATTCGCTGCGGTAACGTTATCGCGATTCTATTGTGGTATGGGCTGTATGGGTTGCAGGACTCGGTAAGCCGCCGTCTGTTCGGCGGCGCGTGGGACGGCCTGACGCGTGAAGATCTGGACACGTACGAAAAGGCCTATCTGCGTAACGATGAAGATCGGGAATCGCCCTGGTATTGTCTGTTTAATAACGATCTCACGCACGATGTGCCGCCCTGCTTTATTGCCAGCGCGGAGTTTGATCCGCTCATTGATGACAGCCGCTTGCTGCACCAGACATTACAGGCGCACCAGCAACCCTGCGAATACAAAATGTATCCCGGCACACTGCACGCCTTTCTGCACTATTCGCGAATGATGACAATCGCCGACGATGCCTTGCAGGACGGCGCACGCTTCTTTATAGCGAGGATGAAAACGCCGCGTTAGCGGTACGGCGCCGTGAGTTTCAGCATCATATCAATATGTTCCGGCGTCGCGTTCAGCGCCGGAATGTACGCATATTTTTTACCGCCCGCTTCAAGGAAAATCTCGCGGTTCTGTTCCGCTATCTCTTCCAGCGTCTCCAGACAATCCGCGGCAAATCCCGGACACATAACCTGAATATGACCAGTCCCCTTTTCACCCAACATTTTTAGCGTTTCATCGGTGTACGGCGTCAGCCACGGTTCACGGCCAAAGCGCGACTGGAACGTCATCATTACCTTTTCCGGCGGCAGTCCCAATGCGGAAACCAGTTCGCGCGTGGTATCGCGACATCGCTGCGGGTAGTCATCGCCTTCATCCGCATAACGTTGTGGAATGCCGTGATAGGAGAGCAGAAGCACATCCGGCTCGCCGTGTCTGGCGAACGACTCACGCGCGCTTTTCGCCAGCGCATCGATATAAGCGCCGTCATCCGCGTAATCGCGAATAAATGAGATACCGGGAATACGACGTTTACGCGCCAGTATCCGCCCCAGTTCGTCCCAGACTGCGCCCACCGTTGAGCAAGAGTATTGCGGGTACAACGGCAGCACGACGATATGGTCGACGTCGCTTGCTAACAGTTCATCGACAGCGCTTTCCAGCGAGGGCGAACCGTAGCTCATCCCCAGCGCGACGGGCGTGTCTGGCAACCGCGCGGCCAGCGCCTGTTGCTGTTCGCGGCTATATACCATGAGCGGCGAACCGCCATCCATCCAGATAGATTGATAGAGTTTCGCGACGCGCGGCGAACGCAGCGGTAAAATAACGCCACGCAGCAGCGGCCACCACAGCAGACGAGGAGTATCCACCACGCGTCTGTCGCTTAAAAATTGTTTCAGGTAGCGCTTTACCGCTTCGGGAGTTGGGGCATCTGGCGTGCCAAGGTTAGCCAGCAGGATACCGGTTTTCGTCTGACGCATTGCCGCCTCTTATCTATTCAAATTGTTGATAATTGTAGCGGAAAAGTGATAAAGAAGAACTAATTGCTGCGAGAGGTAAGACGAGAATTTGCCGAATGGCGCTAACGATGCCAGTAGGCCAGATAAGGCGTTCAGGCCTGCGGGATAATGGCAGGCCTGATAAGAGGTTCACTACGCGAAAAAATTAACCGAGGATTTTTTCCAGCGCTGCGCGCACGTCGGCAACGGCCTGCGTACCGTCAACTTTAGCGTATTTGGTGTTGCCCGCTTCCGCTTCTTTCTGGTAGTAGCCAATCAGCGGCGCGGTCATCTGATGATATTCCACCAGACGTTTGCGAACGGTCTCTTCTTGATCGTCTTTACGGGTGGTCAGATCTTCGCCGGTGACGTCATCTTTGCCTTCCACTTTCGGCGGATTAAACTTTACGTGGTAAACGCGGCCAGAGGCGGCGTGTACGCGACGACCCACAATACGGTCAACGATCAGTTCGTCCGGTACGTCGAATTCCAGCACGTAATCCACGACAATACCCGCTTCTTTCATCGCGTCAGCCTGCGGGATCGTGCGCGGGAAACCGTCCAGCAGAAAACCGTTACGGCAGTCTTCCTGGGCGATACGCTCTTTAACCAGCGCGATCACCAGCTCATCGGTCACCAGTTTACCGGCGTCCATGATATCTTTCGCCTGTTTGCCCAACTCGGAGCCTGATTTCACTGCGGCGCGCAGCATATCGCCAGTGGAGATTTGCGGAATACCATATTTCTCCATGATGAACTGAGCCTGAGTTCCTTTACCCGCGCCCGGAGCGCCAAGCAGAATAATACGCATTACGAAAATCCCCTCAAAGGTTGTCGATATTTTTTAAAAAGCGCTAAACGATACCACCATCACGCATTTCGCTCAAGGAAGCCGCCTGATGCTGAAACGGTTAACGAAGAGAAATCCAGAAAAGAGAAGGTATTATAAAAAATGCCGGATGGCGCTGGCGCTTATCCGGCCTACAAACAGTACTCGTCCGTAGGCCGGATAAGACGCTTCGCGTCGCCATCCGGCAGTCACAAAACAGTACCCGCCGTAGGCCGGATAAGACGCTTCGCGTCGCCATCCGGCAATCAGATGAGCGTTATCAGGACACCAGCAACTGGTTCATACGGCGGATAAACTGGTTCGGATCTTCCAGCGTACCGCGTTCAGCGAACAGCGCCTGATCCAGCAGCAGCTCGACCCACTCTTTAAACTGCGCTTCATCCTCGGTATCGGCAGTGCGTTTAACCAGCACATGATCCGGGTTGAGCTCAAAGATATATTTCACTTCCGGCACGGACTGACCGGCCGCGGCGAACAGTTTCGCCATCTGGGTGCTCATTTCATCCGCATCGGTGGTGACAATCGCCGGCGTGTCGGTTAAACGATGCGTCAGACGCACCTCTTTCACGCGATCGCCCAGCAGGGTTTTGACACGCTCCACGAATGGCTCAAGCGCCTTTTCCGCTTCTTTCGCGTTTTCGTCGACTTCATCCGCCAGTTTTTCGATGGACTCATCGGCTTTAGCGACCGACTGGAATGCTTTACCGTCAAACTCGGTCAGGTAGTTCATCATCCACTCGTCGATGCGATCGGAGAGCAGCAGCACTTCGATGCCTTTCTTACGCAGCAGCTCCAGGTGTGGGCTGTTTTTCGCCGCCGCATAGCTGTCTGCGGTGATGTAGTAGATTTTTTCCTGCCCTTCTTTCATCCGGGAGACGTAATCTTCCAGCGACACGGTCTGGGCGGAAGAGTCGGTATGGGTGGAGGCAAAGCGCAACAGTTTAGCGATCGCTTCCTGGTTGGCGTGATCTTCCGCCGGGCCTTCTTTCAACACCAGACCGAACTGTTTCCAGAAGGTTTGGTATTTTTCCGCGTCGTCTTTCGCCAGTTTTTCCAGCATTTGCAGGACGCGTTTGGTCAGAGCGCTACGCAGATTACGCGTTACCGTGCTGTCCTGCAGGATTTCACGGGAGACGTTCAACGGCAGGTCATTAGAATCAATCAGGCCGCGCACGAAACGCAGATAGTTCGGCATGAACTGCTCGGCATCGTCCATAATGAACACGCGCTGTACGTACAGCTTCAGACCATGTTTGTGATCGCGGTTCCACAGATCCCACGGTGCCTGCGACGGGATATACAGCAGGCTGGTGTACTCCTGCTTACCTTCCACGCGGTTGTGGCTCCAGGTCAGCGGATCGGTGAAATCATGCGCGATGTGCTTGTAAAACTCGTTGTACTCGTCGTCTTTAATTTCCGACTTGTTGCGGGTCCACAACGCCTGAGCCTTGTTGATTTTCTCCCAGGAAATCACGGTTTCGCCGTCTTTTTCTTCCCGTTTTTCAATCTCTACCGGCAATGCGATGTGATCGGAATATTTACTGATAATCGAGCGTACGCGCCAGTCATCGAGGAATTCATCTTCGCCTTCACGCAGGTGTAAGGTGATTTCCGTACCACGGTCATTTTTGGTGATATCGGCAACGGTGTATTCGCCTTCGCCTGCCGATTCCCAGAACACGCCATTTTCCGGCTTGTCGCCTGCCGCACGGGTACGTACGGTCACTTTATCGGCCACAATAAACGCGGAGTAGAAGCCTACGCCAAACTGACCGATGAGCTGGCTATCTTTCGCCTGATCGGACCCCATTGATTCGAGGAAAGATTTGGTGCCGGACTTGGCAATGGTGCCTAAGTGGTCAATCACCTCATCACGATTCATCCCCACGCCGTTATCGGCAATGGTCAACGTACGCTTATCTTTATCGAAAGAGACGCGCACACGCAGCTCGCCATCTCCTTCATACAGGTCCGGGTTTGACAGAGCGCGGAAACGCAGCTTGTCCGCCGCATCTGAGGCGTTAGAGATGAGTTCACGCAGGAAGATTTCTTTATTGGAATAAAGAGAATGGATCATCAGGTGCAGAAGCTGTTTAACTTCTGACTGAAAACCACGCGTTTCTTGTCCTTTCATGTGGATAGACCTCAACAATGCCATTTTTAATGGTAAAAATACGTTGAGGGTGAGATGGGGACAAGCGGGTGTGATTTCAAGCGGAGGCCGCGAATGCCGCCTCCGTTTGTTCAGAAAATAATCTTATGGCGTCCCGCCAGCGAGTGGGACAGCGTCGTACCGTCGACCATCTCCAGTTCGCCGCCAACCGGCACGCCGTGGGCGATACGACTGGCTTCGACGCCGGCCTCCGCGCACAGCTCGGCAATATAGTTCGCGGTAGCCTCTCCTTCAACCGTCGGGTTGGTCGCGAGGATCAGCTCACTGATTTTTTCTGACGCCAGCCGCTGTTCCAGACGATCGAGACCGATATCATCCGGCCCGATGCCGTCCAGCGGCGACAGGTGGCCCATCAGCACGAAATACCGCCCGGAAAATTGCCCGGTTTGCTCAATGGCGTAGATATCCGCAGGACTCTCCACCACGCAAATCTGGCCGTTTTCCTGACGCCGCGGGTTCGAACAGATATTACAAACATCCTGCTCGGTAAAGGTGCGGCAGTCGGCGCAGTGGCCGATTTCCGACATCGCCCGGGTCAGCGCCTGCGCCAGGCGCATTCCGCCGCTGCGATCGCGCTGCAACAGGGTAAACGCCATCCGCTGCGCCGACTTAGGGCCGACGCCCGGAAGGCAGCGCAACGCTTCCATAAGCTGAGTTAACAGCGGACTGGTTTGCATCAGAATGGCATCTTAAAGCCTGGCGGCAGTTGCATACCGGAAGAGACGGAAGCCATCTTCTCTTTTTGCGTCTCTTCAATGCGGCGCGCCGCATCGTTGAAGGCCGCAGCGACCAGATCTTCCAGCATCTCTTTGTCATCTTCCAGCAGGCTTGGGTCAATTTCCACGCGGCGGCAGTTATGCGCGCCGTTGATGGTAACCTTCACCAGACCCGCGCCGGATTCGCCGGTCACTTCCAGCTGCGCAATCTCTTCCTGCATTTTCTGCATTTTTTCCTGCATCTGCTGGGCCTGTTTCATCAGATTGCCCAGACCGCCTTTTCCAAACATAAGCTCTCTCTCTTGATGGTTCACAATCGCAAGCCAGGCTTACGATCAAATGGGGCGGATACTCTCTTCATCCAGCTCGGCGTCGAAGAATCGACGCAGCGTCTGAATGTTATTATCCGCGATAATTGACTCACGCGCTTGCGCGAGTTTCTCTTCATAAATAGCCTGACGCCATTCCAGCGGCGTACGCACCGCGGGATTATCATCTTCAACGATGGTCAGTTCAACCGTCTCTCCCGTCAGATCGCTGAGCGCTTGCGCCAGCTTTTGCTGCGCGCCGCTGGAATTGAGGTGCCGCTGCGTCGAGCGCAGATGCAGACAAACCGCGTTGCCGTTCTGCTCCTTCCAGGCATTGAGCGCCACCTGCTCCACCAGCTTAGGCAAAGAAAGCTGGCTTACCTGCGCCGCCCACGGATCGCGCTCAATCGCTTCCGCCGCCAGTTTAGCCGCCAGCTCCGGCGTTTTTTCATGCTCCAGAGCTTTCTTAAGCGCTTTTGGCGTAGCCACCACTTCTTTGGTTTGTATTACCGGCGTGGTGGCCTTCCAGCGATAAGCCTCTTTCTTTACTGGCGCCGTTTCCAGCGCAGACGGCGCCGGGCGCGCCTGTACGCGCTCCGAAACCGAGGCCAGCCGCTCCAGCGCAGAGTTATTCACCGGCCGCGCGCGGGATGCGGCTGCCGGTTCACTCTTTTTTGTTTTGGTTACTCCCTGCGCGCGCTGTAGCTGATTGCGCGCCGCCAGCACCTGACTGGTAGACGCCGGCAGCGGCGCTGGCGATGTCTGCGGCGCGGGCGCCGACTGCTGCTGCACCTGCGGCGGCGTCATTACCGCCGTCGGGGCCACGGGCGCAAAAGACTGCCGCGGCGTTTCAGGCTCCGGCAATGGCATACGCGGGTGAAACGCCAGCGCACGCAGTAACGTCATTTCAACGCCCATCCGCCGGTCCGGCGCCCAGGGCAATTCTTTGCGACCAATCAACAACGTCTGATAGTAGAGCTGAAGATCGCCGGGAGGCACCGTCCGGGCAAGTTCGCGCATCCGTTGCTCGATAGCCGCCATATCGCTGCCTAACGCGGCAGGCGAAAGTTGCACCATCGCAATACGGTGCAGCAGGCTAAGCATTTCGACCAGCAGCGCTTCCCATTCAATACCGCGCGCCGCCGCCTCGTTGATAAGCGACATGACGCGTTCGCCGTTAGCGTCAACCACCGCCTCGACTAATGACAAAGCCTGGTCGTCGTCCAGCGTACCGAGCATGGCGCTTACCGCCTGCGTCGAAACCTGCCCGTCGCCGCTGGCGATCGCCTGGTCAGTCAGACTTAATGCATCGCGCAGGCTGCCGTCAGCCGCCCGTGATAACAACTGCAACGCGCGGGGTTCGTGAGCGATATGTTCCTCATTGAGAATATGCTCAAGCTGATGGCGAATCTGTTCAACATCCAGCGCTTTGAGATGAAACTGTAGGCAGCGCGACAAAATGGTCACCGGCAGCTTCTGCGGATCGGTGGTCGCCAGTAAAAATTTCACATGCGCTGGCGGCTCTTCAAGCGTTTTAAGTAGCGCATTAAAGCTGTGGCGCGACAGCATGTGGACTTCATCGATCAGATAGACTTTAAAGCGACCGCGCGCAGGCGCGTACTGGACGTTATCCAGCAGGTCGCGGGTGTCTTCGACTTTGGTACGCGATGCGGCGTCAATCTCAATGAGATCGACAAAACGCCCCTGCTCAATTTCCCGACAGTTATCGCAAACGCCGCACGGCGTCGCGGTAATGCCGGTTTCGCAGTTCAGCCCCTTCGCCAGCAGTCGGGCGATAGAGGTTTTACCGACGCCGCGCGTGCCGGAAAAAAGATATGCGTGATGAATGCGCCCTAACGACAAGCCGTTCGCCAGTGCGGTCAGCACATGTTCCTGGCCGACGACGTCAGCAAAGGTTTGTGGGCGCCATTTTCTGGCTAAGACCTGATAACTCATTGGCAGGCTCTGAAACGCTGGAAGGTGGATTCATAGAAGGGTAATGCTAACACAACCTCGCCGATACAGCGAGGTTGTCTCTCTGGCTAAAATAGCAGTGCGAATAGCCTGAATCAATGCCCTGGAAACGGCACCAGGCTATAACAGGTAATCCCCTGCTTTTCCAGACGCTGCTCGCCGCCCAGATCGAACAAATTAATGATGAACGCCGCATCGGTGACTTTCCCGCCCAGACGACGGATCAGCTTCACGGTCGCCTCAATGGTGCCGCCAGTCGCCAGCAGATCGTCCACGACCAGCACGTTGTCGCCAGGTTTAATCGCGTCGACATGGATTTCCAGCTGATCGGTGCCGTACTCTAATTCATAGGTCTCGGCAATAGTTTCACGCGGTAATTTGCGCGGTTTACGTACCGGAACAAAACCAACGCCCAGCCCAAGCGCAACCGGCGCGCCAAACAGGAAGCCACGCGCTTCGGTGCCGACCACTTTGGTGATACCCGCATTTTTATAACGCTCAACCAACAGTTCAATACTGAGCGCGTAGGCTTTCGGGTCTTCCAGTAAGCTGGTGACATCACGGAAAAGAATGCCCGGTTTCGGGTAATCCTGAATGCTTTTGATGCTGTTTTTGAGAAACTCAAGCTGCTGTGCAGTCGCGGTCATGGATATATGCCTGCTAAGTACGGTGTTACTCACGGCGCAATACTTTTCAGTCAGGGGTAACGCTCGGTTACTCTTTGACCGCCTGCGCCTGTGCTCGAAAACGGTCGAATTTACTGGCTGTGAACGACAATTGCAACAGCGATTCGTGTGCTTCAGCGCTTTTGTTGCTTTTCATCAATCACCGGTATCCGCCACATAAAAATCAGCAGGCAGGCCAAAATAACCAATAGCAGCACCCGCACCCACATCATATTCACCAGCCACAGCGAGATACCAAAGGTCAGCAATATCAACGCGATCGCTCGCGGTTTCGCTCCCGGCGGCATGGCCCGATAGCGCTGCCAGTGGCGCAGATAACCGCCAAACCATGAGCGGTATAACAACCAGGCATGGAAACGCGGCGACGAGCGGGCGAAACACCAGGCCGCCAGTAAAATGAACGGCGTTGTCGGCAACAGGGGCAAAACCACGCCCAGTGTCCCTAATACTACCGCCAGCCAGCCAATGATGATTAAAATAGTACGTTGCATAATGCGAATCGTTATCAAACAGAAGGCTACTGTAGCACAGCCTGTCTTATTTTCATCGGGGTGTTGAATTGAAAACCGCTATGCTGTTACAGACGCTGGAAGAGAGGCTGGCGACGCTACGCCAACGCTGCGCGCCGCTGGCGCAACATGCGACGTTAAGCGCGCGCTTTGACCGACACCTTTTCCGTACCCGCAGTACTCTGTTGCAGGGATATCTGGAAGAGGCAGACGCCAATCTCGCCGCGTTGCGTCAGGCGGTAAAACATGAGCAACTGCCGCAAGTCGCCTGGCTGGCGGAACATCTGGCTTCGCAACTGGAGGCGATATCGCGTGAAACCGCCGCCTGGTCGCTGCGCCAGTGGGACACCGCCGCGCCAGGACTTGGCCGTTGGCAGCGCAGACGAATACAGCATCAGGAGTTTGAACGTCGACTACTGGCGATGACACAGGAGCGCAAAATTCGTCTGGCGCAGGCGACCGGCCTTGTCGAACAACAAACGCTGCAAAAGGAAGTCGAGATCTATGAAGGAAGGCTGGCGCGCTGCCGACATGCGCTGGAGAAAATAGAAAACGTACTGGCGCGTTTAACCCGTTAACCCTGGAGAAAGTATGTCGCTTGAAAATGCCCCTGATGAAGTCAAACTGGCCGTGGATTTAATTGTGCTGCTTGAAGAGAATCGCTTACCGGCACGAACGGTGCTACGCGCGCTGGAAATAGTTATGCGTGATTATGAAAACAAGTTAAAAAGTACGGAAGACGACTCGCAAACAGAGTAATTGCCCTCTGGTTTGTCCTCGTTGTCGCTGACAGAGTGGTCGCTACAGTCAGGCAACAAGGGATGGGTCATGGAACGTCTACCCACCACGCCGCACGATGCGGTATTTCGACAAATGCTGATGCAAAAAGAGGTCGCCCGCGACTTTCTGGCTCTCCACATGCCAGAAGACTTTCTTGCAATCTGCGATCTGGATTCACTGAAGCTGGAGTCGGGGAGTTTTGTTGAAGACAATTTACGCAGCCGCTATTCAGATATTCTCTACTCTCTGCATACCCAACACGGCCCCGGATATGTTTACGCGCTCATTGAACATCAGAGTAAATCAGACCGGCTGATGGCTTTTCGCCTGATGCGTTACGCCATTGCCGCCATGCAGCGTCATCTGGATGCCGGTCATGACACCTTGCCGCTGGTGGTGCCAATCCTCTTTTATCACGGTCCGGAAAGCCCGTGGCCCTATAGCCTTAACTGGCATAATATGTTTGTGAAACCGGATATGGCGAAGGCCTTATACAGCCGCGAATTTGCGCTGGTCGACCTGACGACAATGCCGGATAATCAGCTTTTGCAGCATCGGCGGATAGCGATGTTAGAGCTCCTGCAAAAACATATTCGTCAACGCGATTTAAGCGAACTGCTCGACCCCCTTATCACGCTTTTAACGCAGGATCATTTGACGGACGCGCAGCTCAGTGTGCTGATCAACTATATGTTGAAAGCAGGAAACGCCGCAGAACCCGGGGCGCTAATTCGTCAACTGGCGCAGGGCGCGCCGCAGTATAAGGAACAACTGATGACAATAGCGGAATGGCTGGAAGAAAAAGGCCGAACGGAAGGGTTGCAAAAGGGCCTGCAAAAAGGCCTTGAGCAAGGGTTAGCACAAGGCCGAGAGGCCGAAGCGCGCGCTATTGCCCGCAAAATGCTTGCCAACGGGCTGGAACCCGGGCTCATCGCCAGCGTCACCGGCATTACGCCGGAAGAGCTTTCTACGCTTTCGCATTAGCGGCGCCGCGCGCACTCATAAAGCGCGCGGCCCACCGCCTTTTAGCTTGCCGCCGGCGCCAGATCGCCGCCGTTGAGATCGCGCTTCACTTCAGTGACTTCGTCACCCTTCGCGTTATGCAGATGCACCTCAAGCTGGTTAAAGGCGATATTGATATCATTTTCACGGCATAGTCGATCGATCGCGCGGTTCAGTTCATCCACCGTATGGCTACGATCGCGCAATTCACGCACGTACAGACGCAGTTCATGATCCAGAGTGCTGGCGCCAAAGGTAGTGAAGAATACGGCAGGTTCCGGATCGTGCATCACCTTCGGATGCTCCATCGCCGCCTGTAGCAGGACTCTTTTCACTTTCTCCAGATCCGAGCCATAGGCCACGCCAAGCCGGATCACCAGACGAGTCGTGGTATCGGACAGGGACCAGTTAATCAGCCGCTCCGTTACGAACGCTTTGTTCGGAATGATCACTTCTTTACGATCAAAATCGGTAATAGTGGTGGCGCGAATACGAATCTTACTGACCGTGCCGGAGTAGGTGCCGATCGTTACCGTATCGCCAATGCGTACCGGACGTTCGAAGAGGATGATTAAACCCGAGACAAAGTTACCGAAGATCTCTTGTAGCCCAAAGCCGAGCCCCACCGACAACGCCGCCGCCAGCCACTGGAGTTTATCCCACGAGACGCCGAGCGATCCGAATACTGTCATCGCGCCAACAGCGATAATGACGTAGTTAAGGATCGTGGTGATCGCATACGAAGCCCCCTGGCGCATATTCAGACGTGAAAGTACCAGCACTTCCAACAGGCCGGGTAAGTTGCGGATGAGCGCCCAGGCCACCATCGCGGCAATAATGGCGAATAGCAAGCTGCCCATCGTCACGCTTTTCACCACCGCAGCTCCAGCTTCTGTGCCGTTGTAGTGCCACAGCGTGATGCTATCAAGGTAGCTGAATACGGTGATCAAATCGGACCAAATCGCCCAGAACATAACGCCGAACAGGGCAAGCATTAGCAGCATCGTGATACGTAATGTTTGCTGGTTAATCTGCTCCAGCGCGATGGCGGGTTCTTCCTGTGGCTCTGCGCCTTCCGCTCCCTCTTTTACCAGGTTCTGACGACGAGCCAGCGCGCGTCGCCAGGCAATCCGGCGCGCCGCTACGCTTAATCCGCGCAGCACCGTTTGATAAAGCAGGTTCCAGATAATGACCAGATAGACGGTTTCAATCCAGCGTCCCGCCAGGCGCAGCGTGGTATAGAAATAGCCGGTCGCCGTTAATACCATTAACGCCACCGGAATGATGGAAAGAATCGTCACGGTCACCAGTCGAATGCCGTGAGATTCTTTATCGCGCCAGCTTTCCCGGCACAGTGGCCATACCAGTAATGTTATGACCAGCAGATTGAGGAAAATAACCGCCTGCCCCAGCACGTCATCCATCAGATTCAGCGGCGACAACTCCGCCACCACAGACCAAAAGTGCAGCGGCAGCAATGCGAGGCTAATGCGTACAATCTGGCGACGCCAGTGGCTGGTCAACTGCGCCGGCATACCAAAATGGCGTATCGCCACGCCCTCTTTTTCCAGCACCTTCCAGCACAGCCCAAAGACCAGCCAGAACATCGCGAGCTTTTTACTAAAGGCCCAGAGCAGATCGCTGATATTTAGCTGCATGGTCAGCAGGATCAGTCCAAGCGCGAGGATAATCAGGCACACCGGCAGCGCGCGGATCAGATCGATCAGAATAGCTTTTGGCGTATTGAGCTGACTATCGTTACGCAACGATCCCACGGCGGCGGCCAGCTTCTGTTGATACGCTTTTAACCATTTCAGACGCCAGCGGATTAAACCGGCGATGAGCAAGAGCGGCAACCCGGCCAAAAAAGCAATAAATACCGCGGGCCAGGCTTTTTGCCAGTTCACCGTGATTTTCATGGCGCTGAATTGCTCTTTTAACGTTTGGGGGAACGCTTTAAGCCAGTCCCAGTCCATAGGGCGGTTACTGTTCACCCAAAAAATCTGCTGCGTCAGAATGGCTTTCAGATTTTTCGAGACGCTCATCAACTGCTGCTGGTTAACTTGCAGGTTAATCGCCATCATCAGCTGGTTACCCAACTGTTTATTTAGCTGATCCAATAGCTCACGGCGCATCTCCACCACCTGAAGCAACGCATCATGAACTTCATCATTCACCTCGCTGGTATGCCCCTCCTCCAGCTTGTCGACAAAGGCATCGCTTTGGAATAAGGCATCACGCTGCTGGTTGATTTCAAACTGCTCCAGACGCAAATCCGCAATGCGGTTGGTCATATCTTCGAGTTCGTCGGCGGAGGGCAAGGTTTGCTGCTGTTGATAAAGAATACGCGACAGCAACAGGCTGCCTTTTAAGACGGCAATCTGTTCTTTGATATTTCTTTCCGACTGCAGCGCGCGATCGAGCCAGTTTTTCACTTTAATGTTTTGCTGCATCAACATATTGCCGTTTTCGGTCGCGACAATCAGACGCTGGCTGAGTTGATGGTTAATATCCAGTTCCTGTTTTACCAGCGGGTTCGCCTGGATACGCGCCGTTTCGTCCGGCGAAATGGCCTCCTGGGCCGTTTTTTCCGTTAGCGTAAGTCGTTTGCTGTTGACCGCCTCCTGTAAAAGTTGAAGCTGATGTTCAAGGCGATTACTGTTGGCCGTCACGTAATCGCGCTGTTTTTGTAGGGTGTCCTGCAAAACGGTATTTCCTTCAAGACTCTTACGTTGCTGGTCGATCTGTGCATTAAGCAGCGCCTGTTGTGCCTGTAATAACACCTGTTGGCTGGGGCGAAGCGCGGCTTCCCCGACGTTATTGCCGTCCAGACGGTTACGGATTTGCTGTATTTGCTGCGAGGCGGTATACATGGCGTTTTGCACGCGCTCAGGCTGGGTCTGTAGCGAAACAAGCTGGCTGTTATAAGCTGCAAGATCGTTTTGCGAATTTTGCAAATCATCCAGTACCTGCGCCACACGCAGCTCAAGCTGACGTAACGAAAGCGCACTCAGCGTTTTTCGCATTTCATCATCATTATCGACATCGCTCAGCGCATTCAACGCAGCCGTCGCCTGGCGCATTTTTTCAGGCGCCTGCGCCACCTTCTGCCGTAGCTGTACGGTCTCCTCTTTCACCCGCTCGATTTTCTCCAGCGTAGCTAACGTATCAATAAGGTCCTGCTGGACGAGCTTATCCTGGGCGGAGAGATCTTTTTGCTTATTCAGCGTATCCAGCTGGTTTTGCACATCCGCTTTTGACGGCAGGTCGCCATTCGTTTGTCCCCGGGCAAACGCCAGAGACTGACAGGACAGCAGGATAATAAGGACGCTAATTGTAATAAAAACAAAATGCTGTGAACGTTTATAAAGCTGCAACATAGTCATGAGAATGAAGTGTCTGAACCGGCAAGCAGACCGGAAATAATTGAGTCGCAAGAATATCACGCCTGTAACAAACAGAATAGCGACACAGAAAATGTCCAGGAGTTTTCCTGGAATATTATCAGGGGGAGCCGTTGACCGTCGACGCGCGCAGCGTCGGACACAATTGATACATCTCCAGCAGGATCGTGACGTAGGCGCGAGCTTCTTTTTTTAAATCAAACGATTGCGGAGCAAATAACCAGTTTTCCATGAGCCCTGAAATAAAGCTGCGCATCAGTATCGCCGCACGACGGGTCAGCAGATTTTCAGGCAGCATTTTAGCATTAATACAATGTTTTAACGTTTGTTCAATCCGATCGTAACTTTCCAGACAAAGGCTACGCTGCGCCTGTTGAACCACAACCATTTCTCCGACAAACTCACATTTATGGAATATAATCTCCATCAATAAGCGGCGTCGTTCTTCTGTTACAGTAGCTTCAAGAATATGAACTAAAATTTCTCTTAATACAGATAGTGGATCGTCGGGGAATTTTGCCTGATACTCAATCTCAAGCTCACCAATATTGGATTCTGATAGCTCCCAGATCTCACTGAATAAATCCGACTTATTTTTGAAATGCCAATAGATTGCGCCGCGCGTCACGCCAGCAGCGTTCGCAATCTCCGCCAGCGAGGTTGCCGATACGCCTTGCTGCGAGAACAAACGCAGGGCCACATCCAGGATGTGTTGTCGTGTCTCCAGCGCTTGTTGTTTGGTTTTTCGTGCCATATGTCGGTGAATTTACAGGCGTTAGATTTACATACATTTATGGATGTATGTACCATAGCACGACGATAATATAAACGCAGCAATGGGTTTAAGGACCTTTGACCATTGACCAATTTGAAATCGGACACTCGAGGTTTACATATGAACAAAAACAGAGGGTTAACGCCTCTGGCGGTCGTTCTGATGCTCTCAGGCAGCTTAGCGCTAACAGGATGTGACGACAAACAGGACCAGCAAGGCGGCCAGCAGATGCCAGAAGTTGGGGTTGTCACACTAAAAACGGAACCACTGCAAATCACAACTGAACTTCCGGGTCGTACCGTTGCTTACCGTATCGCCGAAGTTCGCCCGCAGGTAAGCGGCATTATCCTGAAGCGTAATTTCGTTGAGGGAAGTGATATCGAAGCGGGAGTCTCTCTCTATCAGATTGATCCTGCGACCTACCAGGCGACTTACGACAGCGCTAAGGGCGATCTGGCAAAAGCGCAGGCCGCCGCGAATATCGCTGAACTGACGGTGAAGCGTTATCAAAAGCTGCTGGGTACGCAGTACATCAGTAAGCAGGAATACGATCAGGCGCTGGCTGACGCGCAACAAGCGACTGCCGCCGTTGTCGCAGCAAAAGCCGCCGTTGAAACCGCACGTATCAACCTGGCGTATACCAAAGTCACCTCACCGATTAGCGGTCGTATTGGTAAGTCATCCGTAACGGAAGGCGCGCTGGTACAGAACGGTCAGGCGTCGGCGCTGGCGACAGTGCAGCAGCTGGACCCTATTTATGTCGATGTGACCCAGTCCAGCAATGACTTCCTGCGCCTGAAGCAGGAGCTGGCAAATGGTTCGCTGAAGCAGGAAAACGGCAAAGCGAAGGTCGATCTGGTGACCAGCGACGGTATCAAATTCCCGCAGTCCGGTACGCTTGAGTTCTCCGACGTGACCGTTGACCAAACCACCGGATCTATTACTTTGCGCGCCATCTTCCCTAACCCGGATCACACCTTATTGCCAGGAATGTTCGTTCGCGCACGTCTGCAGGAAGGGACAAAACCGACGGCATTACTGGTTCCACAACAGGGCGTTACCCGTACTCCACGCGGCGATGCCACGGTGCTGGTGGTTGGCGCTGATAACAAAGTGGAAACCCGCCAAATCGTCGCAAGCCAGGCGATCGGCGATAAGTGGCTGGTGACTGACGGGTTGAAAGCGGGCGACCGCGTAGTTGTCAGCGGGCTGCAAAAAGTACGTCCTGGCGCACAGGTTAAAGTGCAGGAAATTACCGCGGATAACAAACAGCAAGCCGCAAGCGGTGATCAACCTGCTCAGCCCAGGTCTTAACTTAAACAGGAGCCGTTAAGACATGCCTAATTTCTTTATCGATCGCCCTATATTTGCGTGGGTGATCGCCATCATCATCATGTTGGCAGGGGGGCTCGCGATCCTCAAATTGCCGGTAGCGCAATATCCGACGATTGCGCCACCAGCAGTGACGATCTCCGCAACCTACCCTGGCGCTGATGCGAAAACGGTACAGGATACCGTCACGCAGGTTATCGAACAGAATATGAACGGTATCGATAACCTGATGTATATGTCCTCCAACAGTGACTCCACGGGGACCGTGCAGATCACGCTGACCTTTGAATCCGGTACCGATGCGGACATCGCGCAGGTTCAGGTTCAGAACAAGTTGCAACTGGCAATGCCGTTACTTCCCCAGGAAGTACAGCAACAGGGCGTGAGCGTTGAGAAGTCCTCAAGTAGCTTCCTGATGGTAGTGGGCGTCATTAACACCGACGGCACCATGACCCAGGAGGATATTTCGGATTACGTTGCCGCCAATATGAAAGATCCGATCAGCCGTACCTCTGGGGTGGGCGACGTCCAGCTGTTTGGTTCGCAATATGCGATGCGTATCTGGATGAATCCGACAGAGCTGACCAAATACCAACTGACGCCGGTCGACGTGATTAACGCGATCAAAGCGCAGAACGCCCAGGTCGCAGCAGGTCAGCTCGGTGGTACGCCGCCGGTAAAAGGCCAGCAGCTTAACGCATCGATTATTGCCCAAACGCGTCTGACCTCAACGGATGAGTTTGGCAAAATCCTGCTGAAGGTGAATCAGGATGGCTCTCAGGTTCGTCTGCGGGATGTAGCGAAAATTGAGCTTGGCGGCGAAAACTACGACGTCATCGCGAAATTTAACGGTCAGCCAGCGTCAGGTCTTGGCATCAAACTGGCTACCGGCGCCAACGCGCTGGATACCGCTACCGCTATTCGCGCCGAACTGAAAAAAATGGAACCGTTCTTCCCGCCAGGGATGAAAATCGTCTACCCGTATGACACCACGCCGTTCGTGAAGATCTCTATTCATGAAGTGGTAAAAACGCTGGTCGAAGCGATTATCCTCGTGTTCCTGGTGATGTACCTGTTCCTGCAGAACTTCCGCGCGACGTTGATTCCGACTATTGCGGTTCCGGTGGTGTTGTTGGGAACCTTTGCCGTGCTTGCGGCATTCGGTTTCTCGATAAACACGCTGACGATGTTCGGGATGGTGCTCGCCATCGGCTTGCTGGTGGATGACGCCATCGTGGTGGTCGAGAACGTCGAACGTGTTATGACGGAAGAAGGCCTTCCGCCGAAGGAAGCGACGCGCAAATCCATGGGCCAGATTCAGGGCGCATTGGTGGGTATCGCGATGGTACTGTCGGCGGTATTTATTCCGATGGCCTTCTTTGGCGGCTCAACCGGGGCAATTTATCGTCAGTTCTCTATCACCATCGTATCGGCGATGGCGCTGTCGGTGCTGGTCGCGCTGATCCTGACGCCCGCGCTGTGCGCGACGATGCTCAAACCCGTCGCCAAAGGCGATCATGGCGAAGGGAAAAAAGGCTTTTTCGGCTGGTTTAACCGCCTGTTTGATAAGAGCACGCATCACTACACCGATAGCGTAGGGAATATTCTGCGCAGCACCGGGCGTTACCTGCTGCTCTATCTCATTATCGTCGTCGGTATGGCTTATCTGTTCGTTCGTCTGCCAAGCTCTTTCTTGCCGGATGAAGACCAGGGCGTATTCCTGACAATGGTCCAGCTCCCCGCCGGCGCGACGCAAGAGCGCACGCAAAAAGTGCTGGATGAGGTCACGGATTACTATCTGAACAAAGAGAAAGCCAACGTTGAATCGGTATTCGCCGTCAACGGCTTCGGTTTTGCAGGGCGCGGTCAGAATACCGGTATTGCATTCGTGTCGTTGAAAGACTGGGCCGATCGTCCAGGCGAAAAAAATAAGGTTGAAGCGATTACCCAGCGGGCAACCGCAGCGTTTTCACAAATTAAAGATGCGATGGTCTTCGCCTTTAACCTACCGGCGATTGTTGAACTGGGCACCGCAACCGGGTTTGACTTCGAGTTGATTGACCAGGCGGGACTTGGTCATGAAAAACTGACCCAGGCGCGTAATCAGTTGTTCGGCGAGGTGGCGAAATATCCTGATCTGCTGGTAGGCGTTCGACCTAACGGCCTGGAAGATACGCCGCAGTTTAAAATCGATATCGACCAGGAAAAAGCTCAGGCGCTGGGCGTGTCTATTAGCGACATCAATACCACGCTGGGCGCAGCATGGGGCGGCAGCTATGTAAACGACTTTATCGATCGCGGTCGTGTGAAGAAAGTTTACGTAATGTCCGAAGCGAAATACCGCATGTTGCCGGATGATATTAACGACTGGTACGTTCGTGGTAGCGATGGTCAGATGGTGCCGTTCTCCGCATTCTCCTCTTCCCGCTGGGAATATGGTTCGCCGCGTCTGGAACGCTATAACGGTCTGCCTTCGATGGAAATTCTGGGTCAGGCGGCGCCAGGCAAGAGTACTGGTGAAGCGATGGCGATGATGGAAGAACTGGCCAGCAAGCTGCCGTCAGGCATTGGGTATGACTGGACCGGGATGTCCTACCAGGAACGGTTGTCCGGCAACCAGGCCCCTGCCCTGTATGCTATCTCGCTGATCGTCGTCTTCCTGTGTCTGGCGGCATTGTATGAGAGCTGGTCTATCCCGTTCTCCGTAATGCTGGTTGTTCCGCTTGGGGTTATCGGCGCGCTGCTGGCTGCGACCTTCCGCGGACTGACTAACGACGTTTACTTCCAGGTGGGCCTGCTCACAACCATTGGGTTGTCGGCGAAGAACGCGATACTTATCGTCGAATTCGCCAAAGACTTAATGGATAAAGAAGGGAAAGGTCTGGTAGAAGCGACGCTGGAGGCCGTCCGGATGCGTTTGCGCCCGATTCTGATGACCTCGTTAGCGTTCATGCTGGGGGTTATGCCGCTGGTTATCAGTTCCGGCGCGGGTTCCGGCGCGCAGAATGCGGTAGGTACTGGCGTACTGGGCGGGATGGTAACGGCAACCGTACTGGCTATTTTCTTCGTACCGGTCTTCTTTGTGGTGGTACGCCGCCGCTTTAGCCGTAAAAGCGAAGATATTGAGCATAGTCATTCGACAGAACATCGCTGATTTGCTCACTGTTGATAAGGCCGCGCAAGCGGCCTTTTTTACGCAAAAATCATAAAATACGCTTATTGTTAGATTGATTATTTTTTGCCATATTAATAAAAGGTATAATCCTTACTGCGTTAAAGGCTTTTCTTAGGAAAGTTGGCCATTTCTTAATTCAGCCATTAATTAAGAAATATTAAGAATATTCCTGGCTATTTTCTCCTGTCAGAGTCTATTGTTTTAGCCTGAAAAGCTAAAAAACGTTAACCCAATGATTACACAAACAATAAAACTGGTTCCTTTTTAGGCGACCGACGATCACTGTTAAAATTCGAAAAAGTATGGCAACACGCGGCTTTCACGCAATTGTAATTTTTCGTAATATGACGATGAAAAGTTTTTTAGAGTAGATTATAGTTAAATCATAAGGTGATGTGGGAAGTACCAGGTTAGTTAGTTGTATCCATCCCGAAGGTGTTCGGTTAGTTTAAGCCACTAAAAAGGGGATGCATTATGGACGAATACTCACCCAAAAGACATGATATAGCACAGCTTAAATTTCTTTGCGAAACCCTGTATCATGACTGTCTTGCAAACCTTGAAGAAAGCAACCATGGCTGGGTTAATGACCCGACCTCAGCAGTCAACCTGCAGCTCAATGAGCTGATAGAACATATTGCAACTTTCGCGCTTAATTATAAAATTAAGTACAATGAAGACAATAAATTGATTGCGCAGATAGATGAATACCTGGACGACACCTTTATGTTGTTCAGCAGCTATGGTATTAATACGCAGGATTTGCAAAAATGGCGTAAATCGGGCAACCGCCTGTTCCGTTGTTTCGTCAACGCCACCAGGGCTAATCCTGTTAGTTTGTCTTGTTAAAAATTATTACAATCATAGGTAGAATTTATGTCTGATAAACCATTAACTAAAACTGATTATTTGATGCGTTTACGGCGCTGTCAGACAATTGACACTCTGGAGCGCGTCATTGAGAAAAATAAATATGAATTGTCCGACAATGAGCTGGCTGTATTTTACTCAGCTGCGGATCACCGTCTTGCAGAATTGACAATGAACAAACTCTACGACAAGATCCCCTCTTCAGTATGGAAATTCATTCGTTAATCACGCTACATTACTTTTTAGAGAACACGCAGGTGTTATCTGCCTCCTCGTTCTGGCTAATAACACAACGGGCTATTATAGAACAGTGATATAGATCACATACCAATAACAGGGAACGTTCCCTCTAATACTTTATTATTGCTTCTATTGCGATAATATCCACCAAGGGGAGCGCGCGATGAGTGACGAAAAACAAAAAATGATCGCTGGGGCACTGTATTGCCCGACCGATGAAACTTTATGCCAGGATCGACTGCGGGCGCGTCAACTCATCCATCAATACAATTATACTACGCCTGATGAAATAAATAAGCGTCAGGCGATTTTACGCGACCTGTTGGGTCGATGCGAAGACGCCTATATTGAACCTTCCTTTCGTTGCGACTACGGCTATAATATTTTTCTTGGTCACTCCTTTTACGCTAACTTCGACTGCGTCATGCTTGATGTTTGCCCAATTCATATTGGCGATAATTGTATGCTCGCGCCAGGGGTACATATCTATACCGCCACGCACCCGCTGAACGCCGTCGAACGCAACAGCGGCAGAGAATTCGGTAAACCCGTCACTATTGGAAATAACGTCTGGATAGGCGGACGAGCCGTCGTTAATCCTGGCGTAACCATCGGCGATAACGTCGTCGTCGCTTCAGGCGCTGTGGTGATAAAAAACGTACCGTCAGACGTCGTGGTAGGCGGAAATCCGGCGCGAATCATTAAAAAATTGTAGTCAAAATGATAACTGTTATGCTTATTCGTGGTTAATCTGTTACTTTTTTCACGTTACACCTCCCTTTAAAATGGGCTGTTATTACCCCCTATGTCGCAGAAATCATGAAGGCAAAAGATGACAGAGATACAGCGCCTGCTTAGCGAAACTATTGATGACTTAAACGTCCGTGAAAAACGCGATAACAGGCCGCGTTTTAGTATCAGTTTTATCCGCAAGCATCCTGGGTTATTTATCGCGATGTATGCAGCCTGGTTTGCGACGCTGGCGGTCATGCTGCAATCAGAAACGCTGGTGGGGTCAGTGTGGCTGTTAGTGGTGTTATTTATCGCATTTAATGGCTTCTTCTTTTTCGACATCGCCCCGCGTTATCACTATAACGACATCGATGTGCTGGACCTCCGGGTCTGTTACAACGGTGAATGGTACAACACCCGCTTTGTTCCCCCCACGCTCATTGAGACGATTCTTCAGTCTCCACAGGTGGATAATGAACATAAAGTCCAGCTGCAAAAAATGGTTGCCCGTAAGGGCGAACTTTCCTTCTACGATATTTTTACGCTGGCCCGCGCAGAAGCCAGCCGGTAATAAAAAAGTGCGCACCCTCCCTGGTACGCACTGCTTTCCCTGAACTGTTGGTTTTTTTAACGTCTTTTTTTACGCCCCTGAACCGCCTTAAAACGCGGATTTGTTTTACAAATCACGTATAAGCGTCCTTTGCGTTTGACTATCTGGCAATCCGGATGCCGTTGTTTTGCATTGCGAAGTGAGTTTAACACCTGCATTTCATTTACCCCTTTTAGCGCCGATAAAATGACCGAAACGTTTCTGGAAGCGTGCGGCGCTACTTTCGCTATCAAACGTTTTCTGTCTACCGGTATAAAAAGGATGCGATTTTGATGACACATCAATAGTGACATACGGATATGTCACGCCGTCCAGTTCGATTTCACGTTCAGTTTTGATAGTTGATCCCACTTTCACATATTCATTTACGCTGGTGTCATGAAATACGACGGTGCGGTATACAGGATGAATATCAGGTTTCATTGCGCCCTCTCAATTATGTTATAACATAACAATAAAATACGCTATCAACGTTCCTTTTTCAACCGGTAAACATTCACGATCTCTTCCTGGCGGCAAAAGCAATGTGGCGTAACGCGTTAGTCTGGCGCCTGAATCTGTAAAATCGATAAAATAGCTTTATCATTCGAGGGCGCGATTTACGATCGGATATACTTTCTCTACGCTGTGTTTATAAGGACATCACTGTGACAACACGACATCTGGTCAGCCTGGTAACGGGAGTGCTTATCCTGTCTGTCCTTTTCCCGATAGGATTGAGCCTGTGGCTGGCGCACCGTCAAGTTGAAAAAAGGTTTAACGAAGAGCTGGATATCTTCTCGTCCCGGGTGGCGCTACGTACAGAAAGGGTCAGTGACCAGGCAAAAGCCGCGTTAACGCATATTGCCTCCTTTAAAGGCGAGCCCTGCAGCAGCGCCCATTTACTCGCCATGCGCCGCGTGTCTTATAGCTTTCGGTATGTCCAGGAAGTTCTGTATCTTAAAAATTCGATTCCCGTTTGCTCCTCACTTGAAAAAGAGAGCCATATTCCCGCTTTCCCTCCGCCTATGAAAATCACTCGCGACGGTTATCGCGCCTGGTTTACGGCGCAAAACGATCTGGGTATAAAACGCTATATGGCGGCACTCGGGAGCGACAGCTATATCGTGATGATCGACCCGGCGTCCTTTATCGATGTGATTCCGTTTGGCGCATGGCCGATTGACGTCGCTATTATTGGCCGGGAACGCAATACTGTGGTTGCCAGCAGTGGTAACCTTGACCCCGCTATTCTTCCGCTCATTCACCATGAGACGCCCCTGCGGCTGGAAAACCGAGGCATTCAGTATGCTATTCACCCCTTTCCGGAAATGGGCATTACTATCGTAAGCTGGGCACCGACCGCTCCGCTGGAAAGGAGCTGGTATCGACAGGCATTTATCTGGCTACCGGCGGGCATCGTAACGGGTCTGCTGGCTGCGGCCTTTATTCTGCGTATTTTGCGTCGGCTACAGTCGCCCCGCCACCGTCTCCAGGATGCGATAGATAATCGCGAATTTAACGTACACTATCAGCCTATTGTCTCCCTGAGCAGCGGAAAAATTGTCGGTGCCGAAGCCTTAGCTCGCTGGCAACAGGCGGACGGCACCTTCCTTTCGCCGGAAATTTTTATCGCGCTGGCTGAACAAACCGGGCTCACGGAGCCGCTAACCCGGCTAATCATCGAAACCGTTTTTGAAGACATGGGGAGTTGGTTAAAGTCCCATCCCGAACAACATATTTCAATCAATCTTGAGGCATCCGATCTGGCGTCGGAAACGTTGCCGACGCTGTTAAGCACGCTGCTGAACCGTAGCCAAATTTCTCCGTCGCAAATCGCGCTTGAATTAACGGAGCGCGAGTTCGCCGATCCGAAAACCAGCGCGCCAATTGTCGCCAGATACCGTAACGCGGGACATTCAATTTATATTGATGACTTTGGCACCGGCTATTCCAGCCTCAGCTACTTACAAAATCTGGATGTGGATGTCCTTAAAATTGATAAATCTTTTGTCGATGCGCTGGAATATAAAAACGTCACGCCGCATATTATTGAAATGGCGAAAACGCTCAAACTTAAGATGGTCGCAGAAGGCATCGAAACAACCAGGCAAGAACAGTGGCTACGCCAGCATGGCGTACATTATGGTCAGGGCTGGTTATACAGTAAACCCCTACCCGCTACGGCATTTATTCTTTGGGCGGAACAGCGGCTATAACGTCGCACAGCAGAAAAGAACAGTGTGGAGAGGCACAAATGGGTGGGGGCCCTGCCAGCTACATCCCGGCACACGCGTCATCTGCCTTGGCTGCTTCCTTCCGGACCTGACCTGGTAAACAGAGTAGCGTTGCGGGAGAACCAACAGAGCCCCCATTGAGAGCGTTGTGAACCAACGCGCAGGCGCATTATCACTGCTATATCGTGCAATTGCAACCCATCAGGCATCGGATGCTGGTTTCTTGCGCATCCGGGCTTTCCTCCCCCCCTTATTCCAGATTATCCTGAAGCATTAACGCAGGATTCTATTATGGATATTCAGGACACATTTCCTCAACGCGTCTGGCAAATCGTCGCTTCGATCCCGGAAGGATTTGTCACGACCTACGGCGATGTCGCCCGGCTTGCCGGTTCGCCTCGGGCGGCGCGTCAGGTCGGCGGAGTTTTAAAACATCTGCCGGAAGGCAGCACTTTACCATGGCATCGGGTGGTGAACCGCCACGGCGCAATATCACTTACCGGGCCGGATCTACAGCGGCAACGTCAGGCATTACTGGCGGAAGGCGTGGTGGTGTCGGGAAGCGGACAAATCGATTTACAACGCTATCGCTGGGTGTATTAACCCTCTCCGTAACGGAGAGGGTTGGCGCAGGATTAATACTGGGTAGGCGCAGGAACGGCAGAAGACGGATTGACCTGGGTCGGCGAAGTCGATGGAACCGTCGTCGTCGCACCACCGCTGGCCTGCACAGGCACCGCCGTTTGCTGTACCGGTACCAGCGTCAGATCCGCTTTAGTGCCGCCATTGTTAATCACCGGTTTCACGCTATCGGTAATAAATACCAGCTTATTATCAACGGTGATGGCCGCGCTCAGGAGAATGCGCGCGTTAGGTTGAATATCTGATGGGTTAAACGGCAACACAAAACTGAAAGGCGCCTGTTTACCTTCGGTACGTACCGCTTTTTGCGACAGCACCTTAGACGGCGCATCAGCCAGCGAAGCATCTGAAAGCGTCACGGTCAGCACCGCATCTGGCGGCAGAGCGACCTTCTGGCGGATCCAGACGGTACCGGAAACATTGGGTTGCTGAATAGTAGACTGGTTAGCTGTAATCGACATGTTAGGGTTTGGCGCAGGCGTCTGGATATCAGCGCTTTTATCAGCGCAGGCCGCCAGAGATATCGCAACCGCTAAACCACTTACGATGTGCACGAGTTTCATTCAATTCTCCTTATCATCAATGCACCAGCAGGCCTTTCCCCCCGCCGGAAGAGTGGTTAACAGAAACATAACGTGATTAAGTGTGGCACATGTCACTCATTTTTGCCTGGAATTGGTCTGTTATTCAGACTTTTGTACCCATCGGACCACTTGCAAAATTGCGTTATACTCTGCCCTACCTCGCTTCGGCATCGTTGTCACCTGGAGAGTATGTATGAGTCAGACACTGAATAATTTGCTGACATTATTGAATCTGGAAAAAATTGAAGAAGGACTCTTTCGGGGCCAAAGTGAAGACTTAGGGCTGCGCCAGGTATTTGGCGGTCAGGTGGTGGGCCAGGCGCTCTATGCCGCCAAAGAAACGGTGCCGGAAGCGCGACTGGTGCATTCATTCCACAGTTATTTTCTGCGGCCAGGCGACAGCCAAAAACCCATTATCTATGACGTAGAAGTGCTGCGCGATGGGAATAGCTTCAGCGCCCGCCGCGTTGCCGCTATTCAGAACGGGAAACCCATCTTTTACATGACCGCCTCATTCCAGGCACCGGAACCGGGTTTTGAACATCAAAAAACCATGCCGACGGCAGTCGGGCCGGAAGGACTACCGTCAGAAACGGAAATCGCGCAATCGCTGGCGCATTTACTGCCGCCGATTCTGAAAGAAAAGTTTCTCTGCGATCGCCCGCTGGAAATTCGTCCCGTCGAATTTCACAATCCGTTGAAAGGTCACGTCGCCGCGCCTGTGCGTCAGGTATGGATTCGCGCCAATGGCATCGTTCCGGATGACATTCGCGTCCATCAATATTTACTGGGATATGCCTCGGATCTGAATTTCCTTCCCGTCGCGCTTCAGCCTCACGGCATCGGTTTTCTGGAAAAGGGTATTCAGATCGCCACTATCGATCACTCTATGTGGTTCCATCGTCCGTTCAATTTTAATGAATGGCTACTTTATAGCGTGGAGAGCACTTCCGCCTCCAGCGCCCGGGGCTTTGTTCGCGGCGAGTTTTATACTCAGGATGGCGCGCTGGTCGCTTCAACCGTGCAGGAAGGGGTAATGCGTAATCACAATTAAAAAACATGCCGCTATGCGGCGTTAATGGCCTGATGACGCTGCGCTTATCCGGCCTACGGTAAACTGGATAAGCGCAGCGCCATCAGGCATGTTGCGCAATCACGCGTTATACGCATTCTCGCCGTGACTGTTCACATCCAGCCCCTCGCGCTCCTGCTCTTCCGGTACACGCAGTCCAACAAGGATATCCGCCAGTTTGTAACCAACAAACGCGACAATACCGGACCAGACGACCGTAATAGCAATACTTTCCAGCTGTACCATCACCTGATGTCCCATCGTAACGCCGTCGACAAAGCCAACGCCGCCCAGCGAACTGGCGGCAAAAACGCCGGTCAGGATACAGCCGATTATTCCGCAAACGCCGTGAACGCCAAATACGTCGCACGGATCATCTACCCGTAACAGACGTTTAAGCATGGTGACTCCCCACAATCCCGCCAGCCCCGCAATAACGCCGATAACCAACGCGCCGCCAACGCCAACATAGCCACAGGCTGGCGTCACGCCGACCAGACCGGCAATCGCGCCGGAACACGCTCCCAGCAGGGAAGGCTTACCGCGTAGCGTCCACTCGCCGATAATCCACCCCAGAATCGCGGCGGCGGTCGCCACCACGGTGTTCACAAAGGCCAGCGCTGCTATCTCGTTTGCGCTCCCCGCAGAACCCGCGTTAAATCCAAACCAGCCGATATACAGAATCGCAGTACCGGTAAAGACCATCGGCAGGTTATGGGGTTTAAATGCTTCTTTCCCAAAGCCGACGCGTTTGCCAATTAAATAAGCCCCCACCAACCCGGCGATAGCGGCGTTAATATGCACCACCGTACCACCGGCAAAATCCAGCGCGCCGTGAGCAGCCAGCAGGCCGCCGCCCCACACCATGTGCGCAATCGGAATATAAGAGAGCGTGAACCACACCACGACAAAAATCAGTACCGCCGAAAAACGAATACGCTCCGCCAACGCGCCGACAATCAGCCCGACGGTAATACAGGCGAAAGATCCCTGAAACGCGACATGAATATACTGATAAATCGTACCCGTTACCGCCGTCAACGCGATATTCTTCAACATCGCCCCATCGACATTACCGAAGAAATGATTCCCTTCGCCAAAAGCCAGCGAATAGCCGTACACCACCCATAAAATACAGACCAGCGCAAAGGTGACGGTCACTTGCGTTAACATTGACAGCACGTTCTTGGCGCGAATTAATCCGCCGTAAAACAGCGCGATACCCGGTATCGTCATGAACAGCACCAGCGCGGTGCAAATCATCATAAAAGCACTATCCGCTTTATCGGCAACCGCCGGCGCGGCTATCGTTAGCCCAGGCAGCAGCGCCAGTGAAGCCAGTGTGGTTTTTATCATCGCTATCTTCATTTTTTCATTTCCTGTTGCTGTGTGGCGGGTCTTACAGCGCTGCTTCGTCAGCTTCGCCGGTACGAATCCGAATAACGCGCATGAGCTCCGCGACGAAAATTTTGCCGTCGCCAATTTTTCCGGTGTAAGCCGCTTTACTGATGATATCGATCACCTCTTCCAGTTGGTCGTCGGCGATAGCCACATCAATTTTGACCTTCGGCAGGAAATTCACGCTGTACTCCGCGCCGCGATACAGTTCGGCGTGTCCTTTCTGACGGCCAAACCCTTTCACTTCGGTGACGGTCAGTCCCTGAATGCCAATGGAAGAAAGCGCCTCCCGCACGTCCTCCAGCTTGAACGGTTTGATAATCACGGTAACCAGCTTCATAGAACCCTCCAGTCAGAATTAGGTAACGGCTGCCGCCGCGCATGGACTCTTCAGAATGGATATTGCAAAGGATGTGCCAGAAGCTGGCGAGCGAGGAAAAGCGCGGTTAGCGGCGCGTCTTTATATTGACGCGCCCCAAAATCGAAGCAGGGAAAGAAAAACGCACCACGACGGTGCATAATGGGCGAGGCTTTGCCCTGTGGCGCCAAACCTTACGCCGCAGGGCCGGGTTCTTCGTGTACGCTGGCGGCTAACTCCTCGCCAACTAACTGTAATTGATACATTTGCCAGTAGCGCCCTTGCGCCGCCAGCAATTGTTGATGCGTCCCGCGCTCCACCGCCTGGCCGCGATGGAGAACCAGAATGGTATCCGCCTCCACGATTGTCGATAGCCGATGGGCAATAACCACCAGCGTGGTGCGCTCGCGAATCGCCGCCAGCGCCTGCTGTATCGCCTGCTCAGTGCCGGAATCGATGCTGGCCGTCGCTTCATCAAGAATTAATATTTGCGGGGCGTCAACCAGCACGCGCGCCAGCGCCAATAGCTGTTTTTGCCCGACGGACAGCGTATTTCCCTGCTCGCCGAGATGCGTATGCAGCCCGTCGCTCAGGCCGCGCGCCAGGTCTGCCAGTTGTACTGTTTCCAGCGCCTGCCACACCTGCGCCTCGGAGACATCGCGCCCCAGCGTCACATTAGCCAGAAAGGTATCCGCCATCACTACCGGGTCCTGTTGAACCATCGCCACGCCCTGGCGTAAAACGCGATGATTAAGAGAGGCGATTTCTCGCCCATCCAGCCGAATTTCGCCTTGTGTCAGGGGGTAATACCCCATTAATAAGCTGGCGAGCGTACTCTTCCCGCTGCCGGTGTGCCCCACCAGCGCCACAAAGCTACGGGACGGTACTGATAGCGTAATGTCCTGTAAAACAAGATTATCGTCGCGGTAAGCAAACGACAGATGATCAATATCAATCGCCCCGCTTTGCAACGGCCTGTCGTCGCTGCCATAGCGCTGGCGCGGGCGATCCATCAGTTCAAAAACACGCTCTCCCGCCACAACTGCCTGCTGTAGCATGGATTGCTGGGTGGTCAGTTCAATGAGCGGCTCGTTCAGACGTGACAAATAGCTAATGAACGCATACAGCACCCCGACCTCAATCGTGCCGGCAGACGTAAAGCTGAAAAGCATTAACAAACCGCACAAAATGAGCGCAGAAAAGAGGCTAAGCAGCGGGCGCAACAAAAAGCCGTCCAAGCGCAACGTCTGCATTCGCGCCATATAGTGCGAGCGGCTGGCCTCGCCCATGCGTTCGCCGAAGCGCGCCTGCTGGCGAAACTGCTGAATTACGCTCATCCCGTTGATGATTTCGTTAAAGCCGTCGTTAATATCCGCCAGATATGCCCGCACGCGGCGTACAATCGGCGTGCTGTAGCGCTGATAAATGATCATCACGGTCAATACCGCCGGAAAAATCAAAATCGCCACCAGCGCCATCCGCCAGTCAAGGCTGAACATGGCGACCAGCATGGCGCCGATCAACGCCGCGCTACGTAATACCGTTGCGACGACCGTGACGTACAGATCGCGGATGACTTCCGTATCGTTGGTCACGCGTGAAATTAATTGTCCGACAGGCTGCGTGTCGAAGGCGCTTAGCGGCTGGCGCAAGGCGGCATCCATGACGTCCGTGCGCAAGGACTGAACTACGCCAACGGCCGCCCGGTTAAATAATAAAGACTGGGCGTAATGCAGACCCGCCGCCAGAAATTGTAGCCCCACATAGGCGGCCGCCAGCCCCGCGACCTTGCCCAACGGTAAATGGTGGCGGGCCACCATGTTATCAATGAAATAGCTGATCAACAGCGGACCGCTAACCTCCGCCGCCGCCGCAATCCACAGCATCATCACCGCGACAGAGAGCGGTTTTCTCCATGGCGAGCCATACGCCAGTAACCGTTTCAGCGTCGGCCATAGCTGTCCAAAACTACGCATTCACCGCCTCCTCGCCGCGTTCCGGCGCGTCATCCAGCGCGGCCTCCAGTTGCTGATAGCGATACATATCGCGATACCAGCCAATCTGCTGCGCCAGTTGATCGTGATCGCCGCGCTGAACAACATGACCATGTTGCATAACGATAATTTCATTGGCGTCGGTCAGCGCGGATAAACGATGCGCGCTGATGATGACCGTACGCCCTTCGCCCCACTGGCGCAAATTATGCAAAATCTGATGCTCCGTGCGGCCATCTACTGCTGAGAGCGCATCATCAAGAAGCAGAATTTCCGCATTCAACAGTAGCGCTCTGGCAATCGAGATACGCTGTTTTTGCCCACCCGATAACATGACGCCACGTTCACCTACCTGCGTGTCGTAGCCCTGAGGCAAACGGAGAATATCCTCATGTACGCTGGCTAAACGCGCCACCTGTTCAATCTCCTCCTGAGTCGCCTCCGGGCGTCCGAGCGCAATATTATTGGCAATAGAGTCCGAGAACAAAAACGGCGTCTGGCTGACGACCGCCAGTCGGCTACGCCAGCTATCCAGTTGCAGATGCGTCAACGGCATGTCATGGAATCGGATTTCTCCCTGCGTCACATCAAAATGGCGCTGGATAAGCGACAAGATTGTGCTTTTCCCCGCGCCGGTCGGACCGCATATCCCCAGCATCTGACCCGGTTTAAGACGAAAGTTCACATTCTCCAGCGCCGGATGCGTCGTTTGCGGATAGCAAAACTCACGAATGGCCGCCGTCAGTTCGCCGCGCCCCGCCGGGACCGGCTCTTCGCCATCCTTAACTACCGGCGCTTCCGCCAGCATGGCGCGGATGCGGCTGTAAGCGGCGCTACCCCGCTCCACGATATTAAACATCCAGGCCAGCGCCAGCATCGGCCAAATCATCAACCCCAGATACATCATAAAGCTGGTGAGTTCGCCCAGCGTCAGGCTGCCGTTAACCACCATCCAGCTTCCGCCGCTAATCGCGAGCAGGTTCGCCATGCCAATGGCGATGTAAATGGTTGGATCAAAACGCGCGTCAATACGCGCCACGCGCATATTTTTCTTGCCGGTATCTTCGGCATCCGCCGCAAACAGCGAAGACTGGCGGTCCTCCAGACCAAACGCTTTGATCATGCGGATGCTGGTCAGACTCTCCTGCGTGCGGTCGTTCAGGCTGGAGAAGGCGGCCTGCGCCAGTTTGAAATAATCATGCAACCGATCGCCGTAACGTTTGATCATCAGCGCCATAATCGGCATCGGCAACAGCGCTAATAGCGTTAGCTGCCAGCTAATTTGCGTCGACATGACAATCAGTACCGCGCAGCCCATTACCAGCGAGTCAACCAGCGTCAGAACGCCCTCGCCCGCCGCAAATACGACGCGATCCACATCATTCGTCGCACGCGCGATAAGATCGCCCGTCCGATGGCGCTGATAAAATTCAGGATGCTGACGACTCAGCTGGCGATAATAATCTTCACGCAGTTCGACGGCTAATTGATAAGAAGCGCCAAATAGCAGCACGCGCCAGACATAGCGCAACAAATAAACCACTACGGCGATCAGGGCAATGGTGCCAATCCACATCGCTATTCGGCCTGGAGTAAAATGCTGTGCGGTTACGCCATCCACGACAATCCCCACCACTTTGGGCGGGATCAGCTGAAGCATCGCAATAAGCATAAGCAGGGCCACTGCGCCAAGATAGCGACGCCATTCCCGGCGAAAGTACCAGCTTAATTGAGCAAATAATCGCACGCGTTATTTCCTGATATGATTTCCGGCAATGCCGGGAGAATTATTCAATGGGCAGAGAGGTGGTGTACTTAATCTGTTCCATCGCAAAACTGGAGGTGACGTCTGACAGTCCTGGGACGCTATTGACCAGACGTTTATAGAAGTCGTCATACCGCTTCATGTCGGCCACCTGAACTCGCATCAGATAGTCGTATTCCCCCGCCATCCGCCAGAAGCCAAGCACTTCCGGCATCTCAGAGACGACGGTCACGAACCGACAGTACCATTCACTGCTGTGGTGCTGCGTTTTTATCAACACAAAAGCGGTTAACCCCAGCCCCAGTTTTTCCGGGTCCAGCAGCGCGACCCTGCCAAGCAGGATACCGTCATCTTCCAGGCGTTTAAGCCGCTTCCAGCAAGGCGTTGTCGTCAGATTAACGGCATCCGCCAGCGCCTGCAAAGAGAGGGTACAGTCCTGCTGCAATAAGCAAAGCAGTTTACGGTCAATTTTATCTAACATACCCACTCCATAGAGAATATTTTTCTCCTTACATTGTAATTTAAAGGCCAAATAGCAACAATTTTTTCCGTACTTTTCGCTACTCTTGGCACCAAATGATAAATGGATATTAATGATGAGTAGCAATTGGGTTAAAAATGCCATTAATGAAATTAACGCTGACCACCAGCGCTCGGCGGATACGCATCTTATTCGTTTGCCCCTGTCGGCATTTCCAGGTATCCAGCTTTACCTGAAAGACGAAAGCACGCATCCCACCGGTAGCCTCAAGCATCGTCTGGCGCGCTCGCTGTTCCTTTATGGGCTGTGCAATGGCTGGATTAAAGAAGGCACTCCGATTATTGAAGCGTCATCAGGCTCAACGGCGATTTCCGAAGCCTGGTTCGCGCGTTTACTGGGACTGCCGTTCATCGCCGTCATGCCCGCCTGTACCGCAAAACGTAAAATCGAACAGATTCAATTTTACGGCGGCCACTGTCATTTTGTGGAGAGCGCCTGCGAAATTTATGCCGCCTCCGAGCGGCTGGCGCATGAACTGAACGGTCACTATATGGACCAGTTTACCTACGCAGAACGAGCTACCGACTGGCGGGGCAACAATAATATTGCCGACAGTATTTTCCGCCAGATGCGCAACGAACCCCATCCGGTACCGCGATTTATCGTCATGAGCGCCGGAACGGGCGGAACCTCTGCGACGATTGGGCGCTATATTCGCTGCCAGGGCTATGATACTCAGCTCATGGTGGTGGATCCGGAAAATTCCGTCTTTTTACCTTACTGGCAGGATCGCGACGCTTCATTACGCAGCCCGGTGGGCAGTAAAATTGAAGGAATTGGTCGTCCGCGAGTAGAGCCTTCTTTTATTCCGGATGTCGTGGATGAGATGCTGCGCGTGCCGGACGCCGCCAGCGTTGCCACCGCACACTGGCTGGAAACGCAGCTGGGCCGTAAAGTCGGCGCCTCTACCGGCACGAATATGTGGGGAGCGCTGCAGCTTGCGGCCCGGATGCGCGAGGCTGGAGAAACCGGCGCTATCGTGACGTTATTGTGCGATAGCGGCGATCGCTATCTGGATACCTATTACCATCCGTCCTGGGTTAGCGACCATATCGGCGATTTGACGCCGTGGTCAGCGGCCATCGAAAAATTACTTACCGGCGACTAGAAACAAAAAAAAGCCAGACTGAATGTCTGGCTTGCTGGAAGAGATCTCTCATTCGGGGGAATAAGGTAGATGCGGATTGTCCAGCCAATGCGTCAAAAAGTGTGATACCGCTTGATTACCACAATGTCCGATAACCGAAAGGTGTGGCAGCGCGGCGATAAGCTGCGGCATGGCATTGCCCATAATGAGCCCCCGCCCGACGCTGCCCAGCATTTCCCGATCGTTCATCGCGTCGCCAAACGCCATGCAATCTGCCAGTGAAAGCCCTAAATGGTTGCTCAATACCGCCAGCGCCGATCCTTTATTGCACCCCAGCGGTAGCACTTCCAGGCAGTCGACGGCAGAGAAACAGAGATGAGCGCGTTCTTCCAGCGCCTCATTGAGCTGAATGCGCAAACGGATCAGATCGTCATGATCGCCGCAAAAACAGATCTTCGTCACCTGATGGGCCGGAATGCTTTTTATATCGATAACCTGATAACGAAAGCCGCTGTAGACGTGCGCCTGGAGTAGCGCGGGGATCTCCTGGCCTGTAAACCAGCCGTTGTCATTAAACACATGCATACTGGCTCGGGTATCCCAGGCATGGTGCATCACCGTATCGGCAACCTGAGGATCGAGATCCTGACGATGCAGCACGTCGCCTTCCAGCGAGTGAATTCGCGTCCCGTTACCGGTAATAAGATAAGCATCCAGTGAAAGCGTCCCCAGAATATGCCGCATCTCCAGCACATGACGACCCGTAGCGAATGTCAGGGTGATATCGCGTTCGCGCAGACGCGCCAGCGTGGCGATCGTTTCTCTACCCAAATGGTGATCGGGCATTAATAACGTGCCATCCATATCAAATGCTGCCAGACGGGCCATCTCTTTCTCCACACTGTGACGCGGTTAACTTGTTGTTCAGTATTACCTGAGATATACGGAAGTAATAGTGAACAGATAAAAGGAAGTGTTCCGGGTTTCTATGAGGCTACTGAATCGGCTTAATCAATATCAACGCCTCTGGCAGCCTTCCGCCGGGGAAACGCAACATGTCACCGTTAGCGAACTGGCCGAACGCTGTTTTTGTAGCGAGCGCCATCTGCGAACGCTGCTGCGTCAGGCCCAGCAGGCAGGTTGGCTAAGATGGGAGGCGCAGTCCGGGCGCGGGAAACGTGGACGGCTCCAGTTTCTGGTCACGCCGGAATCGCTCCGCACCGCCATGATGGAACAGGCGTTGGAAAAAGGGCAGCAGCTCAACGTACTGGAACTGGCGCAGCTGGCGCCGGGCGAGTTACGGGCGATGCTCCAGCCTTTTATGGGCGGCCAATGGCAAAACGATACGCCGACATTGCGTATTCCCTACTATCGTCCGCTTGATCCGCTGCAGCCGGGTTTTCTGCCAGGACGCGCGGAACAGCATCTCGCAGGGCAAGTTTTTTCCGGGTTAACGCGCTTCGACCGCGACAGTCAATATCCTTGCGGGGATTTGGCGCATCACTGGGAGGTTTCCGCCGACGGTTTACGCTGGGATTTTTATATTCGCTCCACGCTGCACTGGCATAATGGCGATGCGGTGGATACCGCGCAGCTACACGAACGCCTGGAAAGGCTGCTTACCCTACCGGCGCTAAGCAAATTGTTTATTAGCGTCGCACGGATCGAAGTAACGCATCCTCAGTGCCTGACCTTTCTCCTTCACCGACCTGATTACTGGCTGGCGCATCGTCTGGCGAGCTATTGTAGCGGTCTGGCGCATCCTGACCTGCCGCTTATCGGCACCGGTCCTTTTCGCCTGGCGTTGTTCACGCCGGAACTGGTGCGTCTGGAAAGTCATGACCATTATCACCTCAGCCATCCGCTGCTGAAAGCGATTGAATTCTGGATCACCCCGCAACTGTTTGCCCAGGATCTGGGCACCAGTTGCCGCCATCCGGTGCAGATTGCCATCGGCAAACCGGAAGAGCTGGCGACGCTGAGTCAGGTAAGTAGTGGTATCAGTCTTGGCTTTTGTTATTTAACCCTCAAAAAGGGCTCACGGCTCAACGTACAGCAGGCGCGGCGTCTGATACATATTATCCATCATACTTCGCTGCTGAAAACCTTACCGGTAGATGAGAACTTGATTATGCCAAGTCAGGGGCTGCTACCCGGCTGGACAATCCCGCAATGGCAGGACGTTGATGAAACCCCATTGCCGAAAAAACTTACCCTGGCGTATCACCTTCCCGTAGAGCTGCATACGATGGCGGAACAGCTTCGACATTACCTGGCAACGCTCGGCTGTGAGTTAACGTTGATTTTTCATAATGCCAAAAACTGGGATAACTGCCCTGCGTTGGCGCAAGCGGATCTGATGATGGGCGACAGGCTGATCGGCGAAGCGCCGGAATATACGCTGGAGCAGTGGCTACGTTGCGATCAGATCTGGTCACATGTCCTGGACGCGCCTGCGTTTTCCCATCTGCAGGCTACGCTTGACGCTCTGCAAATTCAGCCCAATGAAAAAGATCGCCGCGCCGCGCTACAACAAGTTTTTGCCAACCTGATGGATGACGCCACACTTACGCCGCTGTTTAATTATCACTATCGCATCAGCGCCCCACCGGGCGTTAACGGCGTTCGACTCACCCCTCGCGGCTGGTTTGAATTTAGCGAAGCCTGGCTTCCGCCGCCTTCGCCGTGAAGAAGCTGGTCGGGATTATCCGTACGCGTTACCATATTGGCTTTCGTCATTGATCAGGATAACTATGAAACGCGCCGTTGTTGTATTTAGTGGAGGTCAGGACTCCACCACTTGTCTGGCGCAAGCGCGGCATCAGTATGATGAAGTGCATTGTGTCACGTTTGATTATGGTCAGCGCCACCGCGCAGAGATTGATGTCGCGCGCGCACTGGCGTTAAAACTTGGCGCACGCGCGCATAAAGTGCTGGATGTCACTTTGCTGAACGAACTGGCGGTCAGCAGCCTGACGCGGGATAGCATTCCGGTGCCGGACTATGAACCGA
The DNA here is from genome assembly GCF_056991255.1 of Salmonella sp. A1325. Taxonomy (NCBI): domain Bacteria; kingdom Pseudomonadati; phylum Pseudomonadota; class Gammaproteobacteria; order Enterobacterales; family Enterobacteriaceae; genus Salmonella; species Salmonella sp. A1325. The sequence goes on along the minus strand of NZ_JAMLWO010000003.1, from coordinate 194,854 downwards.
ACGCTGACGGTATCCCCAATACTTTCGTACCGGGACGCAATATTCTCTTTCTGACGCTGGCGGCGATTTACGCTTATCAGGTCAAAGCCGAAGCGGTGATCACCGGCGTTTGCGAGACCGATTTTTCCGGCTATCCAGACTGTCGCGATGAGTTCGTCAAAGCGCTGAATCACGCGGTGAATCTGGGCATGGCGAAAGATATCCGTTTCGAAACGCCCTTAATGTGGATTGATAAAGCTGAAACCTGGGCGCTGGCCGATTATTGGGGCCAACTGGATTTGGTTCGCGAAGAGACGCTGACCTGCTATAACGGCATTAAAGGCGATGGCTGTGGTCATTGCGCGGCCTGTAATCTGCGCGCTAACGGCCTGAATCATTATCTGTCGAATAAAGCGGCGGTGATGGCGGCAATGAAGCAAAAAACCGGGTTAAGGTGATTGTTTTGCCGGATGGCGGCGCACGCGCCTTATCCGGCCTGGCGATATGCACCATGGTCAATATCGCCAGGCCGGACAAGTTCAACGCCATCAGACAGCGAGGCGTTATTGCACCATCTGTTCCAGCTTTTCACGCAATTCGCCTTCCAGCGGCAGCGCTTTTTGCGTTTTTAAATCAATACAAACAAACGTGATGAGCGCATCGGCCACCACCTGCCCTTCTGGCTCCAGCGTAATCGTCTGGCTTAATACGCCGCTTTTACCGTTAAGCTGTTGTACCTGGCTGGTCACGGTCAGTAGATCGCTCAATACCGCCGGACGACGGTAATTTATATTGATGTTTACCACCACAAAGGCAATATTGCGGGCCGTCATCCACTGAAAGCTGTCGCTGTTTTCCAGCCCATCCCAACGGGCCTCTTCCAGAAACTCCAGATAGCGGGCATTATTAACATGTTGATAAACATCAAGATGATATCCACGAACTTTGATTTGTGTTTGCATAGCGCAATAACCTTACGTTGTTGTTATAAGTAAACGACAAGTACAGAGGTCATAACTGGTATGACCTCTACAGTCTGGCAAATTTTGGCCACTGTGCAAGTGATTACAATGTTAAAACTGCCAGATTACGCTCCACCAGCGCGCTTCCCATTCCCGGCACCTGCTTTAAATCATCCACCGTTTTAAAAGGACCATACTCCTCCCGATAGCTCACAATAGCCTGCGCTTTTTTCAGCCCAACGCCGTTCATCACCCGCGCCAGATCCTCCGCAGACGCGGTATTAATGCTCACCCTGGTACCTTCATCATCGCTGGCTTTAGCAGGTAATGCCGCTTTGGCGGAGGATGAAGAAGGCGTATCCGCTTTTGTTTCCACCGCTGCATTTTTTGCGACAGGCGTCGCCGCCAGCGCGCTATGGGCCATGCCCGCGCAGGTTAAAGAAAGTGTAATAAGCAGTGCTTTAATTCCGTGTTTCATACTGTTTTCTCCTTGTTTGTTAACAGTGCAGCCACGATAGCGGGGCGGAGAAAAACGAACAAACGGCAATTCTCAGAAATGGAAAAGGCCGCGAAAGCGGCCTTTGTGGGATACAACGTTTTGCAATTTTTTGCGAAGCGCCTCGACGATTACTGCTGTTCCAGAGCGTCGCCGATTTTGATTTTCGCCTCTTTACGCAGATTGCTCATCAGCGCCTCAAAGACAATTTGCGCATTGTTCTGCGTGATGCCCTGCACCATCGCTTTTTTCTGCGCTTCCGGCATGGCGCCCGCTTTCACCTCGTCAAACGCCAGCAGAACGACGTTACCCTGCATATCGTTCGCCACGCCATAAACTGGCTTATCTTTCGTCGGAAGGCTTAACGCAAAGGCCGCCTGACTCACCGGATCCTGACTGGTACGACTTAACGTTTTAGGCTCGCCAAAACTCAGACCCGCCGCTTTCATCGCTTCCGCGCCTTTGCCCGCTTTCAGCTCGACCAGCAGTTTTTCCGCATCCAGCTTCGCCTGTTGTTCCGCTTTGTTATGCTTCACCAGGGCAGTGACCTGTTCTTTCACTTCTGCCAACGGCTTCACGGCTTCAGGTTTATGTTCGCTCACGCGCACGACAAAAGCCCGGTCGCCATCCACGGTGATAATGTCTGAATTCGGCCCCGGCGTACCGTTTTCGCCCACCAGACCGCCATTAAAGATAGCATCGGCTACCGGTTTGAAGTTCAGCTCTTCCGGTAAGGTGTCACGGCTAAACCAGCCGGTTTCAACCGCTTTTACGCCAGCGACCTGTTCAGCGCCTGCTAACGACTCATTGTCGTTGCTTGCCGCATCGCTCACCTTCTGCTGCAACGCATAGTAAGCATCCAGCGCTTTTTCTTGTTTCACTTTCGCGGCAATGTCGTCGCGAACCTCGCTTAACGGTTTCACTTTGGCAGGCTGAATATCATCCAGACGCGCCACCAGAAAACCGACAGACGACTTAATCACGCCAGATATCTGACCTTTTTCTTTTAATCCGGCGTTTTTCAGTTCCGGCACCGTGGCAGACTCTTCCAGCCAGCCCATATCGCCGCCATTACGCGCAGAGATGATATCGGTGGATTTCTCTTTCGCCAGCGTGGCGAAATCTTCGCCCTTGTTCAGCGCATCCAGTACCGCTTTCGCATCATCTTCCGTTTTGGTCTGAATAATGCTGTAACGAATGCGCTCCGGCTGAGTAAACTGATCTACATGCTGGTCATAATAGGCCTGAATATCCGCATCGCTGACCGGTGCCTGCATCGTCGCGGCATCCAGCTTGATATAGCTTACGCGGAACTGTTCCGGCGTCATAAAGCGGGCTTTATTCTGATCGTAGTAGCTGGACACTTCCTGATCGGTCACCTGCTGCTTCGCCGCCAGCGCGTTGACATCAATAACGGCTTCACGCACCACGCGCTGTTGAGAGACTAATGCCGCCAGTTCGTCGGTTTCCCCTTTCAGCATAAAATCAGTACCGGCCACGCCGTTGATCAGTTGCTGAGTGGTAAGCTGGTTACGCAGCGCCTGAGCGTACTGATCGGCGGTCATTCCCATCTGATTCACAATCGCGTTATAGCGGTTGTTGTCAAACTTACCGTCCACCTGAAAAGCGGGAGTGGCGAAAATCGCCTGCTTTACCTGCTCATCGCTGATGCCCAGTTTCAGTTCGCGGGAATATTGATCCAACAGCGCTTCGTCTATCAGACGATTCAGCACCTGCTGGCGCAGGCTTTTCATATAACCTTCGTTGGCCGCCAGTTCAGAATACCTGTCGCCCAACTGCTGCTGCATACGGTTACGTTCGTTATTAAACGCATTCTCAAACTGTGCCCGGCTGATTTCCTGGCCATTCACTTTTGCGGCGTAGTTATTGCTTCCGCCAATCAGGTAACCACTAACGCCGGTCAAAATGAACGACACGATAATGATAACGAAAATAATCTTGAGCACGAGACTGTTTGCAGCCGTGCGTAAGCTGTCCATCATGGTGTAACCACACTCCGCTGTAGGTGACTTTACACTTTATCTTTCAGGCGGCTTCTCTGCTGGCTACCGAGTGATTCGCTCAGTTGCCGCGTCGACGCAACCTGAATGATTTGCGTATATAGACTTCACGCGCATCGCATTTTCTGAACGCGGCGCGCAAAAGCCTATTGTGACAAGAAACGAGGGCAATTGTCAGCCCGCAACGCGCAGAAAGTCCCGAATCGTCAATAAAAAAGGCACATCAGTTGATGCGCCCTTGTACTTTGTCACATCCCCCGAGGGGATCACGCTTAGTTTACCGCGTCTTTCAGCGCTTTACCTGCACGGAAACTAGGCACTTTGGCAGCGGCGATGGTGATCTCTTTACCTGTTTGCGGGTTGCGACCAGTACGGGCAGCACGCTCTTTAACAGCAAAAGTACCAAAGCCTACCAGTGCAACGTCATCCCCTTCTTTCAGAGATTCGGTAACAGAAGCAATAATCGCATCTAACGCACGTCCAGCCGCAGCCTTAGAGATATCAGCCCCTGCAGCAATTTTTTCGATCAGTTGAGATTTATTCACTCTTCTCTTCCTCTTTATAATTTATATCGCACCTGAATCCTTCGAAGTACGACCGCGCAGCAGTTATATCAGGCCTGCCACGCCCTTACAACACCCGTTAATGGTGGCAGACCCAATCAACCATCTAAATTAGCTATACAAAAAAAGGCTGGCAAGTCCGAAATAGCCTGCCAGCCCTGTTTTTATTAGCGCTATTTGCGCGAGGTCACTATTTTGCGGTTACAACCTGCATTCCAGACGGTTCGTTTTGCAGAGCAAGCGTCAGAACTTCCTCAATGCGCTTCACAGGATGAATATCCAGATCGGCAATCACGTTGTCCGGAATTTCCTCCAGGTCACGTTTATTTTCGAATGGAATTAAGACCGTTTTAATCCCGCCGCGATGCGCCGCCAACAGTTTTTCTTTCAGGCCGCCGATCGGCAACACCTGACCGCGCAGGGTGATCTCACCGGTCATTGCCACATCTGCGCGCACCGGATTACCGGTCAGGCAGGAAACCAGCGCGGTACACATCGCGATACCGGCACTTGGACCGTCTTTCGGCGTTGCGCCTTCCGGCACGTGAACGTGGATATCGCGTTTTTCGTAAAAGTCCGGATTAATACCCAGTTTTTCCGCGCGCGCGCGCACCACGGTCAGCGCCGCCTGAATAGATTCCTGCATCACTTCACCGAGCGAACCGGTGTAGGTCAACTTGCCTTTGCCCGGTACGCAGGCGGTTTCGATGGTCAACAGATCGCCGCCCACTTCCGTCCACGCCAGGCCCGTCACCTGACCTACGCGGTTTTCGCTATCCGCGCGGCCATAATCAAAGCGCTGCACACCGAGGTAGTCGTGCAGATTATCGCCGTTAATTTCGATATGTTTTAACGATTTATCTAGCAACAGTTGTTTAACCGCTTTGCGGCACAGTTTGGAGATTTCACGCTCCAGACTACGCACGCCCGCTTCACGCGTGTAATAGCGGATAATACCGATAATCGCGCTATCGTCGACCGTCAGTTCTCCTTTCTTCAGCGCGTTACGCTCGATCTGCTTCGGCAGCAGGTGACGTTTAGCAATATTCAGCTTCTCATCTTCGGTATAACCGGACAGACGGATCACTTCCATACGATCCAGCAGCGGCGCCGGAATGTTCATGGAGTTGGAGGTGGCGACGAACATCACATCGCTGAGATCGTAATCCACTTCCAGGTAATGATCGCTGAACGCCACGTTCTGCTCCGGATCCAGCACTTCCAGCAGTGCGGAAGCCGGATCGCCGCGCATGTCAGAAGACATTTTGTCGATCTCATCGAGCAGGAACAGTGGGTTTTTAACCCCCACTTTGGCCATTTTTTGGATCAGTTTACCCGGCATAGAGCCAATGTAAGTCCGGCGATGACCGCGGATTTCCGCTTCATCACGCACGCCGCCCAGCGCCATACGGATGTATTTACGCCCTGTTGCTTTAGCGATGGACTGGCCCAACGAGGTTTTACCTACCCCCGGCGGCCCCACCAGACACAGGATCGGCCCCTTGATTTTATTTACACGGCTTTGAACCGCGAGATACTCAAGGATGCGGTCTTTCACGCGCTCCAGACCATAATGGTCAGTATCGAGGATTTCCTGCGCCTGACGCAGGTCTTTTTTGACCTTGCTACGCGCATTCCACGGCACCTGCACCATCCAGTCGATGTAGCCGCGCACCACGGTCGCTTCCGCCGACATCGGAGACATCATTTTCAGCTTCTGCAGTTCCGCTTCCGCTTTCTCTTTCGCCTCTTTCGGCATTTTCGCCGCGTCGATTTTACGCTTCAGCGCTTCGTTTTCGTCCGGCGCGTCGTCCATCTCGCCAAGTTCTTTCTGAATCGCTTTCATTTGCTCGTTCAGATAGTACTCGCGCTGGGATTTCTCCATCTGCTTTTTCACGCGGTTGCGAATGCGTTTCTCAACCTGCAGCAGATCGATTTCAGATTCCATCATCGCCATCAGATATTCCAAACGTTCGTTAACGTCGGACATCTCCAGTACGGACTGTTTATCCGCCAGTTTCAGCGGCATATGCGCGGCAATGGTGTCAGCCAGACGTGCAGGGTCGTCAATGCTATTGAGTGACGTCAGCACTTCCGGCGGAATTTTTTTGTTCAGCTTGATGTAGCCTTCGAACTGGCTGATAGCGGTACGCACCAGCACTTCTTGTTCTCGCTCATCAATGGCTGGCGAATCAAGGTACTCCGCCTTCGCGGAGAAATGTTCGCCGTTGTCAGACAGCGCGGAAATACGCGCGCGCTGTAACCCCTCGACCAGCACTTTTACGGTGCCGTCAGGCAGTTTCAACATCTGCAAAATAGAGGCCACGGTCCCGACGGTGAAAAGATCGTTTACACCCGGCTCATCCGTTGATGCTTCCTTCTGGGCGACCAGCATGATTTTTTTATCATGGTCCATAGCCGCTTCCAGACAACGGATAGATTTTTCCCGCCCTACAAATAAGGGTATGACCATGTGCGGATAAACCACCACATCGCGCAAGGGCAATACGGGGATTTCAATGCGTTCAGAACGCTCAGGATTCATAGAGCTCTCTCTTAGTTTAGTGTCCGCCAGGTAATCAGATAGTATAGCTGTGCTCCATACCACCTATAACATGTACGTCAGTATATGGGGATGTTTCCCACACATTCAACGGCGTGTTTACAGGAAAAACGAAAGGGGAGATAAAATCCCCCCTTTTTTGGCTAACTGATTGTATGAATGTTTAATTATTCGCCAGAAGCCTGCGCTTCCGGTTTGCCGTAAATCAGCAACGGCTTACTCTGACCGGCAATAACGGACTCGTCGATCACCACTTTTTCGACGTCTTCCATAGATGGCAAATCGTACATGGTATCCAGCAGCGCCGCTTCGACGATAGAACGCAGACCACGGGCACCGGTTTTACGCGCCATTGCTTTCCTGGCGATAGCGTCCAGCGCTTCGTCACGGAATTCCAGATCGACGCCTTCCAGGTTAAACAGCGCCTGATACTGCTTGGTCAGCGCATTTTTCGGCTCTTTCAGGATTTGAATCAGCGCTTCTTCGCTGAGTTCGTTCAGCGTCGCTACCACTGGCAGACGACCGATAAACTCAGGAATCAGACCAAATTTGATCAAATCTTCCGGTTCAACCTGCGACAACAGCTCGCCTTCGCTGGCTTTGTCGGACTTCGCTTTCACCGTCGCGCCAAAACCAATGCCGGAGCCGGTTTCAACACGGTTAGCGATCACTTTATCCAGACCGGCAAACGCGCCGCCGCAGATAAACAGAATCTTAGAGGTATCTACCTGTAAGAACTCCTGCTGCGGATGTTTGCGACCGCCCTGCGGTGGAACCGCGGCGACAGTGCCTTCGATCAGTTTCAGCAACGCCTGCTGTACGCCTTCGCCGGAAACATCGCGGGTAATGGACGGATTGTCTGATTTACGCGAAATCTTATCGATTTCATCAATGTAGACAATCCCACGCTGCGCTTTTTGCACGTCGTAGTCGCATTTCTGCAACAGTTTCTGAATGATATTCTCGACGTCTTCACCCACGTAACCCGCTTCGGTCAGCGTGGTCGCATCCGCCATAGTGAACGGCACATCCAGCAAGCGCGCCAGCGTTTCCGCCAGCAGCGTTTTACCGGAACCGGTCGGTCCAATCAGCAGAATGTTGCTTTTGCCTAACTCGACGCCATTGCTGGTATCGCCGTTACGCAGACGCTTGTAGTGGTTATAGACCGCCACCGCCAGCACTTTTTTCGCCTGCTCCTGGCCGATAACGTAATCGTCCAGGTGAGTACGAATTTCATGCGGCGTCGGCAGCGCACTACGTTCACGGTGCGGAGCAACTTCTTTAATTTCTTCGCGAATAATGTCGTTACATAAATCGACGCATTCGTCGCAGATATACACGGATGGACCGGCAATCAGCTTGCGCACTTCATGCTGGCTTTTGCCGCAAAAAGAGCAGTACAACAATTTGCCCGAGCCATCTTTGCGTTTATCTGTCATGAGTCAAAACCTCTTCTTTGTTCTTTGTGCCGCACACGACGACGCAAATGCCATTCTCAGGCGCAAGCCGCTAATCAGCGTTGTGCCGCCCTTCATTAGTATATACACAAAATCATTCGAGCTACATCAAGGCGGCAACTCAGCGACTCCGCAGCGCTTACATAAGTAAGTCACCGGGAGGCGCGCTGGCAGCCAACACCGAGGTAGCGTGAAGGATGAAGTGTATAGCGGCACACTTGCGTCCAGGGCATCAATTACGATGGGTCAAAATTGAGTCAACCAAACCGTACTCTACCGCTTCAGGCGCGGAGAGGAAGCGATCGCGCTCAGTATCACGTTCAATCTGCTCAAGAGATTGACCCGTATGATGCGCCATAAGTTCATTCATGCGCCCTTTTACTTTCAAAATTTCGCGGGCGTGAATTTCAATATCCGTCGCCTGGCCCTGGCAGCCGCCCAGCGGCTGGTGGATCATGACGCGAGAGTTCGGCAAGCAGAAACGTTTGCCTTTCGCCCCGGCAGTCAGCAAAAACGCCCCCATAGAGGCCGCCTGTCCCATACAAATGGTGCTGACGTCTGGCTTAATAAACTGCATGGTGTCATAGATAGACATCCCCGCAGTAATTACGCCGCCAGGAGAATTAATGTACAGATAGATATCTTTTTCCGGGTTTTCCGCTTCCAGGAACAGCATCTGCGCCACGATCAAGTTAGCCATATGGTCTTCGACCTGGCCGGTCAGAAATATGACGCGTTCCTTAAGTAGACGAGAATAGATATCAAAAGAGCGCTCACCGCGTGAGGTCTGTTCAATGACCATCGGCACCAGCGCCATATGAGGGGCCAAATTATCTCGTTCTCCGCTGTATGACATTTCCGTCTCCTGGATAAAAATTGAAAAAATCTGCTGTACTGATTGTAACCTGATGGACGGATTATCAGCCAGTCCCTCTGTAATGGGTACGGCATCGCCATAATTCAAGCATAACAATCTTTTGCTCTAACGCTAACACTGAAACGCAGTTTTCGCACCCTTACCATGCAAAATGCGTGACAAAAAAAACCCGTCACTGAAAGGTGACGGGTTTTTGTGCAAATTTCGTGCTTTTAATGCGAAAAATTACGCTTGCTGGTTCATCAGCTCATTGAAGGAAGTGGCTTTTTCAGACACTTTCGCTTTTGCCAGAACAGCTTCAACAGCCTGTTCTTCCAGAGCGACGTTACGCATATTGTCCATCAGCTCTTTATTTTTGCTGTAGAACTCAATCACTTCTTTCGGATCTTCGTAAGCAGACGCCATCTCTTCGATCAGGCCTTTAACGCGTTCTTCGTCCGCTTTCAGCTCGTTGGTACGAATGACTTCGCCGAGCAGCAGACCGACAACTACACGACGCTTAGCCTGTTCTTCGAACAGTTCGCGCGGCAGCTCCAGAGCCTGTTTCTCGTTACCACCAAAACGCTGCGCAGCCTGACGACGCAGAACGTCGATTTCGCTGTCGATCAGCGCAGCCGGTACGTCGATGTCGTTAGCTTTTACCAGACCTTCGATCGCCTGAGACTTAACGCGGTTACGCACCGCGCCTTTCAGCTCGCGCTCCATGTTTTTACGTACTTCAGCGCGCAGACCGGCTACGGAACCATCTTCAACGCCGAAACGTTTGATGAATTCTTCGGTCAGTTCCGGCAGTTCGCGTTCTTCAACTTTCTTCAGGTTGATAACGAACTTAGCCGCTTTACCTTTCAGGTTTTCAGCGTGGTACTCTTCCGGGAAGGTCACATCGATAGTGAACTCTTCGCCAGCTTTGTGGCCTTTAACGCCGTCTTCAAAGCCCGGAATCATACGACCCTGGCCCATCGCCAGAACGAAATCGGTCGCTTTGCCGCCTTCGAACTCTTCGCCGTCTACAGAGCCGGTGAAGTCGATGGTCACGCGGTCTTCCGCATCAGCAGCGCCGTCTTTTTCTTTCCAGGTCGCCTGCTGCTTACGCAGGGTGTCCAGCATCACATCAACGTCAGCGTCGGTGACTTCAACAACCGGTTTTTCAACTTCGATGGACTCGAGGCCAGTCAGCTCAACTTCCGGATAGACTTCAAACTCGACGGAGTAAGTGAAGTCTTCACCCACTTTGTATTCGCCCGGAACATAGTTCGGCGCGCCTGCCGGGTTAATTTTTTCTTTGATGATCGCGTCAACGAAGTTGCGGCTCATCAGATCGCCCAGCACGTCCTGGCGAACAGAAGCGCCATAACGCTGAGCGACGATATTCATCGGTACTTTGCCTTTACGGAAGCCGTCAATACGTACTTTTTTCGCTACGTTGACCAGCTCGCTTTTTACAGCGGTCTCGATGCTGTCAGCAGCGATTGTAATCGTTACACGGCGGCCAAGGCCCTGAGTGGTTTCAACTGAAACTTGCATCTTGTTACCTCAAAAAATCACAGTGCTCGGTCAACTCTACTCCGCAAGCACGTGCTATTTGCTTCGCGGAACCGGGATGTTCTCATAATCAATCACATTCCCTGTCGTCAGAATCATCCCGAAGACGTTCATATATAAGACGGCGCATTATAGCGGCATCACTTTTGTGAGTCGAGAACGGTGATTGTGCGATGCTGCGGCGGTTTTCACAATTCTCGGCTAATTTTTGTCTGAATACTGTACGATACGCTCAAAATTCAGACAAAACAAAACGGCCCGCAGGCCGTTTTCACATAATTCTGTAGCAACATACTGGAAAAGCGGAGGTAGTTGCAAATCCGTTTTGCTACGCGATGCTTCCCGCGCCGCGACAAGGAGGCGACGCGAAGATAGTATCCTGCAACCCTTCCCACTCTTTGAGGGTATAAGTATGCAGTGCCAGCGCATGTACGGTTGTGGAGAGTTCCGCCGTTAACGTACCGTAAATCATCCGATGACGATTAAGAAAACGTTCGCCTGTAAAGCGATCGCTCACCAGCACGACCTTAAAATGGCTTTCCGATCCTGCAGGAACATTGTGACGATAGCTTTCATCCACAACTTCGAGAAACACGGGGTCGAACGCTGTCCTTAATTTTTCTTCTATTTGCTCACGTATCATCATGAAAATCTCCTCCGACAACGCTGTGATGTCACCCATCCCTTTAAATACTAGCCGCTTTTACCGTTTCCATTACAGCATGACAACAAAAATTTAGCTTTCGTCTGATTATTTCAGCCAAACGTATGAAGTTTACTGCCTTAATCATTCTTTTAGCGCTCAAAATCCCCGCTCGCGCTGTTATCAATACCAAATCGGACATTACGACGAATTTACCTGCGTTGACCACTTCCCCTCGCCGTTAGCGGTGTTATGATGGCGGGAATTTTTACCTATCACGTTTTAAGCGTCATTGAGAGCCTGAATATGTTAAAAAAACTTCTCTTTCCGTTAGTCGCTCTGTTTATGCTGGCAGGATGCGCCACACCGCCGACAACCATTGACGTCGCGCCGAAGATCACCTTGCCACAGCAGGACCCGAGCCTGATGGGCGTCACCGTTAGCATTACCGGCGCGGACCAGCGCCAGGATCAGGCGTTAGCGAAAGTCACGCGTAACAACCAGCTGGTAACGTTAACCGCCTCCCGCGATTTACGCTTCCTGTTACAAGAAGTCCTGGAAAAACAGATGACGGCGCGGGGCTATATGATCGGGCCTAACGGCGCGGTTAATCTGCAGATAATTGTTAACCAACTGTATGCTGATGTTTCTCAGGGCAGCGTGCGCTACAACATCGCGACCAAAGCGGATATCGCGATTATTGCGACCGCGGCAAATGGCAACAAGATGACCAAAAACTATCGCGCCAACTACTCTATTGAAGGGGCATTCCAGGCCTCTAACCAGAATATTGCCGACGCGGTGAACAGTGTTCTGACCGATACTATCGCTGATATGTCTCAGGACACCAGTATTCACGATTTTATCAAGCAAAATGCCCGTTAATAGCAACAACAAGACCCGGCAAAAGCCGGGTCTGTAGATGCCTATGTCAAGTCAATATTTACGTATTTTCCAGCAACCGCGTTCAGCCATTCTGCTGATATTGGGTTTTGCCTCTGGCCTCCCGCTGGCGCTCACCTCCGGTACGCTACAGGCGTGGATGACCGTCGAGAATATCGATCTTAAAACGATTGGCTTCTTCTCGCTGGTTGGTCAGGCCTATGTGTTTAAGTTTCTCTGGTCCCCGCTGATGGACCGCTACACGCCGCCTTTTTTAGGTCGTCGTCGCGGTTGGTTACTCGCCACCCAACTGTTGTTACTGGTGGCGATTGCGGCGATGGGCTTTCTTGAACCCGGCACGCAGCTACGCTGGATGGCGGCGCTGGCGGTGGTGATTGCTTTTTGCTCCGCCTCGCAGGATATCGTGTTCGACGCCTGGAAAACCGATGTTTTACCCGCAGAAGAACGCGGCGCTGGCGCGGCAATCAGCGTGCTTGGCTACCGGTTGGGGATGCTGGTTTCCGGCGGACTGGCGCTATGGCTGGCCGATCGCTGGCTCGGCTGGCAGGGCATGTACTGGCTGATGGCGGCATTGCTGATCCCCTGCATTATCGCCACCTTACTGGCGCCGGAACCGACCGATAGTATCCCGTCCCCGAAATCGCTGGAACAGGCCGTCGTCGCGCCACTACGCGATTTCTTTGGCCGTAATAACGCCTGGCTGATTTTACTGCTCATTGTGCTTTATAAACTGGGTGACGCCTTCGCCATGAGCCTGACCACCACCTTTTTGATTCGCGGCGTCGGCTTTGACGCCGGCGAAGTCGGCGTGGTCAATAAAACGCTGGGTCTGTTGGCGACAATCGTCGGCGCGTTATACGGCGGCATATTAATGCAGCGTCTTTCGCTGTTTCGCGCGCTGCTGATTTTCGGCATTTTGCAAGGCGCGTCCAACGCCGGTTACTGGTTGCTCTCCATTACCGATAAAAACATGTTCAGCATGGGCGCGGCGGTCTTTTTCGAAAATCTGTGCGGCGGGATGGGTACTGCCGCCTTTGTCGCCTTATTAATGACGCTATGTAATAAGTCGTTTTCCGCAACACAGTTTGCCCTACTGTCGGCCCTCTCCGCAGTAGGCCGCGTTTATGTTGGTCCCGTAGCGGGCTGGTTCGTTGAAGCACACGGCTGGCCGACATTCTACCTCTTCTCGGTTGTCGCCGCCGTTCCCGGGCTGTTACTGTTGCTGGTCTGTCGGCAAACGCTGGAATATAGCTGGCAGAGCGAGCGTTTCATTCCCCGCACGCAATACCGTGGCGCCTACAATTTCGCGCTTTCAATCCTGCTCGCGGGCGTCGCTTTGCTGGCGGTCTGGGTACTCCTGCTGACCATGAACGCGGTGGATTACACTAACTTCTCATTCCTGTCCGGATTGCTTGAGACTGCGGTAGCGGTTGCCGTGTGCGGCATTGTCTTTGGCGGGTTACTGGATTACCTGGCGCTACGAAAAACACGCCTGCTCTAAAACATTATTTGCCGTTGTAATAACGACCCGGAATTATAACGGCTAAATAACCATCAATTGATAAAAAATATATTTGTCTTTTTGTGCGCAACAGAATTTTGGAAATTATTGGTAATTTCTACGCTACCTATTTTCTTTACACGATTCAGCCGATTAAATTTAAATTCCCGCCGTTGATTGTCCTTTTATTGATAATAAATTGTTAAGTAATTGTTTTATTTTTACATTGGTTATACCAATTATCCCTCAACATCCCACTTACAGACCTCATCCGTTATAACGCAAAGTTTCAACAGTGTCTTAAAGTTATTTCGACATACTTGGCAACATATGTGACATGCGCGGCAGAACTTGGTAACACAGAACCAATCATGTTTACAGTAATGTAACCTTACCGTAAAATGCCCCTACACTTTAAACGCCACCAGGTCCCGTGGAATTGAGGTCGTTAAATGAGACTCAGGAAATACAATAAAAGTTTGGGATGGTTGTCATTAATTGCAGGCACTGCATTACTCAGTGGCTGTAATTCTGCGCTGCTGGATCCCAAAGGACAGATTGGACTGGAGCAACGTTCGCTGATACTGACGGCATTTGGCCTGATGTTGATCGTCGTTATTCCCGCCATCTTGATGGCTGTTGGTTTCGCCTGGAAGTATCGTGCGAGTAATAAGGATGCGAAGTATAGCCCGAACTGGTCACACTCCAATAAAGTGGAAGCCGTGGTCTGGACGGTGCCTATCTTGATCATCATTTTCCTTGCCGTACTGACCTGGAAAACCACGCACGCGCTTGAACCAAGCAAGCCGCTGGCGCATGACGAAAAACCGATCACCATCGAAGTGGTTTCCATGGACTGGAAATGGTTCTTCATCTATCCGGAGCAGGGTATCGCCACCGTCAACGAGATCGCCTTCCCGGCGAACACGCCGGTTTATTTCAAAGTGACCTCCAACTCCGTGATGAACTCCTTCTTTATCCCGCGTCTGGGTAGCCAGATTTATGCCATGGCCGGTATGCAAACACGTTTGCATCTGATCGCCAACGAACCCGGAACCTACGATGGCATCTCCGCCAGCTATAGCGGCCCGGGCTTCTCTGGTATGAAGTTTAAAGCTATCGCCACCAAAGACCGCGCAGAATTCGACCAATGGGTCGCAAAAGCGAAGCAGTCTCCGAACACCATGAATGATATGGCGGCGTTCGAGAAAGTGGCTATGCCAAGCGAGTACAACAAGGTGGAATATTTCTCCAGCGTGAAACCAGATTTGTTCAAGGACGTTATTAACAAATTCATGGACCACGGTAAGAGCATGGACATGACCCAACCTGAAGGTGGGCACAGCTCGCATGAAGGAATGGAAGGTATGGACATGAGCCACGCGGAATCCGCCAACTCCAAGGGTTGAGGAAGATAAGATGTTCGGAAAATTATCACTGGATGCAGTACCGTTCCATGAACCTATCGTCATGGTAACGATCGCTGCAATTATCGTCGGGGGACTGGCGATACTGGCAGCGATTACTTACTTCGGTAAGTGGACCTACCTATGGAAAGAGTGGTTAACGTCGGTTGACCATAAACGCCTCGGCATCATGTATATCATCGTCGCAATTGTGATGCTGTTACGTGGTTTCGCCGATGCCATCATGATGCGTAGCCAGCAGGCGCTTGCCTCCGCAGGCGAAGCGGGTTTTCTACCGCCGCACCACTACGATCAGATCTTTACCGCTCACGGCGTAATCATGATCTTCTTCGTGGCGATGCCCTTCGTTATCGGTCTGATGAACCTGGTGGTTCCGCTGCAGATCGGCGCGCGCGACGTTGCGTTCCCTTTCCTGAACAACCTGAGCTTCTGGTTCACCGTTGTCGGCGTTATCCTGGTTAACCTCTCGCTGGGCGTGGGTGAATTCGCTCAGACCGGCTGGCTGGCTTATCCGCCGCTATCGGGAATAGAGTACAGTCCCAGCGTCGGGGTCGATTACTGGATATGGGCGTTACAACTCTCGGGTATTGGTACGACGTTAACCGGTATCAACTTCTTCGTGACGATCCTGAAGATGCGTGCGCCGGGTATGACAATGTTCAAGATGCCGGTCTTTACCTGGGCCTCTTTGTGCGCCAACGTACTGATCATCGCCTCTTTCCCGATTCTGACGGTTACCGTCGCGTTGCTGACCCTGGATCGCTATCTGGGCACCCATTTCTTTACCAACGATATGGGCGGCAACATGATGATGTACATCAACCTGATTTGGGCCTGGGGCCATCCGGAAGTGTACATTCTGATTCTGCCGGTCTTCGGGGTATTCTCCGAAATCGCAGCGACCTTCTCGCGTAAACGTCTGTTCGGCTATACCTCGCTGGTTTGGGCGACCGTCTGTATTACCGTACTGTCGTTTATCGTTTGGCTGCACCACTTCTTCACGATGGGTGCGGGCGCGAACGTTAACGCCTTCTTCGGTATCACCACCATGATTATCGCCATCCCGACCGGGGTGAAGATCTTCAACTGGTTGTTCACCATGTATCAGGGCCGTATCGTCTTCCATTCCGCAATGATGTGGACCATCGGCTTTATCGTGACCTTCTCGGTCGGCGGTATGACCGGCGTGCTGCTGGCGGTACCGGGCGCGGACTTCGTCCTGCACAACAGTCTGTTCCTGATTGCGCACTTCCATAACGTGATCATCGGCGGCGTGGTGTTTGGCTGCTTCGCGGGTATGACCTACTGGTGGCCGAAGGCGTTTGGCTTCAAGCTGAACGAAACCTGGGGTAAACGCGCCTTCTGGTTCTGGATTATCGGTTTCTTTGTAGCCTTTATGCCGCTGTACGTACTGGGCTTCATGGGCATGACCCGTCGCCTCAGCCAGCAAATTGATCCGCAGTTCCATACGATGCTGATGGTTGCCGCCGCCGGTGCCGCGCTGATTGCGCTGGGTATCCTGTGCCAACTGATTCAGATCTTCGTTTCTATTCGCGACCGCGATCAGAACCGCGATCTGACCGGCGACCCATGGGGTGGCCGTACGCTGGAGTGGTCAACCTCGTCTCCGCCGCCGTTCTATAACTTTGCCGTTGTGCCGCACGTTCACGAACGTGACGCCTTCTGGGAAATGAAAGAAAAAGGCGAAGCGTACCAACAGCCTGGACAGTATGAAGAGATTCATATGCCGAAAAATAGTGGTGCCGGTATTGTTATCGCCGCCTTCGCGACGGTATTTGGCTTCGCCATGATCTGGCATATCTGGTGGCTGGCGATAGTGGGTTTCGCAGGCATGATCATCAGCTGGATTGTAAAAAGCTTTGATGAAGATGTGGATTACTACGTGCCGGTCCCGGAAGTCGAAAAACTGGAAAACCAGCATTTCGATGAGATTACTAAGGCAGGGCTGAAAAATGGCAACTGATACTTTAACGCACGCGACTGCCCACGCGCACGAACACGGGCACCATGACGCAGGCCAGAACAAAATCTTCGGATTTTGGGTCTACCTGATGAGCGACTGCATTCTGTTCTCTATTCTGTTTGCTACCTATGCCGTTCTGGTGAACGGCACCGCTGGCGGCCCGACAGGTAAGGACATTTTCGAACTGCCGTTCGTTCTGGTTGAAACCTTCCTGCTGTTATTTAGCTCCATTACCTACGGCATGGCGGCGATCGCCATGCACAAGAACAACAAGAGCCAGGTTATCTCCTGGCTGGCGTTGACCTTCTTGTTTGGCGCCGGATTCATCGGGATGGAACTCTATGAATTCCATCACCTGATTGTTAACGGTATGGGCCCGGATCGCAGCGGCTTCCTGTCTGCGTTCTTCGCGCTGGTCGGCACGCACGGTCTGCACGTCACTTCCGGTTTGATCTGGATGGCGGTGCTGATGGTGCAAGTTGCCCGTCGCGGTCTGACCAGCACTAACCGTACCCGCATCATGTGCCTGAGCCTGTTCTGGCACTTCCTGGATGTGATTTGGATTTGCGTATTCACTGTTGTTTATCTGATGGGGGCGATGTAATGAGTCATTCTACCGAGAGCGGCGGCGCATCCCACGGCAGCGTAAAAACGTACATGACCGGCTTTATCCTGTCGGTCATCCTGACGGTTATTCCATTCTGGATGGTGATGACCGGCGCTGCCTCTCCGGCCGTTATTCTGGGATCTATCCTGGCAATGGCAGTGGTGCAGATTTTGGTGCATCTGGTGTGTTTCCTGCACATGAACACCAAATCTGATGAAGGCTGGAACATGACGGCCTTCATCTTTACCGTGCTGATCATCGCCATCCTGGTTGTGGGCTCCATCTGGATTATGTGGAACCTCAACTACAACATGATGATGCACTAAGAGCGGCGAGTATGATGTTTAAGCAATACCTGCAAGTAACGAAACCAGGCATCATCTTTGGCAACCTGATCTCGGTGATCGGGGGATTTCTGCTGGCCTCAAAGGGCAGCATTGACTATCCCCTGTTCATTTATACGCTGGTCGGGGTGTCACTGGTTGTGGCGTCGGGTTGTGTATTTAACAACTACATCGACAGGGATATCGACAGGAAGATGGAAAGGACCAAGAATCGGGTGCTGGTCAAAGGCCTGATTTCTCCTGGCGTCTCGCTGGTATACGCCACCCTGCTGGGTATTGCTGGCTTTATGCTGCTGTGGTTTGGCGCCAATCCTCTGGCCTGCTGGCTGGGAGTGATGGGCTTCGTGGTCTATGTTGGCGTGTACAGCTTGTACATGAAGCGTCACTCCGTCTACGGAACGCTGATTGGTTCTCTCTCCGGCGCAGCGCCGCCGGTGATTGGCTACTGTGCCGTAACGGGCGACTTTGACAGCGGCGCGGCGATCCTGTTGGCTATTTTCAGCCTCTGGCAGATGCCGCACTCTTACGCCATCGCCATTTTCCGCTTTAAGGACTATCAGGCGGCCAATATCCCGGTTCTGCCGGTGGTAAAAGGAATCTCAGTCGCTAAAAACCACATCACGCTGTACATCATTGCGTTTGCCGTTGCAACGCTAATGCTAACGTTGGGCGGTTATGCCGGTTACAAATACCTGGTGGTCGCCGCGGCGGTCAGCGTTTGGTGGCTCGGCATGGCGCTACGCGGTTACAAAGTGGAAGATGATAAGGTCTGGGCGCGCAAGCTGTTCGGCTTCTCTATCATTGCGATTACCGCGCTGAGTATCATGATGTCCGTTGATTTTATGGTGCCGAATTCGCAGAATCTGCTGACTTACGTCTGGTAAGTTCATCGTCACCTCTTCTATGCCGGATGGCGGCTTATGCCTTATCCGGCCTACAAAAGCACGTTACCTGTAGGCCGGATAAGCGACGTGAGTATCGCCATCCGGCATTTTTCGTCTCTCGTGGCCTACCCTCACCACCACAACATTTGTTAATAAAGCGCATATTTACCCAACCAACCTGGCGCTTTACACTAGGTGCGAATTTCATACAGAGGTGGCAATGAACGATTATAAAATGACGCCAGGGGAGCTGCGTGCCACATGGGGTTTAGGGACCGTCTTTTCGTTGCGTATGCTGGGCATGTTTATGGTTCTACCAGTACTGACCACATACGGTATGGCGCTACAGGGCGCCAGCGAAGCATTAATCGGCATTGCGATCGGCATTTACGGGCTGGCGCAGGCTATCTTTCAAATTCCCTTTGGGCTGCTGTCCGACCGCATTGGCCGTAAACCGCTGATTGTCGGCGGACTGGTGGTATTTGTCGCGGGTAGCGTCATTGCCGCGCTCTCCCACTCAATCTGGGGCATTATTCTGGGGCGAGCACTACAGGGGTCCGGCGCTATTGCCGCCGCCGTCATGGCGCTCCTGTCTGATCTCACCCGAGAGCAAAACCGTACCAAAGCGATGGCGTTTATCGGCGTCAGCTTTGGTATCACCTTCGCGATTGCAATGGTATTAGGGCCGATCGTTACCCATAGTCTGGGATTGAACGCGTTGTTCTGGATGATCGCCGCCCTCGCCACCCTGGGCATTATTTTGACGATCTGGGTGGTTCCCAACAGTACCAACCATGTGCTGAATCGCGAATCCGGGATGGTCAAAGGCAGCTTCAGTAAAGTGCTGGCGGAGCCGAGGCTGCTCAAGCTCAATTTCGGCATTATGTGTCTACATATTTTATTGATGTCCACCTTTGTCGCCCTGCCCGGCCAGCTTGCCGATGCCGGTTTCCCTGCCGCCGAACACTGGAAGGTGTATCTGGCAACCATGGTGATCGCCTTTGCCGCCGTCGTGCCTTTTATTATCTATGCTGAAGTCAAACGGCGGATGAAGCAGGTATTCCTGTTCTGCGTGGGGCTCATTGTCGTCGCAGAAATCGTGTTGTGGGGAGCGGGCCAGCATTTCTGGGAGCTGGTGATTGGCGTACAACTCTTTTTCCTCGCCTTTAATCTGATGGAGGCGCTGCTGCCTTCGCTTATTAGCAAAGAGTCGCCCGCGGGGTATAAAGGAACGGCGATGGGCGTCTATTCTACCAGCCAGTTTCTTGGCGTGGCGCTTGGCGGCTCGCTGGGCGGCTGGATAGACGGCACGTTTGATGGGCAAACCGTTTTCCTTGCCGGGGCCGTACTGGCGATGGTATGGCTGGCGGTGGCAAGTACCATGAAAGAGCCGCCCTATGTCAGCAGCCTGCGCGTGGAAATTCCTGCGGATATTGTTGCTGACGACAGGCTAAAACAGCGACTGTTGGCAATGAAAGGCGTAAGCGAAGCGCTGATCGTGGCGGAAGAGCATTCCGCTTACGTCAAAATCGACAGCAAAGTGACCAATCGCTTTGAAGTTGAACAGCTTATCAGCAAAGGATGAATGCTGTATTGCCGGATGGCGGCAAGGCTCTATCCGGCATAACAACTTAATCGCGGAAGTTTTTGAACTGGAACGGCTGGCCCAAATCGCCGCCGCGAACCAGCGCCATTACCGATTGCAGATCGTCACGTGATTTGCCCGTCACGCGAATCTCTTCCCCCTGAATTTGCGCCTGCACCTTCAGTTTGCTGTCTTTAATCAGCTTGACGATTTTCTTCTGCACGGCGCTTTCAATGCCCTGCTTCAGCTTCGCTTCCACATACCAGGTTTTACCGCTATGCACGAACTCGTCCGGTACATCCAGCGAAGCGCCTTCAATACCGCGTTTAAGCAGCTTGGCGCGCAGAATATCGAGCAACTGATTGACCTGGAAATCGGACTCGCTCAGCACCTTGATGGTTTTATTGGCATCGTTCAGTTCAATAGTCGCCTCTACGCCACGAAAGTCAAAACGAGACTCAACCTCGCGAACCGCGTTATCCACGCCGTTACGCGCTTCCTGCAGATCAACTTCAGAAACAATATCGAAAGATGGCATCTTTTCTTCTCCCTTCATTTTCGTTGCGTTGCATAATACCTGCAACGAGGCTTAACGAGAAGCTTAGCTGATGACGCTATAATTAGCGCCATAACACCTGGCGCTGTTGCAGGTGAGGAGGAACAATGAAAATTACTGTACTGGGATGCGGAGCCTTAGGACAACTTTGGCTTTCGGCACTGTGCAAACACGGACATGACGTACAGGGCTGGCTACGGGTGCCACAACCTTATTGCAGCGTAAATCTGATCGATACCGATGGTTCCTTTTTCAACGAATCACTGACGGCAAACGATCCGGATTTTTTGGCGAAGAGCGAACTGTTGTTAGTCACGCTGAAAGCGTGGCAGGTTTCCGACGCAGTACGAACCCTGGCGTCAACCCTACCGGTGACATCGCCTATCCTGCTCATTCATAATGGAATGGGAACCATAGAAGAGCTGCAAAATATCCAACAGCCGATGTTGATGGGGACTATCACCCATGCTGCGCGCCGCGACGGTAATATCATTATTCATGTCGCTAACGGTACTACGCATATTGGCCCGGCGCGCGAGCAAGACGGCGATTACAGTTATCTCGCCGATATCCTGCAGGGGGTACTGCCCGATGTCGCCTGGCATAACAATATCCGCGCAGAGATGTGGCGCAAACTGGCGGTCAACTGTGTTATCAACCCGCTCACCGCGCTTTGGAACTGCCCGAACGGCGAGCTGCGCCATCATACTGATGAAATCAACGCGATTTGCGAAGAGGTCGCCGCCGTGATTGAACGTGAAGGCTACCACACATCGGCAGACGATTTACGCTATTATGTTGAGCAAGTGATTGACAGTACGGCAGAAAACATCTCATCCATGTTGCAGGACGTGCGTGCCATGCGCCATACCGAAATTGACTACATTACCGGTTATTTACTCAAGCGCGCCCGCGTGCACGGTCTCGCCGTTCCGGAAAATAGCCGCCTGTTTGAAATGGTAAAGCGAAAGGAGAGTGAGTATGAGCGCTCAGGCACTGGTATGCCTCGCCCCTGGTAGTGAAGAGACCGAAGCGGTCACCACTATCGATCTGCTGGTTCGCGGCGGAATCCACGTCACTACCGCCAGCGTCGCCAGCGATGGCAACCTGACGATTGTCTGCTCGCGCGGTGTAAAGCTACTGGCGGATGCGCCGCTGGTTGAAGTTGCCGACGGCGATTATGACATCATCGTGTTGCCCGGCGGAATTAAAGGCGCCGAGTGCTTTCGCGACAGCCCGCTGCTGGTCGAAACCGTAAAACAGTTTCACCGCTCCGGGCGCATTGTCGCAGCCATTTGCGCCGCAGCCGCCACAGTGCTCGTGCCGCACGATATCTTCCCTATCGGCAATATGACCGGTTTTCCGGCGCTGAAAGATAAGATCCCCGCCGAACAGTGGCAGGATAAGCGTGTGGTGTGGGATGCGCGGGTAAAATTATTAACCAGCCAGGGACCGGGTACCGCTATCGATTTTGGCTTGAAAATCATCGACCTGTTGGCTGGTCGTGAAAAAGCGCATGAAGTGGCTTCGCAACTGGTGATGGCGGCGGGGATTTATAACTACTACGAATAAGAATGATTGCCGGATGGCGGCGTAAACACCTTATCCGGCCTACAAAACGGTACAGTCTGTAGGCCGAATAAGCGGCAGCGCCATCCGGCAGTTATTTTACGGGCGTTCGCCCTGCGCCAGACGCGCATTAATATGCGCAATCACCCCAGGTAAATCCGCCAGTGAATCCACCACGTAATGCGCCCCGGCGGCGTACAGCTTGCTGGCCGCGTGCTCGCGGCGGACCGCAACGTCCTCTTTCGACATAGTCTGATAGGCGTCCCATGTTGCGCCGAATTCGTTACCCGATACCGCCAGCCCCACCGTCCACATACCCGCGTTAAGCCCCTCGCTAATGCCCGGCGCGGCATCATCTACCTTCACACAGTGCGCGACCGCATCAATGCCCAGCGCAATTACGTTTTGCAGCGCCATCCACGGCCCCGGGCGACCACCCGCGGCCAGGTCGTCCGTTGCCACCCAATGATCCGGACGATAACCATGCTCAGCGGCGGCGGGGACCAGGCGCTCCATCACCGCTCGTGGGTAACCGGAGCAGGAGCCTATCTTAATGCCCTCGGCTCTTAGCGCCGCGATCGTGTCGATAACTCCGGCAATAGGAGAAGAAAAATCGACAACTTTAGCAATCTGTAACGGCATGAAGGCGGCATAGATGGCATCAATATCTGCTGCACTCATGGAGCGGCCAAACTTTGCCTGCCAGCGCGCGTCAACAGCAGGTAATTTTCCCAGCGCTTCAATGTGTTGCCATTTACCCAGCCCCATTGGCACGCGTGCTTCGGCGAGGGTGATCTCCACATCAAATGCCTGACGGAACGCCTCGACGAAAATTTGCGTCGGCGCGAAGGAGCCAAAATCGACGGTGGTGCCCGCCCAGTCGAGAATAACAGCGTGAATACGGTTCATCATGGTTCCTTATTTCGTCCAGTACATGGCGGTACGAATGGCGGTCAGCAGGGCAGTGATATCGGCGGCATATACTTCGCCAATGTTGCCGATGCGAAAGCAGTCGCTTTGCGACACTTTGCCTGGATAGATAACAAAGCCCTGCTCTTTGAGGCGGCGATAAAATTCGCTAAAGCGATACTGCGGGTCTTCCGGTGAATAAAAGGCGGTGATAATGGGCGAATGAAGTTCGTCATCCAGCAGCGTGTTAAAGCCCAGCGCCCGCATTCCGGCCACCAGGCTGCGCTGATTTTGCTGATAGCGTTGATGACGTGCCGCCACGCCACCTTCTTCCGCCAGCTCTTTCAACGCCTGGGCAAACGCCAGGACGGTATGAGTGGGCGAAGTAAAACGCCATTTGCCGTGGTTATCCTCCATGCAGCGCCACTGGGCGTAGAGATCTAACGACAGCGAGCGGGAACGCCCTTTGCACGCGGCCAGTTTTTGCTCGCGGGCAATCACGAAGGCAAAACCCGGCACGCCCTGAATGCATTTATTAGCGGAGCTGATCAGATAGTCGATGTGTAATGTTGCAATATCCATGGGGATGCCGCCGAAGCTGCTCATGGCGTCAACGATGTAGGTTTTGCCATAGCGATGCGCCAGAGCGCCCACCTCATCAATGGGGTTGAGCATCCCGGTGGTCGTTTCGCTATGCACCATGGCGATATGGCTGATCGTCGGGTCGGCGTTGAGGATCGCGTCGATCGCCTGCACGTCCGGGCGCGCAACTTCGCCGCAGTCGTAAGCGTGATGGGCGATACCCATAAGGCCGGCCATCTCGACCATTCGTGCGCCGTATGCACCGTTGCTGACGATCAGCACCTTATCCTGCGGCCCCAATGCGCTGCCCAGTACGGCTTCCACAGCATAGCTGCCGCTGCCTTGCAGCAGTACGGAGGTGTAGCCTTCGGAGGCCGTTGCCAGTGCGGTCAGCTGCTGGCGGATCTGTTCCACCACGCCGATATTGTAATCATCATCCCAGGTACAGCTATCGAACAACATCGCTTCTTTCACGGTACGAGAGGTGGTGAGCGGGCCAGGAGTCAGCAGCAGATAGTTACGCGAAGTCATGTTATTTACCTTTGGTCTATACCAGATTGCATTTATCATGACGATCTTTGCCGCGACGGGTCAAAGAGAAAATCGCGCTGCAACAAAAAATTCATCTCTGCTTGTATAATGGCGGCAGGCAAAACGGAAGCGAGTAAACATGAAATCTATCCCGGGCGATATCCCGCAGTACCTGTTGATCAAGGCGCAGCTTCAGGCGCGTATTCAGAGCGGTGCGTTGAAAAGCGGTGATAAACTGCCGTCTGAACGCGAACTGTGCGCGATCTTCAACACCACGCGCATTACTATTCGCGAAAGCCTGGCGCAGCTGGAGTCCAGTGGGCTTATCTGGCGCGCCGATCGTCGCGGTTGGTTCGTTACGCCGGAACGCCTGTGGCTGGATCCGACCCAGAACACCAACTTCCATAAGCTTTGCCGCGAGCAGGGGCGGGAGCCAAAAACCGCGCTACTGAGCGGCGTGTTAACCACCGTGCCTGTCGAGGTCATGAAGCCCCTCCAGCTCCAGCCGTTTGATCAAATCTATCTGCTGACCCGTCTGCGTTACGCCGATGGCCGCGCCGTGTGCTACTGCGAAAACCATTGTTTGCCCGCCCGCGTGCCTGAGCTGCTGCAGTACGATCTCAACGGCAGCCTGACCGAGATATACGAGTCGCACTACAACCTCATCTATACCAGCATGCATCTGTCGTTCTACCCCACCGCCATGCCTGCGCAGGCCGCACAGGCGCTGGGAGTTATGGAAGGGCGCCCGGCGCTGTTGCTGCGCCGTCTGAACTACGATCAACACGGGCGAGTGCTGGATCTGGATATCGAATACTGGCGTCACGACAGCCTGCGCATTGAGGTAGATACCCACTAGCGGGTGCGCCGGATGTTGGCTGCGGGCCTTATCCGGCCTACCAATCGTATCGTCTCACGGCTATCCGGATAAGCGCAGCATCATCCGGCGTGGACTGATTTATTTCTCTTTCATCGTTTTGTCATATAAGCCGTTTAGCGTAAAAAGCAAACCTGGTATAGGCCAGAAAATGCAACGTACGCTATGAGGCTATTACGATGAAACTTTCCCGACTTGCTCTGCTGTCTGTCTTCGCTCTCGCCAGCGCCCCGTCATGGGCGGAATCAGTGGTCACGGTGTACTCCATCGACGGGCTGCACGATGGCGATAACAGCTGGTACCAGGTGCAGTTTGACGCATTCACTAAAGCGACCGGCATTACCGTACGCTATGTTGAAGGCGGTGGTGGCGTGGTAGTGGAACGTCTGGCAAAAGAGCGTACGAATCCGCAAGCCGACGTGCTGGTAACCGCGCCGCCATTCATCCAGCGCGCCGCCGCCGAAAAGCTGCTGGCGAACTTTAACACCGACGCCGCATCGGCTATCCCCGATGCCAACAACCTTTATTCGCCGCTGGTAAAGAATTATCTGAGCTTTATCTACAACAGCAAGCTGCTGAAAACTGCCCCGGCGAGCTGGCAGGATCTGCTTGACGGTAAATTCAAAAATAAACTCCAGTATTCCACGCCAGGCCAGGCCGCTGACGGCACGGCGGTAATGCTGCAGGCTTTCCACAGCTTCGGCAGTAAAGATGCCGGTTTTGCGTATCTCGGCAAGCTGCAGGCCAATAACGTCGGGCCATCTGCCTCTACCGGCAAGCTAACCGCGCTGGTTAATAAAGGTGAAATCTACGTCGCTAACGGCGACCTGCAAATGAACCTCGCGCAGATGGAACGTAACCCGAACGTGAAAATCTTCTGGCCGGCCAACGACAAAGGCGAGCGCAGCGCGCTGGCCATCCCTTATGCCATTGGCCTGGTCCAGGGGGCGCCGCAGAGTGAAAATGGTAAAAAGCTGATTAACTTCTTGCTGAGTAAAGAAGCGCAGACTCGCGTCAGCGAACTCTCCTGGGGAATGCCGGTACGCAGCGACGTGACGCCGAGCGACGAACATTACAAGGCCGCCACTGCCGCGTTAGAAGGCGTGCAGAGCTGGCAGCCAAATTGGGATGACGTAGCCGTTTCGCTGTCGGCAGATATTAGCCGTTGGCACAAAGTGACCGAAAGCGAGTAAGCCTGATGCTGATGAAAACGACCGCCGTTCACGCCCCTGCATCGCAGGGGACATCGGGGATAGTCCTCGACTCGCTGCGCGTTGCGTATCACGGCAACGTGGTGCTTAAACCGCTCTCTTTGACGATTGAACCTGGCGAAGTGCTGGCGCTGATTGGCCCATCAGGATCTGGAAAAACGACGGTGCTGCGTGCGGTTGCGGGCTTTGTGCAACCTGCAGGCGGTCGTATTCTGATTGGCGATACGGACGTCACCCATCTGCCACCCTATAAACGCGGGTTGGCGATGGTGGTGCAGAACTACGCCTTGTTCCCGCATCTGAAAGTGGAAGACAACGTCGCTTTTGGCCTGCGTGCGCAGAAGCAGCCAAAGGCGCTAATTAATGAGCGTGTAACGCAGGCGCTGAAAACGGTTGGCATGAGTGATTACGCCGCCCGTTATCCGCATCAACTTTCCGGCGGCCAGCAGCAACGCGTGGCCATCGCCCGCGCGATTGCCGTGCGCCCGCGCGTGCTGTTGCTGGATGAACCACTGTCAGCGCTGGACGCACAGATTCGTCATAATATGGTGGAAGAAATCGCCCGTCTTCACCGTGAGCTGCCGGAACTCACTATTCTCTACGTCACCCACGATCAAACGGAAGCGCTCACCCTGGCCGATAAAATCGGCATTATGAAGGATGGTTCGCTGATTGCTCACGGCGAAACCCGCGCGCTATATCAGCATCCGCCCAATCGTTTTGCCGCCGAATTCTTAGGCCGCGCCAATATTCTCTCCGCCATCGCGCTGGGGATAACGGAGGCTCCGGGGCTGGTGGACGTCAGCTGCGGCGGTGCGGTGATTCGCGCGTTCAGCCGGGGCAGCCACCACGGTTACAACAAACTGCTGTGCATTCGTCCTCAGCACCTCAGCCTGACGCCGCGTTCGGCCTACAGCAACCGCTTCAACGCCACACTGCAATCGGTGCACTGGCAGGGCGATTTAACCCATCTGTTGTGTGACGTTGCTGGCGAAACGGTGCGGATGGTGTTGACGCATGTCAATCCGCTGCCGCGCGTGGGCGACAAGCTGGCGCTGTGGTTCGAACCGGATGATGCGGTCCTGATTGAGGTATAACCATGTCACTCATTTTACCTCTGGAAAAACCGGCGCTTAACCTACGCCCGCTGCTGTGGCTGCTGCTCCCGTTGCTGGTGCTGGCGACGCTGTTTTTCTGGCCCCTGTCGCTCATCGTTGAACAGGCGCTACGCGGTGCCAATGGCGAGATCGGGCTCGAGACCTTCCGCCAGGTGGTCGACTCGAAACGCTTTGTCGGCGCGTTGCTGAACACGTTGCAAATCGCCTTTTTCGCCACCGCCGGTTGCCTGCTGCTGGGCAGTGTGATGTCGCTGATTCTGGTGTTTATTCCTTTCCCCGGCAGCGAGTTGATTGGTCGGGTCGTCGATACTTTTATTGCGCTGCCGACCTTCCTGATTACGCTGGCGTTCACCTTTATTTATGGGTCAGCGGGTCTGCTCAACGGTACGCTGATGAGCCTGTTTGCCTTTGAGCTACCGCCGGTAGATTTTCTCTACTCGATGCAGGGCGTCATTCTGGCGGAGATCACGGTGTTCACTCCGCTGGTGATGCGGCCACTGATGGCCGCGCTGCGGCAAATTGATAAAAGCCAGCTAGAGGCAGCCAGCATTCTGGGGGCGCACCCGTTACGGGTGATTGGGCAGGTGATTTTCCCGGCGGCGCTACCGGCGCTGATGGCTGGTGGCAGCCTGTGCCTGCTGTTGACCACTAACGAGTTTGGCATCGTACTGTTTATTGGCGCGAAAGGAGTTAACACCCTGCCGATGATGGTTTACAGCAAAGCGATTCTGGAGTCTGACTATACTGTCGCCTGCATGATTGCGTTGATTAACATTGTCTTGTCGCTGGGGCTGTTCTCCCTCTATCGCCTGGCGGCATCACGTACCGGCGTAAGGAGCTAGCCATGCTAATTTGGTCACCTAAAGGACGCGCAGCGGCGGGCGTTGTGGCTAGCGCACTGTTTATCGTGTTCTTTTTCCTGCCGCTGGCGGTGATTCTGATGTCCAGCCTTAGCCAGCAGTGGAACGGTATTCTGCCGAGTGGCTTCACGCTGAACCACTTTGTTAACGCTCTGCACGGTGCGGCATGGGATGCCCTACTTGCCAGCCTCACGATTGGCTTTTGCGCCAGCCTGTTTGCGCTGCTTTGCGGCGTTTGGGCGGCGCTGGCGCTGCGTCAATATGGGGTGAAAACGCAGAAATGGTTAAGTATGGTGTTCTATCTGCCGAGTGCGATTCCGTCAGTGTCCATGGGCCTGGGCATTCTGGTTGCTTTCAGCCAGGGGCCATTGCAAATGAACGGCACCCTATGGATTGTGCTGACAGCGCACTTTGTGCTGATTTCCGCCTTTACCTTCAGTAACGTGTCGACCGGACTGGCGCGAATTTCCGCCGATATTGAAAACGTCGCGTCGAGTCTGGGGGCATCGCCCTGGTATCGTCTGCGTCACGTGACGTTGCCGTTATTGATGCCGTGGATGATGTCAGCGCTGGCGCTGAGTTTATCGCTCTCCATGGGGGAGTTGGGCGCGACGATGATGATTTATCCGCCGGGCTGGACGACGCTGCCGGTGGCTATCTTTAGCCTGACCGACCGTGGAAATATCGCCGACGGCGCGGCGCTGACCATTGTGCTGGTGGCCATTACGCTGCTGCTGATGATGAAGCTGGAGCGCATTGCAAAACGGTTGGGGCAGAAATAAAACGATAGGCCGGGTAGGACATAGCCGCCACCCGGCAAAGGAATTACGGGCGATACACCTTCACATTGGCAAACCCCTGCTCGCGTAGATAGAGCGCCTGCAGGCGACTCATTACGCCGCGTTCGCACCATAGCAGCCAGGTTTTGCTCTGATCGAGGTCGCCAAATTTAGTGCTCAGCTTGTAGAAAGGCAGCGAAACGACGTCGACGCCTTCCACTTTCAGCGGCTTGTCATCCTGCTCATCGACAGAACGGATATCCAGAATCACATCGTTGGCGCCAAAACCGCTCACGGTTTCTACTTCCACCACCTCCTGCTGGGTCTGCTGGGCGATTTCACGAATATCGACGTTGTTCGCTTCTTCTACCACCTTATCGAGAATACTGAAGTCGAAATTTTCTTCTTCGGCTTCAATTTTCGCTTTAATGGCTTTCACCGTCGGACTTTTTGAAATCACGCCACAGTATTCCGGCATGGTACGGGCAAAATCTTCCGTACCAATCTGGCGCGCCAGGTTGATAATGTGCTCTTTATCGTAAGAGATCAGCGGGCGCAGGATCAGCGTGTCAGACACGTTATCGATCAAGCGCAAGTTGGTTAGCGTCTGGCTGGACACCTGGCCCAGCGCTTCGCCGGTCACCAGCGCCTGTACGCCGTAACGTTCCGCCACTTTCGACGCCGCGCGTACCATCATACGTTTGAGCACCACGCCCATCTGGCCGTCGTCAACTTTCTCCAGAATCTCGCCGACCACCGGTTCGAAGTTAATCGCTACAAAACGCACGCGATGGGAGCTGCCAAAGCGGTTCCACAGGTAATGCGCCACCTGGCGAACGCCGATTTCATGCGCCGCGCCGCCGAGGTTAAAGAAGCAGTAGTGTACGCGGCAGCCGCGACGCATCAGCATATAGCTGGAGACGCCGGAGTCAAAACCGCCGGAGATCAGCGACAGCACGTCTTCCTGGGTGCCAATCGGGAAACCGCCAATACCTTCATAACGCCCTTTGATCAGCAGCAGGCGATCATCTTCCACTTCCAGATGCACCGTCACATCCGGGTTAGTGAGCTTCACGCGCGCCGATTCAATATGCTGATTTAATCCGCCGCCAACATAGCGCTCCACTTCAATGGAGCTAAACTCATGCTTACCGCGACGTTTTACGCGCACGCAGAAGGTTTTGCCTTCAAGCTGCTCGCGATACTGCGCCAACGCTTTCTCGAAAATGTCGTGCATATCGGTGAACGGCACATCTTCGACTTCAAGAATATGGTGAATCCCCGGAATGCGGGTCAGCGCGTCGCGAATCGCCAGACGCTGGTTTTCATCTTTGGCGCGAACTTCAATGTTATCCCAGTGACGGACAACCGCGAGGGTCTCATCGTAGTGCTTTAAAACGTTACGGATGTTCCCGGTTAAAATTTTTATAAAGCGCAAACGCACAGATTGGCTTTTGATAGTGATTTCCGGGAACAATTTAATGATAAACTTCATGGCGGCAATGGTTCTTTAGCAAGCTATCTAAGGCTTGTCGTGGAGAAATAGTACAGCAGCCCATACCTACGGCTGCATCCAGGCGCGGAAGTATATCACCATCACGGACATCTTGCGCATTTCCCCTTACCATTGCGCGTTATTTGCTTATCAGTGTGAGTCCGTTACCATAGACTTGTGCTGCCATTACAGAGAGTCAAACAGTCATCATGCCGAAGAAAAATGAGGCGCCCGCCAGCTTTGAAACTGCGCTGAGCGAGCTGGAACATATTGTTACCCGCCTGGAAAGCGGCGATTTGCCGCTGGAAGACGCGCTGAATGAATTCGAGCGCGGCGTACAGCTGGCGCGTCAGGGGCAGGCAAAACTGCAGCAGGCGGAACAGCGCGTGCAAATTTTGCTGTCTGATAATGAAGAGGCTTCACCTGAGCCTTTTATCGCGGATAATGAGTAAATGGACTTTACGCAGCAGCTACAGGCTTGCGTAACGCAAGCGAATCAGGCGCTGAGCCGTTTTATCGCGCCACTTCCCTTTCAGAACACTCCCGTGGTCGAAGCCATGCAGTATGGCGCATTATTAGGCGGTAAACGCCTGCGGCCATTTCTGGTTTACGCCACCGGTCAAATGTTTGGCGTCAGTACGGCAACGCTGGATGCGCCAGCTGCGGCGGTCGAATGCATTCATGCCTATTCGCTGATCCATGACGACCTGCCAGCAATGGACGATGACGATTTGCGTCGCGGCCTGCCGACTTGCCATATTAAATTTGGCGAAGCCAACGCAATCCTGGCGGGAGACGCGTTGCAGACGCTGGCGTTTGCCATTATCAGCGACGCGCCGATGCCGGAAGTCGCCGATCATGATCGTATCGCGATGATCGCCGAACTGGCGAACGCCAGCGGTATCGCCGGTATGTGCGGCGGTCAGGCATTGGATCTGGCGGCAGAAGGCCAGCGGATCACTCTGGACGCGCTGGAACGCATTCATCGCCATAAGACCGGCGCGCTCATTCGCGCCGCCGTTAGACTTGGCGCATTGAGCGCGGGCGATAAAGGACGGAATACTCTGCCGATACTTGACCGCTATGCAGAGAGTATCGGCCTTGCCTTCCAGGTTCAGGATGACATTCTGGATGTGGTGGGCGATACTGCAACGTTAGGTAAACGTCAGGGCGCAGACCAGCAGCTTGGCAAAAGTACCTACCCTGCACTTCTGGGTCTTGAGCAAGCCCGGAATAAAGCCCGGGACCTGATAGAGGACGCCCGTCAGTCGTTACATCAGCTGGCCGCGCAATCACTGGACACCTCGGCACTGGAAGCGCTAGCGAACTACATAATCCAGCGTGATAAATAAACCCCATATCCAATGAGCTTGCGATGAGTTTTGATATAGCCAAATACCCTACCCTGGCATTGGTCGACTCCACCCAGGAGTTACGACTGTTACCGAAAGAGAGTCTGCCGAAACTCTGCGACGAGCTACGCCGCTACTTACTCGACAGCGTAAGCCGTTCCAGCGGGCACTTCGCTTCCGGGCTGGGCACGGTAGAACTTACCGTGGCGCTGCATTATGTCTACAACACCCCGTTTGACCAGCTAATCTGGGATGTTGGACACCAGGCTTATCCACATAAAATCCTTACCGGTCGTCGCGACAAAATCGGCACCATTCGCCAGAAAGGCGGTCTGCATCCGTTCCCGTGGCGCGGAGAAAGCGAATACGATGTGCTGAGCGTTGGGCATTCCTCCACCTCCATCAGCGCCGGTATCGGTATTGCCGTAGCGGCGGAGAAAGAAGGCAAAGATCGCCGCACCGTCTGTGTGATTGGCGACGGCGCCATCACCGCCGGTATGGCGTTTGAAGCAATGAATCACGCAGGCGATATCCGGCCCGACATGCTGGTCATTCTGAACGACAATGAAATGTCGATTTCGGAAAACGTCGGCGCGCTCAACAACCATCTGGCGCAGCTACTTTCCGGTAAGCTTTACTCTTCTCTGCGCGAAGGCGGAAAAAAGGTCTTCTCCGGCGTACCGCCAATTAAAGAACTGCTCAAGCGTACCGAAGAACATATTAAAGGCATGGTTGTGCCGGGAACACTGTTCGAAGAGCTGGGCTTTAACTACATCGGGCCGGTCGATGGTCACGATGTCATGGGGCTTATCAGCACATTGAAGAACATGCGCGACCTGAAAGGCCCGCAGTTCCTGCATATCATGACCAAGAAAGGCCGCGGCTATGAGCCCGCGGAAAAAGATCCGATCACTTTCCATGCGGTGCCTAAATTTGATCCTTCCAGCGGATGTTTGCCGAAAAGCAGCGGCGGTCTGCCAGGTTATTCAAAAATCTTCGGTGACTGGCTGTGTGAAACCGCCGCCAAAGACAGCAAGCTGATGGCGATCACCCCGGCAATGCGCGAAGGTTCCGGCATGGTGGAATTTTCACGTAAATTCCCGGATCGCTATTTCGACGTCGCCATCGCCGAGCAGCATGCCGTCACCTTCGCCGCAGGTCTGGCGATTGGCGGCTATAAGCCCGTCGTGGCAATCTACTCTACTTTCCTGCAACGCGCCTACGATCAGGTCATCCATGACGTCGCTATCCAGAAACTGCCGGTCATGTTCGCCATCGATCGCGCCGGTATCGTTGGCGCGGATGGACAAACACACCAGGGCGCGTTCGATCTCTCCTATCTGCGCTGCATCCCGGATATGGTGATCATGACGCCAAGCGACGAAAACGAATGTCGCCAGATGTTATTTACCGGGTATCACTATAACGACGGCCCGACGGCAGTACGTTATCCACGCGGTAATGCGCAGGGCGTGGCGCTAACCCCGCTGGAAAAACTGCCTATTGGTAAAGGCCTTGTGAAGCGTCATGGCGAAAAACTGGCGATTCTGAACTTTGGCACCTTAATGCCTGAGGCGGCGAAAGTTGCCGAAGCGCTGAACGCCACGCTGGTCGACATGCGCTTTGTTAAGCCGCTGGACGACACGTTAATTCTGGAGATGGCCGCGCAGCATGACGCGCTGGTGACGCTGGAAGAAAACGCCATTATGGGCGGCGCTGGCAGCGGCGTAAACGAAGTGCTAATGGCCCATCGTAAACCTGTACCTGTGCTGAATATCGGTCTTCCGGATTTCTTTATCCCGCAAGGAACGCAGGAAGAAGCCCGCGCGGAACTGGGGCTCGACGCCGCAGGCATTGAAGCCAAAATCAAGGCCTGGCTGGCATAATCCCCTCTTTGCTCCTGCTATGCTTGAAGAGTGACGGGTATAACAGGAGCGGAGTCATGCAATACAACACGTTAGGAAATACAGATCTTCGGGTATCCCGCCTTTGTCTGGGCTGCATGACATTCGGCGAGCCGAGTCGCGGCAATCACGCCTGGACGCTTCCCGAAGAGAGCAGCCGTCCCATCATCAAGCGCGCCCTTGAGGGCGGCATTAACTTTTTTGATACCGCCAACAGCTACTCCGACGGCAGCAGCGAAGAGATTGTCGGCCGCGCGCTGCGTGATTTCGCCCGGCGCGACGAGGTGGTGGTAGCGACGAAAGTCTTCCATCGCGTCGGCGATCTGCCGGAAGGATTGTCCCGCGCGCAAATCCTGCGCTCTATTGACGATAGCCTCACCCGTCTGGGAATGGAGTATGTCGATATCCTGCAAATCCACCGCTGGGATTACACCACACCGATAGAAGAAACTCTGGAAGCGCTAAACGACGTGGTGAAGGCGGGTAAAGCCCGCTATATCGGCGCTTCCTCAATGCACGCCTCACAATTTGCCCAGGCGCTGGCGCTACAAAAACAACACGGCTGGGCGCCGTTTGTCACCATGCAGGATCACTATAACCTGATCTACCGCGAGGAAGAGCGTGAGATGCTACCGCTGTGCTGGCAGGAAGGCGTCGCCGTGATTCCGTGGAGTCCGCTGGCGCGCGGGCGCTTAACTCGCCCCTGGGGAGAAACCACGGCCCGGCTGGTCTCGGATGACGTGGGTAAAAATTTATACGCTGAAAGCGATAAAAATGATGCGCAAATAGCGGAACGGCTGGCTGGCGTCAGCGAGGCGCTTGGCGCAACGCGAGCGCAGGTTGCGATGGCCTGGCTACTCAGTAAACGAGGCGTCGCCGCGCCGATTATCGGCACTTCGCGTGAAGAGCAGTTAGATGAGTTGCTGAATGCCGTTGATTTAACGCTCAAACCGGAGCAGATTGCCGAACTCGAAACGCCGTACAAACAGCATCCGGTGGTGGGATTTAAATAATCTGCCATTGCCCGATGGCGCGGCGCTTATCGGGCCTGCGAAATCGACATATTGTTCGGGGGTAGGCCGGATAAGGCATTTACGCCGCCATCCGGCAAACCCTTTAAATAATACCGAGCGGCCAGTGATGACCGATAAAATACAGTATGCCGGCGGATATCACCCCGGCGACGATATCATCGATCATAATCCCCATGCCGCCGTGCACGTTGCGATCAAACCAACGGATCGGCCAGGGTTTCCACATATCCAGAATGCGGAAAATAACGAACCCGGCAGCCACCCACTGCCAGTCCGTCGTCGGCAACGCCATCAGCGTTATCCACATACCGATAAATTCATCCCAGACAATACTGCCGTGGTCGTGTACGCCCATATCTTTCGCCGTCTGATGGCAAAGATAAACGCCAATGCAGATCCCAAACATCACGACCAGCGAATAAAGCTGCCACGGCAGAAACGTCATCAAATACCAGAAGGGGATCGCCGCCAGCGAGCCCATCGTGCCCGGCACCACGGGGCTCAGCCCGCTGCCAAAGCCGGTAGCGAGCAGGTGCCACGGATTGCGCAAATTCAGGCGGCTTTTCGCAACATCTTTATGGCGTGGCAAAATGGTCATATCCTTTCCAGTCAAAGGTGACAGGCATTCCGTCACGTACAAAATTCAGCCCTTCAATATCTGCGCTCATTTGACCTATGCAGGTAAAGGGAACACCCAGTTGACCAATGGCGACATCCAGCGCGCCACGGTTCAGTTCCGGCACCGTAAAGCACAGCTCATAGTCTTCGCCGCCGGAAAGCGCCCAACGCAGCGCCTGCCCGTCATCAACATGGCGCATCATCGCATCGGATTTTGGCAGCGCATCAACATCTACTCTTGCCCCACAGCCGCTGGCCTTGACGATATGCCCCAGATCGGAAATCAAACCATCGGAAAGATCGATAGCCGCGCTGGCGATATCACGCAGCGCCTGGCCGTGTAAAATACGCGGCGTCGGGCGTAAATGCCGTTGAATTAAATAGTGAGCGTCTGTCTCCTCCGACACCTGTAGCCGGTTTTGCAAAACCGCCAGCCCGGCAGCGCTGTCGCCCGGCGTACCGGTGACATAAATCCAGTCGCCCGGCTTCGCGCCAGATCGCTTGAGCGCGCGCCCTGCCGGGATATAACCGTGGATACCCAGCGTCATCGACAGCGGTCCACGCGTGGTGTCGCCGCCAATGAGCTGCATATCGTAGTAATTCAATAGCGCAAACAGACTGTCGCTAAAAGCCTCCAACCACGCCTCATCCACTTCCGGCAACGTTAACGCCAGCGTTAACCAGGCCGGATCGGCGCCCATCGCGGCCAGATCGCTTAAATTCACCGCCAACGCTTTATAAGCCAGATCGGCAGGATCGATATTGGGGAGGAAGTGGTTGCCCGCCACCAGCGTATCGGTACTGATCGCCAGGGTCTGCTTTTCAGGAATATTCAGGAGCGCGCAATCGTCGCCAATACCGGTTTCAACATCAAGACGAGAGCTTCTTACACGGTCAAAATAACGGGCAATCAGGGAAAACTCGCCACATGCCATACGTTATGCCTCAGCAGAAAAAAAGAAAAGGCCGGAGACGGCGGGTATCGATCGCCCGCTATCTTTCCGGCCTGTGAATCACTTTTTGTTGGGACGAATCACCGGAGCTGCTTTATCCAGTACGCCGTTGACGAATTTGTGGCTGTCTTCAGCGCCAAAGGTTTTCGCCAGTTCAATCGCTTCGTTGATGGCCACTTTATAAGGCACATCGCTGCGTTTTGACAGCTCAAACAACGCAATACGCAGCACGGCTTTTTCAACCTGTCCCAGCTCTTCAAGCAGGCGGGACAGATACGGTTTCATTAAACCATCCAGGTACGCGCTGTTAGTCGCCACCCCGGATAGCAGTTCACGGAAATAGAGAACGTCGACGTCTTTTACGTCCTGTTCCGCCAGGAACTGGTATTCAACATCAGCGATGTCGTTCTGGGACAACTGCCAGGAGTAAAGCGCCTGGACGGCACACTCACGGGCGCGGCGACGAGCAGCAGGTTTCACGGAATTCCCCTTACAAAAAATCAGGCCTTAATGGCTTTCAATACATTAATCATTTCAAGCGCGGTCAGCGCAGCTTCTGCGCCTTTATTACCGGCTTTTGTACCAGCACGTTCGATGGCTT
This sequence comes from Salmonella sp. A1325, assembly GCF_056991255.1. NCBI lineage: Bacteria > Pseudomonadati > Pseudomonadota > Gammaproteobacteria > Enterobacterales > Enterobacteriaceae > Salmonella > Salmonella sp. A1325. The sequence continues at coordinate 157,567 of NZ_JAMLWO010000003.1, read as the reverse complement.
GTTCAATACTCTCGGTGGTCAGAACACCAAAGGCTACCGGCACGCCACTGTCCTGGGCAACGCTTGCCAGGCCATTGCTGGCGCCGCCTGCCACATATTCAAAGTGCGCAGTCCCCCCGCGAATCACGGTTCCCAGCGCAACCACGGCGTCATATTTACCGCTTTTCGCCAGCGCTTCGGTCGCCAGCGGCAGTTCATAGGCGCCAGGCACCCACACTACGGTAATATTATCATCTTTTACCTGACCAATACGCGTCAGGGCATCAACCGCGCCATCCAGCAGGCTGTCGTTGATAAACTGATTGAAACGCGCAATAGTGATGGCGACACGAGCGTCAGGGGCTGCAACGTTAGCTTTAATAATGTTCATATTCTCTCTTCCAGGGTTCATTTGGCCCCGCAGGGGGGCGGATTTTATCATAATAATTTGAGCGCTGCTCCCCTTTCGACGGGAGAACTCATGCGCTCACCATATGCAGGCAAACATCCGGGCCGACATGACGTATTTCGCTGAAGGTAAATTGCGGCGCGTCGGCGAGCTTCTCAAGCCCCGGCAATTCGCATAATCCCCGCGCCTGGGTTCCCAACAATTTAGGCGCGACATAGACAATCAGTTCATCCACCAGCCCGGCTTGCAGCAACGCGCCCGCCAGTCCCGGTCCGGCTTCAACCCATATGCTATTAATCTGCTGCCTGCCTAACTGCATCATCAGCACAACCAGATCCAAATGTCCGTTGTGCGCCGGCACGCTGATAGTACGAACCGAATCGGGCCACGCGCGGCTATCTTCTTGGGTACGCGCGATCCACGTTTCGCCAGGCTGCTGCACAATACGATGCGCAGGCGTTACCCGGTTTTGGCTGTCGATAACAATTCGCACCGGCTGGCGCAGATTTTCCTGCGGGTAAGACGCCTGCGTAGAGGCATCTAACTCCGCCCAACGCACCGTCAAGGCCGGATCGTCAGCCAATACCGTCGCGCTACTGGTTAAGATAGCGTGACTTTGCGCACGCAAGCGCTGAACGTCGCGCCGGGCCTGCGGCGAGGTGATCCACTGGCTTTCGCCGCTGGCCATCGCCGTCCGTCCATCCACGGAGGCGCCCAGTTTAAGCTGAAGATAAGGGAATCCGGTACGCATCCGCTTGAGGAAGCCTTTATTGAGCGCCTCCGCTTCACTCATCATTAACCCGTGGCTGACCGCAATACCCGCCTGTTGCAGGCGATACAGCCCGCGCCCGGCGACCTGTGGATTTGGGTCCTGCATCGCGGCGACCACGCGCGCGACGCCGGCCGCAATCAGCGCATCGCAACATGGCGGCGTTCGCCCATGATGGCTACAGGGTTCAAGCGTGACATAGGCGGTTGCGCCTTTGGCTTTTGCGCCCGCCATCCGCAGCGCATGGACCTCGGCGTGCGGCTCTCCGGCGCGCTGGTGATAACCTTCGCCGACGATGTCGCCATTGTTAACAATGACACAGCCGACATTAGGGTTCGGGTGAGTGGTGAAACGCCCACGCTGCGCCAGTTTTAGCGCTCGCGCCATGTAAAATTCATCCTGCATGGCTTAGTCCTGTAGGCGAGCGATTTCTTCGCCAAAGTCTTTGATATCTTCGAAACTGCGATAGACGGAGGCAAAGCGAATATACGCGACTTTATCGAGTTTTTTCAGCTGCTCCATGACCAGGTTGCCAATCATCTTGCTGGGAACTTCACGCTCCCCAGTGGCACGTAATTGTGACTTAATATGGTTCAATGCCATTTCAACATCATCTGCGCTGACGGGTCTTTTTTCCAGCGCTCTCAACATGCCGCTACGCAGCTTATCCTCATTAAAGGGTTCGCGCACATCGTTGCTTTTTATCACGCGCGGCATGACCAGTTCAGCCACTTCAAAGGTCGTAAAGCGTTCATTACACACCAGACACTGCCGACGGCGGCGCACGGACGAGCCCTCGCCTACAAGACGAGAGTCAATGACTTTGGTATCTACGGCGAAACAAAATGGGCAATGCATACGGCGTCCTGACCAGATGATTTAGAAAACGCTATTTTACCCTGAACTGGCGCGACAACAAAGGCGGAGCGCTTTTGAGATAAAGGATCGGTGCCTTTGTGCGTATAGCGCACTACCATTACGCTATCGGACCACGAAGGAAATGATCGACATGACAAGACGTTACCTAAGAATTCTCCTGGTGGGAAGTCTCTTGAGCCTGACCGCCTGCGCGCCGCAGAGCGAAGTTCGCCAGATGCATCAAAGCATTAGCACCCTGAATAAAGAGATGACCCAACTGAATCAGGAAACGGTAAAAATTACCCAACAAAATAAGCTGAATGCGGAGTCAACCCGCGGCGTCTATTTGTTGCCTGGCGCCAATACGCCTGCCCGGCTGGAGAGTCAGATCGGTACGCTACGTATGACATTGCTGGAGATTACGCCTGACGCAGACGGCGCTCACGCAACGTTACGCATTCAGGGCGAGTCCCGCGATCCGCTGCCGGCATTCAGCGCTACCGTAGAGTACGGGCAAATTCAGGGCACTACGGAGAACTATCAGGAGGTGAATGCACAGAGCCTTCTGGTAAATGCCCCTGCCAGCTTGCTGGCGCCCAGTGATGTCAATATTTCGTTACCGTTGAAGGGGATCACTCCGGCGCAGTTAGGCTTCATTCGCATCCATGATATTCAGCCTGTTAATCAATAAACGTTCTGGCGGAGCGTTTTGTGCGTTCCGCAACATCCCCCGCGCGACTTTTGTTGCCCTACTGACATTTTCGTCATTTATGACATAGATTGGTAATATTCATGAAAGACAGTACTGTCGCCGCACCTAAAATGCGCAAACGTGAACGCAATCGATTACGTAAATGATAGATATGTGAAACAAGACATATTTTTGTGAGCAATGATTTTTATAATAGGCTCCGCAGAAACACGAAATATTTAGAAACGCAAATTGCGTTCTTTTCACTCCCGTAAGGGATTTCAAACAGTGGCATACATATGAAAAAAACTTTACTCGCAGTCAGCGCAGCGCTGGCGCTCACCTCATCTTTTACTGCTAACGCAGCAGAAAATGATCAGCCGCAGTATTTGTCCGACTGGTGGCACCAGAGCGTAAACGTGGTAGGCAGCTACCATACCCGTTTCTCGCCGAAATTGAACAACGACGTCTATCTGGAATATGAAGCATTTGCCAAAAAAGACTGGTTTGATTTCTACGGCTATATCGATATTCCCAAAACCTTTGATTGGGGTAACGGCAACGATAAAGGTATCTGGTCCGACGGTTCTCCGCTGTTCATGGAAATAGAACCGCGTTTCTCGATTGATAAGCTGACCGGCGCAGACCTGAGCTTCGGCCCGTTTAAAGAGTGGTATTTCGCCAACAACTACATCTACGATATGGGCGATAACAAAGCCAGCCGCCAGAGCACGTGGTATATGGGTCTGGGGACCGATATCGACACCGGCCTGCCGATGGGCCTGTCGCTGAACGTGTATGCGAAATATCAGTGGCAAAACTACGGCGCGTCCAATGAAAACGAATGGGACGGCTACCGTTTCAAAGTGAAATACTTCGTCCCCATCACCGATCTGTGGGGCGGTAAACTGAGCTATATCGGCTTTACCAACTTTGACTGGGGATCTGATTTAGGCGACGATCCGAACCGTACCAGCAACTCCATCGCTTCCAGCCATATCCTGGCGCTGAACTACGATCACTGGCACTACTCGGTCGTTGCGCGTTACTTCCATAACGGCGGACAGTGGCAGAATGGCGCAAAACTGAACTGGGGCGACGGCGATTTCAGCGCGAAATCTACCGGCTGGGGCGGCTACCTGGTCGTGGGTTACAACTTCTAAACCTGCAAAAAAGGCCAGAGGTCGCCCTCTGGCCCGTTTCGGGCGCATGCTGCCATGCGGCGGCGAGTCGCGCCCACTTCACATTACTTCCGGCGATGCCACCAGCCTAAAAACAGACCTGTCGCAATCCCGACCAGCGTTGGTGCCGCCAGATCGTGCCAGATAGTAATGCTCAACTCTGTGAGCGTCATATTGCCGCCTTTGTTGCAATGGCAACGGTTCGCGGCTATCCTCAACTTGTCTAGGGTCAAGTTAGCCCCCGTAATGTTGCCGGTGAATACCGAACAATGTGCGGGGGTTTTCTCTTTCCAGCGACAAGGCCACCGGGGATCAAGCCCCCGCAACATTGCGCCTCACCGGGTTGCCCCGGCTTACCGCTGATTCTACTCTGCTCGCCAGTATCGGCAGGACTTAAAAACAAAAAAATCCCAACCTTGCGATCGGGATTCCAGTGACAATGTATGCGTTACAGGACGTTTGGGGGCTGGCGACAAACTCCGGGGCTGAAAAAATGTCGGATTGCATCCGATCTACGAAAACCAATAGTTCATTTATATTGCGGATTCCGTTGGGTGGAGCGAAGCGTAACCTAACATTCAACAGCACCAACAACTTTGTCAGCAGCCTGCTTATTTCTTTTTGTTCATCATCGCTTTCAGATCGGCAAACGGGTTATAAGTCGCCTCGCCGACATCTTTTTGCGCATCTTCCCCGGCAATGACCGTCGAACCGTACTGATCGGCTTCGGTATATTTGGAATGCTCGTGATCGTGGCAGTAGAGGCACAATAGCTCCCAGTTGCTGCCGTCTTCCGGATTATTGGTGTGGTCATGATCGATATGATGCACCGTCAGCTCACGCAGATTTGAATACACAAACTCACGGGAACAACGTCCGCACACCCACGGAAACAGCTTCAGCGCTTTTTCACGATAGCCGCTTTCCAGGCGCGCGTAGTTTTTTGGGATGATAGCCATGATAGTTCCTCATGCAATCGAGTTTATTCTGGATAATAAAAAGCCGCAGCACCCTGCGATGTTGCGGCTTTTTTCAGTCATGTTAACGCCAGCTTACGGCAGAATGGACGGCTGATCCGCCCCTTCTTTTTCGACTTTCTGCTGCAGCATATGCTCGCGCTTCATACCGAGTTTCAGCGCCAGCGCCGATGCGACATAGATAGAAGATGCCGTACCAATAGAGACACCGATCAGCATCGTCAGCGAGAAGCCTTCCAGTACCGGACCGCCGAAGAGGTACAGCATCAGAATTACCACTAACGTCGTACCGGAGGTAATCAACGTACGGTGTAGCGTCTGGGTCAGCGACACGTTAAAGATTTCGTAAGGCGTCCCGCGACGGATTTTGCGGAAGTTTTCACGAATACGGTCGGAGACCACGATACTGTCGTTCAGCGAGTAACCGATCACCGACATCAACGATGCCACAATGGTCAGGTCAATCTCGATATGGAAAAGCGACAGTATCCCCAGCGTAATGATCACGTCGTGCGCCAGCGCGATGACCACCCCTGCCGCCAGTCGCCACTCAAAGCGGAAACCGACATAAACGAGGATAGAGATCAACGCCACCAGCAGCGCCATAGCGCCGGTTTGCGCCAGATCGGCGCCCACGCTTGGCCCCACGAATTCAATACGCTTCACGGCCGCATTCTGGTTGGTGGCTTCATTAATGATCGTCACCACTTTGCTACCCAGCACCTGACCACCGGTTTCGCCTTCGGTTGGCGGCATACGCACCATAATGTCGTGACTGCTGCCAAAGTTCTGCAACTGCGGCTCTTCATAGCCCGCTTTTTGCAGCGCTTCGCGCATCACGTCCATTTCAGCCGGTTTTTCCAGCGTGATTTCAATTACCGTGCCACCGGTGAAATCCAGCCCCCAGTTAAACCCGCGTACGCCCATAATGACAATGGCCGCGATCAGCAACAGCCCGGAGATGCCGAATGCCCAGAAGTCCCAGCGCATAAAGTCATAGACTTTACGGCCGTGGTTTAGTTGTTCAACAGTGTATTCCTGTGCCACATCGCACTCCTCAGATTGACAGCTTAGTGACGCGCTTGCCGCCATATAGCAGGTTTACGATAGCACGCGTACCGATAATCGCGGTAAACATCGACGTCGCCACACCGATACCGGTCGTAATCGCGAACCCTTTAATTGCCCCGGTACCGACAGCATACAGAATGATGACTTTAATCAGCGTCGTGATGTTCGCATCGAAGATGGAACTGAACGCACCGGCATAGCCTTCGTTTATCGCCTGCTGTACCGTGCGGCCATTACTCAACTCTTCTTTGATACGTTCGTTAATCAGAACGTTGGCGTCGACCGCCACCGCAAGGGTTAACACGATACCCGCAATCCCCGGCATACTGAGCGTTGCCCCCGGCAACAGCGACATGATACCGACAATCAACACCAGGTTAGCCACTAACGCGCTGGTCGCAATCAGACCAAACTTCTTATAGAAGAAGATCATGAACAGGATGGAGACCACCAGACCGGCCAGACAGGCTTCCAGGCCCTGCTTGATGTTCTGCATACCCAGAGTCGGGCCAATGGTGCGCTCTTCAACGATCTGAATCGGCGCAATCAGGGCGCCCGCACGCAGCAGCAACGAGAGCTGACGCGCTTCGTTCGGGTTGCTGATACCAGTAATACGGAAGCTGTTACCCAGCCGAGACTGGATGTTGGCAATGTTAATCACCTCTTCCTGTTTCACCAGTACGGCGCGACCGTTAGCGTCTTTCTTACCGCTGTCTTTATACTCCACAAACAGGGTCGCCATCGGTTTGCCGATATTGTCCTTAGTGAAGTTAGACATGATATTGCCGCCTGCGCTATCCAGCGAGATGTTAACCTGCGGTTGGTTATATTCATCCTGGCTGGACGTCGAGTCGGTGATATGGTCGCCGGTGAGGATCACGCGTTTGTACAATACCACCGGCTGACCTTCGCGGGTCTGTTTCACTTCGGAATCGCCCGGTACACGCCCGGCAGCAGCAGCGGCCTGGTCAACGTTGGTATTCACCAGACGGAATTCCAGCGTCGCGGTCGCGCCGAGAATTTCTTTCGCGCGAGCGGTATCCTGGATACCCGGCAGCTCAACCACAATACGGTCTGCGCCCTGACGCTGTACGACTGGCTCCGCGACGCCCAGTTGGTTAACACGGTTACGCAGAATATTAATGTTCTGCTGAACGGCGTATTCGCGCGCTTCGCTCAGGCGCGCATCGGTCATTACCGCGCGAAGTTGATTGCCGCTCTGGCTGGAAATCACCAGGTCACGATGACGCGGCGTCAGATAGGCGATCGCCTCATCACGCGCTTTGCTGTCACGGAACGTGATGCTCAGCCCATAATTATTTTCTTTACGAACGGTGGTATAAGGAATGCCTTTTTCACGCAGATCGCTGCGCAGGCTATCGATATTTTGTTCCTGGAGTTTACCTAACGCGGTATCCATATCCACTTCCATCAGGAAGTGAACGCCGCCGCGCAGATCAAGACCGAGCTTCATCGGATCGGCGTGAATAGCCGCCAACCAGCGCGGCGTAGCCGGCGCAAGGTTAAGCGCCACGACATATTTATCCCCCAGCACGCTCATCAGCGCTTCACGGGCGCGTAGCTGGGTATCGGTGGTGTCGAAGCGCGCAAGAATAGCGCCCTCTTCCAGTGCCACAGACTTAGCGGGAATTTTTTCTTCTTGTAACGTTTTCTGGACCTGGATCAGCGTTTGCTCACTGGCGGCGACGCCGCGCACGCCAGTGATTTGAACAGCCGGATCCTCACCATACAGGTTGGGAAGTGCGTAAAGCAGGCCGACGATAATCACGACGACCAGCATGATGTACTTCCACAAAGGATAACGGTTTAACACGGCAGTTCCCTTTGGGAAAACGAAATATTACAGCGCCTTCATGGTGCCTTTCGGCAGAACGGCAGCTACGAAGTCACGTTTGATAACCACTTCCGTGGTGTCATTCAGCGCGATGGCAATGTAGCCGGCTTCCGCTACTTTGGTCACTCGACCGACCAGACCGCCATTCGTCAGAACTTCATCACCTTTCGCAATGGAGTCCATCAGCTTTTTGTGCTCTTTGGTGCGCTTCTGCTGCGGGCGCAGGATCATGAAATAGAAAATCAGACCAAACACCACCAGCATTAAAATCAGAGACATCGGGCTGCCCTGCGCTGGAGCACCTGTTGCCGCTACCGCATCAGAAATAAAAAAGCTCATTCAAATTCCCTCATTATTAAAATTAATCAACGTTCAAAGGTGGAACGGGTCGCCCCTGACGTTGGTAAAACTCGGTTACGAAGCTCTCTAATTTACCCTCTTCAATAGCCTTGCGTAAACCCGCCATCAAACGCTGGTAGTAACGCAAGTTATGAATGGTATTGAGACGCGCACCTAATATTTCGTTGCAACGGTCGAGATGATGCAAGTAAGCGCGTGAATAATTGCGACAGGTGTAGCAATCGCACTCGGCGTCAAGCGGGCTGGTGTCGCTTTTATGCTTTGCATTACGAATCTTCACCACGCCGTCGGTCACAAACAGATGACCATTACGGGCATTTCGCGTTGGCATGACACAGTCAAACATATCAATACCGCGACGCACCCCTTCCACCAGATCTTCCGGTTTACCCACGCCCATCAGGTAACGCGGTTTGTCAGCCGGGATCTGCGGGCAAACGTGCTCCAGAATGCGGTGCATATCTGCTTTCGGCTCACCGACAGCCAAACCGCCGACAGCGTAGCCATCAAAGCCAATCTCTACCAGACCTTTCACCGAGATATCGCGTAAATCTTCGTAAACGCTGCCCTGAATGATGCCAAAAAGCGCATTCTTATTGCCAAGGCTATCAAAACGGTCGCGGCTACGCTTCGCCCAACGCAACGACATCTCCATCGAGCGTTTAGCATAGTCCCAGTCTGCCGGATACGGCGTACATTCATCAAAGATCATCACGATATCGGAACCGAGATCGTACTGGATCTCCATCGACTTTTCCGGATCGAGGAAAATCGGATCGCCGTTGATCGGGTTACGGAAGTGCACGCCTTGCTCGGTAATCTTACGAATATCGCCGAGGCTGAAGACCTGGAAGCCGCCGGAATCGGTGAGAATCGGCCCTTTCCACTGCATAAAATCGTGCAGATCGCCATGCAGCTTCATGATTTCCTGACCCGGGCGCAGCCACAGGTGGAAAGTGTTGCCGAGAATAATCTGCGCGCCGGTCGCTTCCACTTCTTCCGGCGTCATGCCTTTCACGGTACCGTAAGTACCCACAGGCATAAAGGCTGGCGTTTCCACTACGCCACGATCAAACACCAGACGACCGCGACGCGCGCGACCATCGGTGGTATCTAACTCAAATTTCATTATCACTCCTGCGTCAGAAAAACAGTCCGACGTTTAACGACTCGCTACGGAATGATTCCATAGCTAATAAATTCCCGAAGGCGTCATCGGCGCAGCCAGTTTGGGGTCGACCAGCGCACAACCACCGGAGCGTACACGCAGTACGTGAGGATGGCGAGCACTGCCCGGCGTCAAAATGGCAAGTGAGATAGCCTTCTTACGGACGCTCAGAAATAGCCTGCGGATTGTACGTGATAAACATCGCGTCCCCGTAGCTAAAAAAGCGATATTTTTGTTCTACCGCAGTCTTATAGGCATTCATGGTGTGTTGATAACCGGCAAATGCGGAAACCAGCATAATCAACGTCGATTCCGGCAGATGGAAGTTGGTGATCAGCGCATCAATCACTTTGTATTGATAACCTGGATAAATAAAGATTTGCGTATCGCCGAAGAATGGCTCTATCAAATCGCTTTTTGCCGCCTGCGCCGCGCTCTCAAGTGAGCGTACCGAGGTCGTGCCGACGGCGATAACCCGGTTGCCGCGCGCTTTCGCCGCCAGCACCGCGTCGACCACCTCTTGCGGCACCTCAGCATATTCGGAGTGCATGATGTGATCTTCAATGGTATCGACACGCACTGGCTGGAAAGTGCCCGCGCCTACGTGTAGCGTAACAAACGCCATTTCGACACCTTTCTCACGAAGCGCCGCCAGCAGCGGCTCATCAAAGTGCAGCCCCGCGGTCGGCGCGGCGACGGCGCCCGGTTTTTCACTGTAGACCGTCTGGTACAGTTCGCGGTCGGCGTCCTCGTCCGGACGGTCGATGTACGGCGGCAACGGCATATGGCCGATGGCGTTGAGAATATCCAGCACCGGACGCGGGTCATTAAACTCAACTTCAAACAGAGCGCCGTGACGCGCGGTCATGGTCGCGTGAATACTTTCGTCGTCGCCCAGTAGCAGTTCCGTGCCCGGTTTTGGCGCTTTAGAAGCGCGAATATGCGCCAGGATGCGTTTATCATCGAGCATACGTTCGACCAGCACTTCTATCTTGCCGCCGCTGGCTTTACGGCCAAAGAGCCGCGCCGGGATCACGCGGGTATTATTGAAGACCAGCAAATCGCCAGGGTTGAGCTTATCGAGCAGATCGGTGAAAGTACCGTGCGTCAGCGCGCCCGTCGGCCCCTCTAATGACAGCAAACGGCAGCGACTGCGTTCCGGCTGTGGGTAGTGGGCAATCAGGGATTCGGGTAGTTCAAAGGAAAAATCGGTAACGCGCATGACTCTGACTCAGACTAAAATAAGAGGCGGGTAGTCTAGTGCCGGGGCGTTCCCGCTGCAACCGTTACCCGCTTTTTGGACAGAGAATCAATAATGAATTTTCTTGCTCACCTGCATCTGGCGCACCTTGCCGACAGCTCGCTTTCCGGCAATCTGCTGGCCGATTTTGTCCGCGGTAACCCGGCAACACATTATCCTCCTGACGTGGTAGAGGGTATTTATATGCATCGGCGTATTGACGTCATGACCGACAACCTGCCGGAAGTTCGTGAGGCGCGAGAGTGGTTCCGCCATGAAACGCGGCGCGTGGCGCCCATTACGCTGGACGTCATGTGGGATCATTTTTTATCGCGCCACTGGACGCAAATCTCTCCTGATTTTCCACTTCAGGCGTTTGTCGGCTACGCCCATGCGCAGGTCGCGACGATTCTGCCCGACTCCCCGCCACGCTTTGTCAACCTGAATGATTATCTTTGGTCAGAAAAATGGTTAGAGCGGTATCGCGATATGGATTTCATTCAAAACGTGCTGAATGGCATGGCGAATCGCCGTCCCCGGCTGGATGCCTTGCGTGATTCCTGGTACGATCTGGACGCGCACTACGACGCGTTAGAAGAGCGCTTCTGGCATTTTTATCCGCGTATGATGGCACAGGCCGCCCGCAAAGCGCTGTGACGGCCTGATAGCGAGGGCGTGCGTCAGATCCGCCGTTGGCAGAAAGATGGTTCGCTGTCATAAAGGGGTCATCATTACGATTTATAATGACCCGATCGATAGGCAAAAGCTGTCTCATTGATTGTCAAGACCGCATTGTTTTGTCGCTTCGCCCTCCCTATACTGCCCGCGTTGCGTTCTAAAACCCTTAATATTGCAGGAGAATTATTATGGTACTGGTTACTCGTCAGGCCCCGGATTTCACCGCTGCGGCGGTACTGGGTAGCGGTGAGATTGTTGATAAATTCAACTTCAAACAGCACACCAATGGTAAAACAACCGTTCTGTTCTTCTGGCCGATGGACTTCACTTTTGTTTGCCCGTCTGAGCTGATCGCCTTCGATAAACGTTATGAAGAATTCCAGAAGCGCGGCGTTGAAGTGGTCGGCGTTTCTTTCGACTCTGAGTTCGTCCACAACGCATGGCGTAACACCCCTGTCGATAAAGGCGGCATTGGCCCGGTGAAATACGCAATGGTTGCTGACGTGAAGCGTGAAATTCAGAAAGCTTACGGTATCGAACATCCGGACGAAGGCGTTGCGCTGCGCGGCTCTTTCCTGATTGACGCAAACGGTATTGTTCGCCACCAGGTCGTGAACGATCTGCCGCTGGGTCGTAACATCGACGAAATGCTGCGTATGGTCGACGCGCTGCAGTTCCACGAAGAGCACGGCGATGTCTGCCCGGCGCAGTGGGAAAAAGGCAAAGAAGGCATGAACGCCTCTCCGGACGGCGTGGCTAAATACCTGGCTGAGAACATTTCCAGCCTGTAAGTCAGTGCATTGATAAAAGGCTCGCGAATGCGAGCCTTTTTTATGCGTGAGGTGTTACGAACCACCTCGCCTCAACGATTCATCCATACCGTCGCGGAAATCGCGGGTAAACGAAGTCTTCCCTCGCGGATGTTACCGCTTCCCGTTTTACATTGCCATCCGGCCACGTTCAGCAACGGCAACGCTTCCAGCGCCACTTCACAGGCCTCGCCCCGGTTAATCGCCACCAGCGCCCGCTGCTGCTGATAAACCCGCACGAATACCACTACGTCACCTTCGGCATACAGCGCCTGGCATCCGCCACGACGCAGCGCCAGGCTGCGCTGACGCAGTTTCGCCATACGCTGGTACAGCGCCAGCAAGTTGCCGTCCTGCTTGCGTTCATCCCACGGGAACGGTTTGCGGCACATGGGGTCATTTGCGCCGTCCACGCCGACTTCATCGCCGTAATAAATACATGGCACGCCGGGCCATGTAAACAGCCAGACCACCGCCAGCGGCAGGCGCGCCGCGTCTTTACCGAGCAAGGTTTTAAAGCGCGCAGTATCATGGCTGTCGAGTTGATTAAACATGCGTAGTTGTTGCTGATGTGACAGCCCGGCGCGGTAGTTATCCATCCACGCGATACAGGTCCGGGCATTGATATGCTGTGGTTCGTAAGCGATATCAGTATTGGCGAGAAATCCCCACAGCGGGAAGGTGAAGCCGCGATAATTCATGGCGGCATCTTCCGCATCGGCCTGTAGCCACTGCCGCGCATCGCCGAAATGTTCCCCCACAATATAGGCTTCAGGCTGCGCCTCTTTTGCCGCCCGGGTAATGCCGGCGACGTGCTGCAAATTGTGGCGCGCCCCGCCCGCCTCGCCCAGCATATGTACGACATCCAGCCGCCAGCCGTCCATATTCCACGGTGCCTTTAGCCAGTGACGAACGATACTGTCCTCACCGCGATAGATCTCATCCACCAGCGTTTCTGATTGATAATCGAGTTTCGGCAGGCTCGGATAACCCAGCCAGTCCAGCGCCACGCCTTGTGGTGAAAAGGAGTACCAGTCGCGCCACGGCGAATCCGGGTGATGGCACGCGCCGCCAGTGCTGCGGTTATGCCTGTCAAACCACGCATGCGAGTCGCCGCTATGATTAAACACGCCATCCAGCACCAGCCTCATGCCCTGCGCCTGGGTTTCACGCCGCAGGCGTAGCAGCGCCCGATCGCCGCCAAATTGCGGATCGACATGGCGATAATCTTCCGTGTCGTACTTATGGACGCTCGGCGCGGTAAATACCGGATTCAGATATAGCGCTGTGACGCCCAGTTTTTTCAGATACGGCAGCTTCTCACAAATGCCATTCAGACAGCCGCCGTAAAAGGTGGAACCGCCCGCCTGGGGGGTTAAAGGATCGTCCCAGTCGCGCAGCACAATCTCCTGACCCGCGGCATGATGGTAGTACACCCGGTCCTGATCGGCTTCACGCTTCGCGCTGCGGGCAAAACGATCCGGGAAGATCTGATAAAAAATTTGATCGGCGACCCACTGCGGGCCGCTATCCGGCGCATCAACCGCAAATTGTTCCAGACGCGCAGGCGGAAAACGGCTAAATCCCTGTGGCGTAAACCAAAGCTGGCGGTCGTGCCAAAGCAATTTAAAGCTGTAACGGCGACGTGGCTGCCCTAACGCGATATTGAGCGTCGCTCGCCACGCCGTCACGCCCGGCTGCGGCTGGCGGCGCTGTTTGCGCATCGCCAGTGAGATTTCTTCATTATCGAATTCTGAGCGCAACGTCACGCGAGACGGCGGATTTTCTCCGCTCAGCCACAGCGTAATGGTTAATTTATCGTTATGTTGCTTCACAAATGGGGCAACCGGTAAGTGCCAGGCATTCAACATCTCGTATCCCCTCTACTGAAAATGGGGCCACCTTGCCATAGAGATTTACAGGATAACTCATCATCCAGGGGTTTATTAGGGGAGGAGACTCCAGGAGGAGAAGCGGCTCCGCTTATCCGGCCTGCCGTTGCCTGCAGACCGGATAAGGCAGAGAAAAACGACTACGCCTGCGCCAATTGACGGTCGCGACGGCGTTTAAATATCCAGCCAATCAACAGCAGAACTATCCAGGCGAAGCCCACATACAGTGAGATGCGGGTATCCGGATGGTAGCCGATAAGCGCAATAATGAAGACCAGGAAAATCAGCCCCGCTATCGTCGTTACGACGCCGCCCGGCACCTTAAACTTCAGCGCTTTTACCTCTTCCGGCGGTAAACGACGGCGGAAGGCGATTTGCGACAGCAGGATCATAATCCATACCCATACCGTCGCAAACGTCGCCAGCGAGGCAATCACCAGGAAAACGTTTTCCGGCATGATGTAGTTCAGGTAAACCGCAAACAGCAGCGCAATCGTCATCACCAGCACAGTGACCCACGGAATACCACGGCGTGACGTTTTGGCAAAGACTTTCGGCGCGCTCCCCTGCTCCGCCATACCATGCAGCATACGGCCTACGCCAAACACATCGGAGTTGATAGCGGAAAGCGAGGCGGTCAATACCACAAAGTTCAGAATGCTGGCGGCGAAGGTAATCCCCATATGCTGGAACGTCAGCACAAATGGACTGCCGTTTGTGCCGACCTGATTCCACGGATAGATAGACATAATGACGAACAGCGTGCCGACATAAAATACCAGGATACGCATCGGTACTGAGTTAATAGCGCGCGGAATGGATTTCTCCGGGTCTTTCGCTTCCCCGGCGGTGATACCGATAATTTCAATCCCGCCGTAAGCGAACATCACCATTTGCAGCGACATGATCATTCCCAGCCAGCCATTGCTGAAGAAGCCGCCGTTGCTCCACAGGTTATGAATGCCGGTCGGCTGCCCGCCGTTGCCAATTCCCCACACAATGATGCCGATACCCGCGACAATCATGATAATAATGGTGGCGACTTTGAAGAAGGAGAACCAAAACTCCAGCTCGCCGAACACCTTGACGCTCATCAGGTTGATGGCGCAAATGATCAGCACCACGCTAAGCACCCAAATCCAGTGCGGCACGGCGGGGAACCAGACCCCCATATAAATGCCGAACGCAGTCACGTCGGCAATGGCGACGATCAGGATCTCAAAACAGTAGGTCCAGCCGGTAATATAGCCCGCAAGCGGGCCGAGGTTTTCCTGCGCATAGCGCGAAAATGAGCTGGCGGCAGGGTTGTGAACGGACATTTCCCCCAATGCGCGCATAATGATATATGCTGCGACCCCGCCAATAATATAGGCCAACAGCACGCTCGGCCCCGCCATTTTGATGGCGTCCGCCGAGCCGTAAAACAGGCCGGTGCCGATTGCCGAACCTAATGCCATAAAGCGAATGTGCCGGGTGCTCAGCCCACGCTTTAGCTTATTATTGCTTTCCATCAATTTCTGACCTATCAACACAATAAAAAACCACGGGGCGTTAAGCCCCGTGGTGTACACATATGTCAGCGATTTTAGTGAGCGCTGGAGGTCACCTGCCGACCCGCCGCGCGATCCCAGATAATCGCCAGGATCACCATCACCACCGTTGGCATCAACCACGCCAGTCCCTGTTCCGCCAGCGGCAAACGCTGACTCCAGGCTGGCAGCATATCGCCAAAGGCAGATGCTTTGATGCCGTCAAGGATACCAAAAAGCAGACTGATAAACATGGCCGGCGCGATGATGCGGGTGGAATTATGCCACCATGAGCGGGTAAAACTTAATACAACCAGTGCGATACACGGCGGATAGATAGCCGTCAGCACCGGAATGGAGATTTGAATCAGATGGCTCAGTCCAAGGTTTGACACCACCATAGAGAAGCCGCCGAGAATAAAGACCAGCGTGCGGTAAGACAGCGGAATATACTGCGCGAAAAACTCAGCGCAGGCGCAGGTCAGCCCCACCGCCGTCACCAGACACGCGATAAAGATCAGCGCCGCCAGCAGGAAGCTTCCCGCGCCGCCAAAGGTATGCTGAACGTAGGCATGAAGAATCGCCGCGCCGTTCGCTGACTGATCGACCAGCGTCGCGCTGTCAGAACCTAAGCGGAACAAGGCAAGATAAAGCAGCGTCAGCCCCACGCCCGCCATCAGGCCGGCCCAGACCGTGTAACGCGTCAACAGGCGCGCTTCGGTCACGCCGCGAGAACGCGCCGCGTTCACAATAACGATACCAAACACCATCGCGCCCAGCGTATCCATCGTCAGATAGCCGTTCACAAATCCGTTAGAAAAGGCCGCATTCTGATAAGCGTCCAGGGCGTTGCTGATTGGACCGGCAGGCCAAACGATAGCCGCGACGGAAAGGATGACCAGCGCAATAATTTTCAACGGCGCCAGGAAATTCCCCACCGTATCCAGCAGCTTACCCGGATAGAGGGAAACCAGAATAACGATAGCGAAATAGACCACGCTGTAAATCAGCAACGGCATTGCAGAATCGCCGGTCAACGGAGCGATACCGACCTCAAACGACACCGTCGCAGTACGCGGCGTCGCAAATAACGGCCCGACGGCCAGATAGCAAACGGTCGCCAGCAGGAGTCCCGCCACTTTACCAATCGGCGTACTGAGGCTGTCTACGCCGCCGCCGACTTTCGCCAGCGCCACAACAGTAAGAACCGGTAGCCCTACGGCGGTAATCAGAAAGCCAATAGCGGCTGTCCAGACGTGTTCACCCGCCTGCAAACCGACCATAGGAGGAAAGATAATATTGCCTGCGCCAACGAACAGCGCAAATGTCATAAAGCCCAGGGCGATGATATCGCGCGATTTTAACTGATGGGTCATAAAGTCTTACTGCCTGTGGATGGTGATGTTGTAAACATTAAAATTTTTGCCTTTCCCGGAGGATTATAAAGCGGCGTTTTTTATCAATTTCAGCGGGAAAAGCTCCCGGACCGATGCGGCGAAGAATTGTTTTTCGATTTACCGCGCAAATGCAGTCGTAATGACAGCACCTGAAGCGCAATTTAAACGCTTATAACGTTTTAAAGCAAGGTGGGATCTAAAAACCAGATGAATATAGCGATATGAAATTTACAACCAGAATAAAACACCATTCTCATGAAAAAGTTATGGCTAATCATGCGAACAAAAAATCACCAAACGTTGAATGTTTCAACGACCCCGTCTTAACTGCAAAGAAAATAAGCCAGCATCCGCTGGCTTATGGAAAGTTATACTTACGAAAGGCAATTAATCGCTATTTTTGGCAATTAAACGTTCCGGCAGCACAAAGCTAAATCGCGTTCCTTTGCCAGGCGAACTGTCGATTTCAAGGCGGCTTTCATGGTGATTCAACGCATGTTTCACAATCGCCAATCCCAGGCCGCTACCGCCCGTTTGCCGCGAACGCGCTTTATCGACACGGTAGAAGCGTTCGGTCAGACGAGGAATATGCTCGGCAGCAATCCCCGGACCGTTATCTTGAATGCAAAATTCAGCGCCATGCGCGGCACGTCGCCAGTTCACCGTAATATGCGTTCCCGCCGGCGTATGGTTTACCGCGTTATACACCAGGTTTGAGATCGCGCTACGTAGCTGCTCTTCATTGCCCAGAACGCTAAGACTATCGTCGACCTCAAACGTAAAGGTATGTTTCTGCTGGCTGAGCGTCTGCGCTTCACGCTCCACGACCCGCAGCATCATCGGTACATCCACTTTTTCATTTAATAACAGCGCCGGGGCCGCCTCAATTTTAGACAGCGTAAGCAGTTGTTTTACCAGCCCTTCCATACGATACGTTTGCTCGCGCATCGTATGCAGCGCTTTCTCTCGCGTCGTCCCCTCCAGCGCCTGTTCCTGCATCATTTCCAGATAGCCTTGCAATACCGTCAGGGGCGTACGCAACTCATGGCTAACGTTGGCGAAAAAGTTACGTCTGGCGCCTTCAAGCTGATGCATTTGCGTCACATCGCGCGCCACCATCAGGAGTTGTTTATCGGTATAAGGCATGACGCGGATCTCCAGATGCCGCCCAGTATTGAGCACCAAATGAAGCGGACGGGTGAAATCACGCGTTTTTAAATACTGGGTAAACTCCGGATAACGCAGTAGATTGAGAATATTCTGCCCGTTGTCATCCGGCCAGCGTAGCCCCAGTATCTGTTGCGCCAAACCGTTACACCAAAAAATGCCGCCCTCTTCTGTGGTCAGTACCACGGCATCAGGCAGCGACTCCGCGCCGCTGCGAAAACGTTTAATCAGGTTCCCCAGCTCGCGGCGACGCTTCTTATTTCGCAACTGCATCTGGTGTAAACCGTATAACAGCGGTTCCCAACTTCCCCGTCCCGGCGGCGGCGTCATACTTCTGTCGACCCAAAGCCACCAGGAGAGGCGTAATAAATTCCAGAAATGCCAGACAAGCAGTCCCGTCACCGCCGCCAGTAAAAACCACGGCAGATAACCAAAAAAAGCGCTAAGGATAAGCGCGGGGATGCAACAGAGCACCAGCTCCAGCACCAGCCTTTTCCATGACAGCCGTTCCAGCACGCGTCATACTCCCTCAAGAATGGAAAGCCTTCTCCGCCAGAAACCTGTGTTCTACTGGCGGAAAAGGCATTAAAAGCGGGTCGAAAAACGATACCCTGTCCCGCGTACCGTTTGCACCATCCGGTCGTGGCCGCTGTGCTCCAGCGCCTTACGCAAACGGCGAATATGCACGTCGACCGTCCGGTCTTCAACGTACACATTGGTGCCCCAGACATGATTGAGTAGCTGTTCGCGGCTGTAAACCCGTTCCGGGTGCGTCATAAAGAAATGGAGTAATTTAAATTCGGTCGGCCCCATATCCAGCGGGCTGTCGCCGGTCATCACGCGGTGAGAGCCAGGATCAAGGCTCAGTCCCTGCATCTCGATCACCTCTTCGACCGCCATCGGCGAGATGCGCCGCATAACGGCTTTAATGCGCGCCACCAACTCCTTGGGGGAAAACGGCTTGGTAATGTAATCGTCAGCGCCGGTTTCCAGCCCGCGCACACGATCTTCTTCCTCACCTCTTGCGGTCAGCATAACCACAGGAATATCCCGGGTCAGGGCTTCACGTTTGAGATGTTTAATAAACTGTAACCCTGACCCGCCGGGCAACATCCAGTCAAGAAGGATGAGATCCGGCCAGGGTTCATTAAGTTTATTCACCGCACTGTCATAATCTTCGGCTTCTACGGGCTGAAAGCCATTTTGTTCGAGCACGAAGCACACCATTTCACGGATCGGCGCCTCATCTTCTACGACCAGAATACGTCTCGCCATAATTTGCCCTGTTAGTCGTTAGTTATCAATGCCGCGCCATTATGCGTCAGATTTATGACAGATTTATGAAAAAAAAAGGCGACATTGACAGCATGTTGATGATTTATGACACCGGTGAAACCGTGCATTACCGTGTACCGGCGGTAAATTGCGCCCAAAAATGGAAGGGATGACGTGTATAATCCCGTTCACGCTTTTTTTGCATGGAACTATTATGCGCATCCTCCACACCTCTGACTGGCATCTGGGACAAAATTTCTACAGTAAAAGCCGCGCCGCGGAGCATCAGGCTTTTCTGGACTGGCTGCTGGAGACCGCGCAGGCCCATCAGGTGGATGCCATTATTGTCGCTGGCGATATTTTTGATACCGGTTCGCCGCCAAGCTATGCCCGAGAACTTTATAACCGTTTCGTCGTTAATTTACAGCAAACGGGCTGTCATCTGGTGGTGCTGGCCGGTAATCATGATTCCGTCGCCACGCTAAACGAGTCACGCGACATTCTGGCGTTTCTCAATACAACCGTGATCGCCAGCGCGGGCTATGCGCCGCGGCTACTTCATCGTCGCGACGGTTCTCCGGGCGCCGTACTGTGCCCCATTCCCTTTTTGCGCCCGCGCGACATTATTACCAGTCAGGCGGGATTATCCGGCAGCGAGAAACAGCAGCAACTTCTTCATGCGATTGCCGATTATTATCAACAGCAGTATCAGGAAGCGTGCCAGCTACGCGGCGAACGAAAGCTGCCGGTTATCGCGACGGGACATTTAACCACCGTCGGCGCCAGCAAAAGCGATGCGGTTCGCGACATTTATATCGGTACGCTGGATGCCTTTCCGGCGCAGCATTTCCCGCCAGCGGATTATATCGCATTGGGACACATTCACCGCGCGCAATGTGTCGGCGGCACGGAGCATATCCGCTATTGCGGCTCGCCCATCGCCCTCAGCTTTGATGAGTGCGGCAAAAGCAAATGCGTGCATCTGGTGACCTTCGAGCAGGGGAAATGGCAAAGTACCGAAAGTCTGGCTGTCCCCGTGACTCAACCGTTGGCGGTTTTAAAAGGCGACCTGGCGTCAATTACCGAACAGCTTGAGCAGTGGCGCGGCGTTGAGCAATCGCCCCCCGTCTGGCTGGATATTGAAATCACAACCGATGACTATCTGCACGATATCCAACGCAGAATACAGACATTAACGGAGTCACTCCCCGTAGAGGTATTACTGGTGCGCCGTAGCCGCGAACAGCGTGAGCGCTCGCTGGCGAACGAGCGGCGGGAAACATTAAGCGAGCTTAGCGTGGAAGAGGTTTTTACGCGGCGTCTGGCGCTGGAAGCGTTAGATCACCCGCAGCGCGAGCGCCTGAATCAGCTCTTTTCCAGCACGCTCTACGCGTTGAATGAGGAGCATGAGGCATGAAAATTCTCAGTTTGCGTCTGAAAAACCTGAACTCGCTGAAAGGAGAATGGAAGGTCGACTTTACCGCCGAACCGTTTGCCAGTAACGGGTTATTCGCCATTACCGGCCCGACCGGCGCGGGAAAAACCACCTTGCTTGACGCCATCTGCCTGGCGCTGTACCACGAAACGCCGCGCCTGAATACGGTATCGCAGTCGCAAAACGATTTGATGACGCGCGATACGGCGGAATGTCTGGCCGAAGTGGAGTTCGAGGTAAAAGGCGAAGCCTGGCGCGCGTTCTGGAGCCAGAACCGAGCCCGAAATCAGCCTGACGGCAATCTCCAGGCCCCACGCGTAGAGCTGGCGCGGTGTTCAGACGGAAAGATCTTTGCCGATAAGGTAAAGGATAAACTGGAGATGATCGCCACGTTGACCGGGCTGGACTACGAGCGCTTCACCCGTTCGATGTTGTTATCACAGGGGCAGTTCGCCGCCTTTCTTAACGCCAAAGCGAAAGAGCGCGCAGAGCTTCTGGAGGAGCTCACCGGCACTGAGATTTACGGGCAGATCTCCGCACAGGTATTTGAAAAACATAAATCAGCCCGTCTCGAACTGGAAAAGTTACAAGCGCAGGCCAGCGGCGTCGCCCTATTGGCGGACGAACAGTTACAGCAACTGGAAGCCAGTTTGCAGGCGCTTACTGACGAAGA
This sequence comes from Salmonella sp. A1325, assembly GCF_056991255.1. Taxonomy (NCBI): domain Bacteria; kingdom Pseudomonadati; phylum Pseudomonadota; class Gammaproteobacteria; order Enterobacterales; family Enterobacteriaceae; genus Salmonella; species Salmonella sp. A1325. Next base: position 136,154 of record NZ_JAMLWO010000003.1, on the reverse strand, counting down.
GAAACGCCTGCTGGCCAGCCAGCAGGGACAGCAGCAGCACCTTCACTGGCTGACCCGAAAAAACGAGCTCCACACTGAATTACACGCCCGACAGCAGGCGCTGTACGCAGCACAAGAGGCGCGAGAAAAAGCGCAGCCGCAGCTCGCGGCGCTGACGCTGGCGCAACCTGCTCGCCAGTTGCGCCCACATTGGGAGCGCATTCAGGAACAAACCCGCGCCGTTGAGCGTGTTCGCCAGCACAGTGATGAAGTGAATGCTCGCTTACAAAGCGCTTATCGCCTGCGCCAGCGTATCCGCGCCTGCGCGCATCGACAATTCACGCAACTGAACGCCACAGGGCAGCGGTTGAAGACATGGCTGGCGGAACACGACAGCATCCGCGTCTGGCGCAGCGAACTGGCGGGGTGGCGAGCATTATTAACACAACAATCCCACGACCGGGCGCAACTGAGCCAATGGCAACAGCAGTTGCTGAGCGATACGCGTCAGCGTGATGCGCTACCGCCGCTCACGCTCGACCTCACGCCACAGGCGCTGGCGGAAGCCAGAGCATTGCATACCCGGCAGCGTCCGCTACGCCATCGTCTCGCCGCGCTTCAGGGGCAAATTGTCCCGAAACAAAAGCGTCAGGCGCAGCTACAGGCAGCTATCGCGCGTCATCATCAGGAGCAGGCGCAATACACCCAACGTCTGGCGGATAAGCGCCTGAGTTATAAGACTAAAGCGCAGGAGCTTGCGGACGTTCGCACTATTTGCGAGCAGGAGGCGCGCATCAAAGATCTGGAAAGCCAGCGGGCGCACTTACAGTCCGGCCAGCCGTGTCCGCTTTGCGGCTCGACGACACACCCCGCCATCGCCGCCTATCAGGCGCTGGAGCTGAGCGCGAATCAAACCCGCCGCGACGCGCTGGAAAAAGAGGTCAAAGCACTGGCGGAAGAAGGCGCGGCGCTGCGAGGACAGTTAGATGCCTTAACGCAACAATTACAGCGGGATGAAAGCGAGGCGCAGTCGTTGTTGCAGGAGGAGCAAGCGCTTACTGAGGAATGGCAAACGCTGTGCGCTACGCTGGGCGTTCAGCTCCAGCCGCAAGAAGACCTCGCGGGCTGGTTGACCGCCGCGGAAGAGCATGAGCAACAGTTGGATCAGCTCAGCCAGCGTCATGCTCTACAAACGCAAATCGCGGCGCATACTGAACAAGTAGCGCGCTTTACCGCGCAGATTGCGCAGCGTCAGGCCTCGCTGACGGCTGATTTGGCGCAGTATACGCTTTCCCTTCCTGCGCCAGAAAACGAGGCTTCGTGGCTGAATGAGCGCGCCGACGAAGCGAAAATATGGCAACAGCGTCAGACAGAGTTCGCGGATTTGCAAACGCAGATCGACAGGCTTGCCCCGTTGCTGGAGACGCTACCGCAAACGGATACCGCGGATTCCGACGACGACGTGCCGCTGGATAACTGGCGGCAGGCGCATGATGAGTGCGTGTCATTACAAAGCCAGTTGCAAACCCTGCAGGAACAGACGACGCAGGAACAGCAGCGCGCCGCCGAGGCGATAGCGCACTTTGATGCGGCGTTAAAAAATAGCCCGTTTGACAGCCAGGCAACGTTCCTGGCGGCGTTGTTGGATGAAGAGACCGTGACCCGTCTGGAAAAACAACAACAAACGCTGGAAAGTCAGCTACAACAAGCGAAGGCGTTAAGCGCGCAGTCCGCGCAGGCGCTGGCTGACCATCAGCAACAGCCGCCCGCCGGTCTGGACCCAACGTGTACGGCAGAGCAGCTCGCGCAGCGGCTGGCGCAGTTGGCGCAACAACTGCGCGAGAACACGACACGCCAGGGGGAAATCCGCCAGCAAATTAAACAGGATGCAGATAATCGGCAGCGCCAACGCGCGCTGATGGCGGAAATGAAGCAAGCCTCTCAGCAAGTGGAAGACTGGGGCTATCTCAATGCGCTGATCGGCTCTAAAGAAGGTGATAAGTTCCGCAAATTCGCCCAGGGACTGACGCTGGATAATCTGGTCTGGCTGGCGAATCATCAGCTCACCCGCCTGCATGGTCGCTATTTATTGCAGCGCAAAGCCAGCGACGCGCTGGAACTGGAGGTTGTCGATACCTGGCAGGCCGACGCCGTGCGCGATACGCGAACGTTATCAGGCGGCGAAAGTTTCCTGGTCAGCCTGGCGCTGGCGCTGGCGTTATCAGATTTGGTCAGCCATAAAACGCGCATTGATTCTTTGTTCCTCGACGAAGGCTTCGGCACGCTTGATAGCGAAACGCTGGACGCCGCGCTGGATGCGCTCGACGCGCTGAATGCCAGCGGGAAGACCATCGGTGTGATTAGCCACGTGGAAGCCATGAAAGAACGTATCCCCGTGCAGATAAAAGTGAAAAAAATCAATGGGCTTGGTTATAGCAAACTGGACAAAGCGTTTGCCGTGGAGTAACGCGAGTGTCATCCTGGGCACAACATACCGTCATGACATAGCACAATAATGAATACACAAAAACGGATAAGGAATGGTATTACCTCGCGCTTATCTGCAAGCTATATGTTGATTGGCTGTGACAATTCACAGCACAGCGCGCAACATGCGCCTTTATTTTCGGCAGGTGGTATGAAAAAAGTTATTTTTTCTTTGGCGCTGGGTACGTTCGGCCTGGGGATGGCCGAGTTTGGCATTATGGGCGTGCTGACGGAGCTGGCACGCGATGTCGGAATAACGATTCCCGCCGCCGGGCATATGATCTCGTTTTACGCCTTCGGCGTCGTGCTGGGCGCTCCCATTATGGCGCTCTTTTCCAGCCGCTTTTCGCTTAAACATATATTGCTGTTTCTGGTCATGCTGTGCGTGATGGGCAATGCCATATTTACCTTTTCCTCGTCATATCTGATGCTCGCCGTCGGCAGACTGGTTTCCGGCTTTCCGCACGGCGCCTTTTTTGGCGTCGGCGCCATTGTCTTGTCAAAGATTACCCGCCCCGGGAAGGTCACCGCCGCCGTCGCGGGTATGGTTTCAGGGATGACGGTGGCGAATCTGGTGGGCATTCCGGTCGGCACTTACCTGAGCCAGGAATTTAGCTGGCGCTACACCTTTTTATTGATCGCGGTTTTCAACATCGCTGTGCTCACCGCAATTTTCTTCTGGGTGCCGGATATCCGTGACAAAGCCCAAGGCAGCCTGCGCGAGCAGTTCCACTTCTTGCGTAGTCCTACGCCGTGGCTCATTTTCGCCGCCACGATGTTCGGCAATGCGGGCGTTTTTGCCTGGTTCAGCTATATCAAGCCATTTATGATGTACATCTCCGGTTTTTCGGAGACGAGCATGACGTTTATTATGATGCTGGTCGGGCTGGGGATGGTGTTAGGCAATCTGTTAAGCGGCAAACTCTCCGGCAGATATACGCCGCTGCGCATCGCGGTAGTGACTGACCTCGTTATCGTGCTCTCTCTCATGGCGCTCTTTTTCTTCAGCGGATACAAAACGGCATCGCTGACTTTCGCGTTTATCTGCTGCGCTGGTCTGTTTGCGCTCTCTGCGCCGCTGCAAATCCTGCTACTGCAAAACGCCAAAGGCGGCGAACTGCTGGGCGCGGCGGGAGGGCAAATCGCGTTTAATCTCGGTAGCGCGATTGGCGCCTGGTGCGGCGGGCTGATGCTGACGCTAGGTTTTACGTACCACTACGTGGCGCTTCCCGCCGCCCTGCTCTCGTTTTCCGCCATGTCGTCGTTGCTGGTATACGGACGTCTAAAACACAAGCAGCCATCGGTCACGCCGGTTGCCGGATGACGTCATCCGGCTAGAAACGTTACGCCAGCGGCCACAGCCAGGCCGCGCCGCGCACGCCGCTCGAATCGCCATGCCGCGCCTTACGTACCGGCGTCTCGCACTCGCCGCCAAAAACAAACGATTTCATCAGCGACGGAACCGTCTTGTACAGGCGCTCAACATTGCTCATACCGCCGCCCAGCACAATGACATCCGGATCCAGAATATTCACGACATGAGATAATGCTTTCGCCAGCCGCAGCTCATAACGGCTTAACGCCAGTTCCGCCACGGCGTCCTGCGCGTCGACCAGACGAATAATCTCATCGCCTTTTAGCGCGTTACCGCTCAAACGCTGGTAATCCGTAGCAAATCCCGTACCGGAAATAAAGGTTTCGATACAGCCTTGTTTACCGCAATAACAGGGAATTTCTTCGCGGTAACGCAACTCATCGTCATCCATCCACGGCAACGGATTGTGGCCCCATTCACCTGCCGTACCGTTGCCGCCGATGTGCGCCCGGCCATTTAGCGCTACGCCCGCGCCGCACCCGGTACCGATAATCACCGCAAATACCGTTTGCGCCCCCGCTGCCGCGCCATCTACCGCCTCTGATACCGCCAGGCAATTGGCATCGTTGGCTAACCGCACTTCACGCTTCAGACGACGGCTCACATCGCTATCGAACGGCTGGCCGTTAAGCCACGTAGAGTTAGCGTTTTTTACCACGCCGGTGTAAGGCGAGAGAGAACCGGGAATGCCAATGCCAACGCTACCGGTCTGGCCGGTCGCCTGTTCCGCCATGTCGACCAGCGTAGCGACGGTTTCTATCGTTTGCTGATAATCCTCCCGCGGCGTAGGCAGACGATGGCGAAACCGCTGCTCTCCTGCATCATCAAGCGCAATGACTTCCATTTTTGTGCCGCCTAAATCGATACCAATACGCACATACCGCTCCTCATTTTTTGGGAATATCAACAGGGTAGAATTCACCGTTCTGATTGGCAATGCAAGCCTGCCGACAATTCGTTACTATACCGCCTGGATTTAACGACAAGGCCGTGGAAATTATCATGCTGTGGTTCAAAAATTTAATGGTTTACCGTCTTAGCCGCGATATCACATTACGCGCCGAAGAGATGGAGAAACAGCTCGCCTCAATGACGTTTACCCCATGCGGTAGCCAGGATATGGCCAAAATGGGCTGGGTTCCGCCGATGGGCTCTCACAGCGATGCGTTAACGCACACCGCCAATGGCCAAATTATTATTTGCGCGCGCAAAGAAGAGAAAATCCTGCCATCGCCAGTGATCAAACAGGCTCTGGAGGCGAAAATCCAGAAACTGGAAGCCGATCAGGGACGCAAGCTGAAGAAGACGGAAAAAGATTCCCTGAAGGATGAAGTGTTGCATTCGTTGCTGCCGCGCGCGTTTAGCCGCTTCAGTCAGACAATGATGTGGATTGATACCGTTAACGGCCTGATTATGGTTGACTGCGCCAGCGCGAAAAAAGCGGAAGATACTTTGGCGCTACTGCGTAAAAGTCTTGGCTCGCTGCCGGTCGTCCCGCTGGCGCTGGAAAATCCAATTGAGCTGACGCTCACCGAGTGGGTGCGCTCCGGTACGGTCGCTCAGGGTTTCCAGTTGCTGGACGAAGCCGAATTGAAAGCGATGCTGGAAGATGGCGGCGTGATCCGCGCGAAAAAGCAGGATCTGGTCAGCGACGAGATCGCCGTTCATATTGAAGCGGGTAAAGTGGTCACGAAGCTGGCGCTCGACTGGCAGCAGCGTATTCAATTCGTCATGTGCGACGACGGCTCCATTAAGCGTCTGAAATTCTGCGACGAGCTGCGCGATCAGAACGAAGATATCGACCGGGAAGATTTTGCCCAACGTTTTGACGCGGACTTTATCCTGATGACCGGCGAGCTGGCGGCGCTGATTCAAAGCCTGGTGGAAGGATTAGGCGGCGAAGCGCAGCGCTAACCAGAGGGTCCCTCTCCGCCGGAGAGGGGACTCACCGTTACAAATAGCGGCACAGATACGAGGTGGGCTCAGCAACCTGTAGATGAAACTCGCTGTGGCCAGGCACGTTAAACACCTCACCGGCTGTATACACTTTCCATTCGACGGTTCCCGGCAACAGTACCTTCAACGCGCCGCTCACAACCGTCATCTCTTCGGGTTCGGCGGTGCCAAAGGTATACTCCCCTTCCGCCATCACACCAACGCTGGCCCGGCCGGTGCTACTGCTGGTAAATCCAATAGACTTCACTTTCCCGGAAAAGTATTCATTGCTTTGTAGCATAATCAGGCCCCGTCTCATTATTAAATTAACACCCAATATAGAGTCCTGACGTTCGGCCTGTCACGTAAAATTAGACAAGCAGTTCTGAAGCTAACCGCGCAATCAAAACATTAGAGAGTAAAACCGGCACATCCAGCGCCTGCTGTAAAATATCCCGATGACGCTGATGAAAACCCAGACAATCCAGCATAATGACGTCCGCGCCTTGATCCAATAGCGCCTGCCCGGCATCAATTAACTGTTGCTCAGAACCGTGAACCGGATTCGCCAGCGAATACACCGGCGGCATTTGCAATACCTGCCATTTTTTCTCCTGGGCCGCCAGAAGTTCTGCAACAGGCACAATCACGCCCACCTGATGCCCATCCACAATAGAGGCGACAAGCGGTGGAATAATACGCAGCGGTTCAAGCAAAATAGAATTACGGGCTGCCATACTTTTAATCGCCGCGGTGCTCATCAGTATAATGACGTCATAACCCTGGTTATCCAGCACCTCGACAACGCTCTGTAAATCTCGCTCCACTTTCTGGCGGGAAACATGGGCTATCTGGTTATCATTCAGCAACGTCAAAAGCGGATCGTCGCCAGGCTCTACAGCGTAATCCGCCATAACGTCTTCCCGGCTCATTTTTCCCAGCAGGCTATGATGGGTGATGTGTTGTTCGTCGATGTATTCCGTCAGAAGCGGTAACACTTCGCTCATTGGCACAACGCCGATTGTGAGGATTGCCAACGACGCACTCATTTTTATTCCACCTTATTACTTCGTCGTAATTCCCGGGCAAATATTCACACGCTCACCGCGCTACCTGCCCTACAAATCTCAGAAAGCGTAGCAGCAGATGAGCAACGTATTGTGTAAAGATTCCAAATAACTCCAATATTGTATTGTTATCGCTTAATTTACGGTTTTAGTTGCCAGTATAAATGTTTCAAGAATGTGATGGAGATACAATTTAGGGGTACCCGGAATCCCTTCCGAGTGGTTCATGCGTCTATGATTTATCCGGATCTTCGTAACGTTTTTTCGCATCCATCGCTTCTTCTGCGGTCGGATGCTCGCTGATGAGCGAATCAGGTTTCGGATGGTCAGCCCGTAGCTGATACCACGTCACCGTCTGGCCCGGCGTGCCTTTTTCAATGGTGACGATATAAGCTTCCCGCGGATAAGGTGGTCTGGTTGGCATAGCGTTTCCTTTATTCTGGGTGAGCGTTAAGTATAGACATCTCCCTGTAACCGTTGCGTCGACGGCGGCAGCGCCGCAATAATTTCAGAAACGACCTGGGCCGGCGCTTTCGTCGCGTCAATGATGTAATGCGCCGTTTCGCGATACAACGCGTCACGCTGCTCAAGCACTTCCCGAACCTCTTCGCTCAACGGCTTGCCGGTGAGGGTCGGGCGCAGATCCGCTTCAGGTTCAGCCTCAAGCCGGTTAACCAGCGTGGATACCGGCGCGCACAGATAAATCACTACGCCAACACGGTGCATATAACGTCGGTTATACTCCGTGAGAATAATACCGCCTCCCGTCGCCACGACAGTCGAAGGCGCGCTTACCGCCTCCAGGGCCGCGGTTTCCCGGGCGCGGAACCCTCCCCAGCCTTCTTTTTCAACGATATCAGCGACGCTCATCTGCACGTGCGATTGCAGCCAGCGGTCGGTATCTGCAAACCGGAAACCGGTTGCCTGCGCCAGCGCCATACCGATGGTGGTTTTCCCACAGCCCCGCGGGCCAACAAGATAAAGAGGTTGCATCATAGCAGGCGTTCCCCCAGGAACTGCGCATACGCAGGATTTGATATCAGCAATGTTATAATCATATCATCTAACTAGTACAACGCATAAATGTAAATAATAATTTACACAAAGGTACTAAAGTCACAATATTAGTACTATAGCAAGAATCAGAAATGAATAAACTGTAAATTTTTCATTACACGATTTATTTTTTACGCTGGCTTTCCAGCCACCACTTATCCAGCTCGGCGGCAAAATGCTGACGATCGCGCGGCGAGAGAGTGTTTGGTCCCCCCGTTTGTACGCCGCTGGCGCGTAGCGTGTCCATAAAGTCACGCATCGTCAGACGTTCGCGAATCGTGGCGTCGCTATAGCGTTCTCCCCGGGGATTAAGAGCCGCAGCGCCTTTTTCCAGCACTTCAGCCGCCAGCGGAATATCTGCGGTAATCACCAGATCGCCCGCTTCGCATTGACGCACAATTTCATTGTCCGCCACGTCAAACCCGGCGGCCACGCGGAGCGTGCGGATAAAACGCGAAGGCGGCACGCGCAAGGCCTGATTGGCAACCAGAATAAGCGGCAACTGCATCCGCTCGGCGGCGCGGTACAAAATTTCTTTAATGACATTCGGACACGCATCCGCATCCACCCAGATGGTCATAATGTCTCCCGTACGGTATACAATCTTTTATTGTCTCGCGCTTTTGCCTTTCATCAAAGTGCTGTTTCTCCTTCTGCCCGTTTTCAATCCGCGTTAAGCTAACCATTCCCCATAACACACAAACATAGGGAGTGACGAGATGGAGAAGAAAATCGGTTTTATTGGCTGCGGTAATATGGGCAAGGCTATTCTTGGCGGACTGATTGCCAGCGGTCAGGTACTTCCCGGTCAGATCTGGGTCTACACCCCCTCCCCCGATAAAGTTGCCGCCCTGCATGACCAGTACGGCATTAATGCGGCGCAAAGCGCGCAGGAGGTCGCTCAGGTCGCGGATATCGTTTTCGGCGCGGTAAAACCGGGCATTATGGTGAAAGTGCTCAGTGAAATCTCCTCCAGCCTGAACAAAGACTCGCTGGTGGTCTCTATCGCCACAGGCGTAACGCTTGATCAGCTTGCGCGCGCGCTGGGACACGACCGTAAAATCATTCGCGCTATGCCGAATACGCCGTCGCTGGTCAACGCAGGAATGACCTCCGTCACGCCAAACGCGCTGGTCACACCGGAAGATACGGCTGATGTGCTGAATATTTTCCGCTGCTTTGGCGAGGCGGAAGTGATTGCTGAGCCGATGATCCATCCGGTGGTTGGCGTGAGCGGATCTTCGCCGGCCTATGTCTTTATGTTTATCGAGGCGATGGCGGACGCAGCCGTTCTGGGCGGTATGCCTCGCGCTCAGGCTTATAAATTCGCCGCGCAGGCCGTCATGGGATCGGCGAAAATGGTACTCGAAACCGGAAAGCATCCCGGCGAACTGAAAGATATGGTGTGCTCGCCTGGCGGAACGACGATTGAAGCCGTACGCGTTCTGGAAGAACGTGGCTTCCGCGCTGCGGTAATAGAAGCGATGACGAAGTGTATGGAAAAATCAGAGGCGCTCAGTAAATCCTGAGGCCCGGCTGGACGTCATGCCGCCACTTCGGTGCGGTTACGTCCGGCATTCTTTGCTTTATAAAGCGCCATATCCGCAGACTTTAGCCATTCCCGATAATGACCGATTTGTGGCGTTAACGGCGCCACGCCCACGCTGATACGTAACATGACCTGCGGCGCGCCCGGCAAGCGTAAGGTATTTAGCCGTTCATGCACTCGCGACATGGCGGTAATCGCGCTGTCTGCCGGCGTTCCGCACATAATCACCGCGAATTCGTCGCCGCCAAAGCGCCCGATAATATCACTCCCGCGTAGCGTTATCTGTAATTGACGCGTCAGGGCGATAATAGCCTCATCCCCAACATCATGCCCCCAGGTGTCGTTAATGCTCTTAAAATGATCGATGTCGATAATCAACAATGTCGCCTCCCGATGGTGGCGTCGGCTGTGATCGAATTCATTACGTAATAAAATTTCCCAGTGGCGTCGGTTATAGACGCCGGTCATGCCATCCCGCGAGCTCATCGCCTGCAAGCGTCGCTTATGTTCCGCTAATTTAATGGCCGTTTGATAACTTACCCAGGCGAACAGAAGCGGATACAACATAATGACGGGCAAAGAGAGCGTAACTTCCAGCGACGAGCTTCGCATAGCGACGGGTAGCCCGGTAAGCTGCAACGTCACCAGACATGACGCCAGCAAAAGCCCCATTCCGGCAGTGAATAGCCGCCGCCCGCCAGCCCCCATCAGATTCATGCTCATCATCATAAACAGCGCGGCGGCAGGCAACATATTGACGCCCATCAGCGCGATCCACATGCCGGAGAGGATCGCATCCACTTTCAGGTTGTAAATTTCCTGACGTAGCGGATCAAGGGCTTTCGCCGACCACTGCCACGCCAGATGCGGCCAGACAAAAGACCAGCCGACCAGCAACAGCCACCAGCCGCCAAAGACAGGTTGCGTCACTAACACGGCGGCCACCGGTAAAAACATCCCCCCTAACCCCACCGCGCGCGGTAGCCTGATGCGCCGGGCGAAGCGCAACCCGGAGCGCTGACGATCATCAGGAGGGTCAGGCGGCGCTACCGCCTGTTCAACTGCTTTTCGGTAAAAATTTTCATCATTCATTATTTTTGGGAACATTTAGAAACAATTTTCCCAAATTATAGAAACAGAGCGCATGGAGGGAGTATGAAATTTCGGGTGAGTGTTTTTCAGGGCTCACCCGATAGCACTACGCCGCTTTTTTCAGGCAGGCGCTCATAAACTTGCTACGGTCATCGCCTTTCAGGGATTGTTCCGTCGCCTGAACATTGCATTCACGCATTTTCTGCTGTTGCGGCGTCAGGCTTTTCTCGCCAGGGGCCGACTTACTGTTTTTCAGGCAGTCGCTAAGGTAGGTTTTACGCGCATCGCCTTTCAACGCTTGCGCTGTCGCCTGCTGATTACAGGTCGTCATGCGCTGCTGTTGCGGCGTTAACGGTTTCTCGGTTGCGCCGACGGCGGTTAAAAAGACCAGGCCAAAAAGTAAAGTCACCAGTAATGTTATTTTCATAGCACCATCCTTTTGTCAGTGTACACATTACACGTTGTCCCTTTGGGAAATATCCCAGGGACTTTATATAAGTCTGGCTGTTACTGGCAAAAATACCACCCGGCTGTAAAAGTATTACTTACCGTTAGCAATAGATGTTTTATTGATTGACAAACCGTAGGCTAATGTGCAATTCGATTATCCACAGTCACACTGGCAGGATGCAGAAGAACAGCGCATAGCGTTACACTGTTATTACCATAGCCGCTTCGTTTTTATTTTCTTCTGGTTAATACAGAGCAAAATAAAAACGAAGCGGCTATGTTATTTCATAAAAGTAACGTTATAACACCTGTGTTGTTTTAAATACGATTAGTGCCGGGGGTGTCTCAGCAACTTTTTTACATATTGGCGCAGCAATTCCGTATCGTGATCAGGAACGCTGGCATCCGGCTTTACGCCTTCAAGTGCCCCCTCTACCTGACGTATCAACATCTCCTGCTCGTTTTGCGCCATGTTACGTAACATTGCTGTGACGATAATCTCTAACGCTTCTACCTGAGCAACCAGTTCTTTCGACTCTTCTTCTTTTTGGGCTAGCTTAAGCAACAACTCTGCTATGAGATTTTTCATGACCATATTTCCTTATTAGTTCCAGGGTGACGTTATCACTATGAAGAACCACTGCCTAGAGGCTGAAAGTACTATTTTTATGATACAGGAAGAACTTTACACAAATAATTATCACTGTCGCCGCAGCGAAACGTTTCTCAGACCGAAAACGAGACGATAATAAACCATCAAAAAACAATAATCACGCTATATCATAATTTAAGGTTATGCCATCTATAGAAAAACTTCACGGATAAAGAATATATCTTTTAATTTAAACCATATCGTAACGGCAGAAGCGCCGTTACGATGCACCGCTATTGGCCTTTCGCTTTTTGCGCGTTACGCCGACGACGTAACGCCAGGGTCAGTTGCCCAATATTGATTAACACGATCGCCGCCGTAGCGATAAAAACCCAGCGGAAACCGGCCATCGCCGATACCGTCGCGCCCATCAACGGCCCAACCACGTTGCCCAGGTACATAAATGACTGGTTGTAGCCAAAAATACGTCCGGTAATTTGGTCGCTGGAGTATTTCACCAATAACGTTTGTACGGCGGGTAACATCGCGCCATCGGCAAAGCCCAACAAGAAACGCAACAGTCCCAACTGGAACGGCGTGGTGACCCAGGACATCGCGAAGAAAAGCAGCACTGCGCAGATAAGCGTGGCCATCAGAATTCTTTCCGTGCCGATTCTGTCGCCAAGTTTTCCCAGGCGAGGCGCGGAGATAAGCGCGGAGATACCGGGCACCGAGGCAATTAACCCGCTAAGAAAGGCGATGTTATTACTGTCCGGCATCATTGATTTGATAAACAGCGCCAGGATTGGACTGATGGAACCATTACAGAGTTGAATGACCATCGTGGTAAAAAACAAGCTGATCACCAGCGCAGGATAAGGTAACGACGCAAAAACGGCTTTACCGCTCAGGCGTTCGCTTTTCCTGATGACCGGACGCACGCCTTCTTTAATTAAAAATAGCGTGACCAGAAAGCTCACCACCAACAGCATGGCGGTAATCAGAAATACCGCCCGCAGCCCGATATGATCCGCGACAAAGCCGCCCATTAACGGCCCGCCGATAACGCCGCTGATCTGCGCGGTAGAAAGCGTACTGAGCGCCCAGCCGCTACGTTCGCGCGGTACCTGAGAGGCTACCAGCGCCATGGCATTGGGGATATAGCCTGACGTTAACCCCATGATTCCGCGCAGCAGGAAAAGTTGCCAGACATGGGTCGCAAATGCCTGCAGTAGAATAGCTATCGCCATCCCGAGCGACGCGCGCAATAGCATCAGTTTACGCCCTTTACGATCGGCGAGACTGCCCCACATCGGCGACACAATGGCGGAAATAAGAAACGTGATGCTAAACGTTAACCCGGACCACATTGATAACGCTTCATGGGAAGAGACGCCAAGCTGGGAAATATAAAGGGGTAAGAATGGCAGGATTTGGCTGATTGCCAGCCCGGTAAAAAAACATCCAAACCAAACGGAAATTAGATTAACTTTCCAGGATTCCATAAGACTCGTAACGGTAAGTAGCTGAAAATACGCGTTAGCTTAGCAAGTTCTCTTTTTCCTGGTGGTTCCAGAGGTGCGATACGTCACACTTTGCTATTTTGTCTCCCCGTTCATCATTTTTGTGAAACATGTCACATTATATAGCCGCGCAAGGCAGACGTTTATGCTTTAACGACACACGCCGTAGCCCCGCATTCCAAGATGAAAATGGTTAGCATGAGCAGCGTTATAGTCAGGCCCGAGCCCATTGCCATAATAATGGCAACTGGCGTTTAACATAGCGCGTAACCAGGGCCCCGTCTCATCGAGCTCCCAGCCGCGCAGGATAGTGATTTTTCGGCCATCCGATAGCTGAAACCCGCTGACATCCAGCGCTTCTGCGCTGGCATGTTCACTGCGACGCGCATCCGGGCGGTGATAAATATTACGGCAGGCATAGCTGCCCAGATGTTCGATGCGGGTCAGGCGGCGCTTCATCCACGTTTCTGTTAAAGGTTTTACCTGCTGTTCGACAAACAGCGCGGAGCGCAGCGCCAGCGGGCAGGAGGCTAAAAAACTGCTGCTCAGTTTGACCTGGCCAAAATCTCTGACGCGCACAACATGGGACAAGGGACATTCACCAGCGCTATCCGCAACAGGTTGTGATGAAATTAATCCCTGTTGATTGGCCGCCGTCAAAAGCTCCCGGCACTGCGACGGCGTAAGGCGCTGTAGTTTGAAGGTCGTGATCCAGCCTGGCGGATCGGCAAGTTGTAGCGGAGCAAAAGGATTATAATAAGAGGGAAGATAACGATAACCCAGCCCGCCAATGCCGCCCAACAGCACAATAATCAGAAAACCCTTACCTCTCACGCGGCCTCCGTTCTCACATCCCATAAACATTATGGCAGAAGCCCGCGAAACCCGCGTTTTGTCGTGGTAATGTATACGCTTTGCATTCGATGGAATGGGTTTTTAAGATGGCGAAATTGCGGGTAGGAATAGTATTTGGCGGTAAGTCGGCGGAACATGAAGTGTCTTTGCAATCAGCGAAAAATATCGTTGATGCGATCGATAAAACCCGCTTCGACGTGGTGCTGTTAGGGATAGATAAGGCAGGACAATGGCATGTTAACGATGCGGAAAATTATTTGCAGAATGCAGACGATCCGGCACATATCGCGCTACGTCCTTCGGCAATCAGTCTGGCCCAGGTGCCTGGCAAACATCAACACCAATTGATTAACGCCCAGAACGGGCAGCCGCTACCGACGGTAGATGTTATTTTTCCTATCGTCCACGGTACGCTGGGCGAAGACGGCTCATTGCAGGGGATGCTGCGCGTCGCAAACTTACCGTTTGTCGGTTCAGACGTGCTGAGCTCCGCAGCCTGCATGGATAAAGACGTCGCCAAACGACTGCTACGCGATGCAGGACTGAATATCGCCCCGTTTATTACACTCACCCGAACGAATCGTCACGCGTTTAGTTTTGCCGAGGTTGAATCCCGTCTGGGACTGCCGCTGTTCGTTAAGCCCGCCAATCAGGGCTCTTCGGTCGGCGTTAGTAAAGTCGCTAACGAAGCGCAATATCAGCAGGCGGTCGCGCTGGCTTTCGAATTCGATCATAAAGTGGTGGTGGAGCAAGGGATCAAAGGGCGCGAGATCGAATGCGCCGTATTAGGTAACGATAACCCACAGGCCAGTACCTGCGGCGAAATCGTACTGAATAGCGAATTTTACGCCTACGATACTAAGTATATTGATGATAACGGCGCACAAGTTGTCGTGCCTGCGCAGATCCCTTCCGAGGTGAATGACAAGATCCGCGCGATCGCGATCCAGGCTTATCAGACGCTGGGGTGCGCGGGTATGGCGCGTGTCGATGTCTTCTTAACGGCAGACAATGAGGTCGTGATTAACGAGATTAATACGCTGCCAGGTTTTACCAATATCAGTATGTATCCAAAACTCTGGCAGGCGAGCGGATTGGGCTATACCGATTTGATCAGCCGCCTGATTGAGCTGGCGCTGGAACGCCATACGGCGAATAACGCCTTAAAAACCACGATGTAATAGCGCACGCCCGATAGCGCAACGTTTATCGGGCGTCTTTTACCTCATCATCTTCGCGCCGGCGAATGATGAACCCCGCCAGCCAGAAGCTGATAATCCACGTTACCAGCCCAACGCCATAGGTTTGCCATCCTTTCGCCTCAAAACCCAGCAATCCTACGACACCATTCAAAATAAAGATAAGGCCAATAGAGAAGGCATAGTAGTGCCAGTCACGACGAATTTTTACAGGCAAACGCATAACGACTCCGACGTATTAACAGCAACAAAAACGTATTTTTGCATACTTCTTGCGAGCGAGTCTGTGGGGGATACGGAATTTCTTAAATGTTAATTGATTTTGATAAAAGTGATCGTTTTGTGACAACTAACAAAAATTTACGCGATGGATACATTCCGTATGTGAAATTACCATGATTCTGATATTGACAAACACAATGACCTGTCAGACTTCACAGTAAGCCGATGGCATAACGCCAGATCGTAGCCGATCATCCTGGAGGTCTTTATGGCTGATTTCACTCTCTCAAAATCGCTGTTCAGCGGGAAGCATCGAGAAACCTCCTCTACGCCCGGAAATATTGCTTACGCCATATTTGTACTGTTTTGCTTCTGGGCCGGAGCGCAACTCTTAAACCTGCTGGTTCATGCGCCGGGCATCTATGAGCATCTGATGCAGGTACAGGATACAGGTCGACCGCGGGTAGAGATTGGGCTGGGCGTCGGGACGATTTTTGGCCTGGTGCCCTTCCTCACGGGCTGCCTCATTTTCGCCGTTATCGCCGCGTTTTTACGCTGGCGTCACCGTCACCAATAAACCTTAGCGCGCTGGAGAAAATATCCCAGCGCGAAATTTATCGCCCCATACACCGCGCCCGCCGCTCATCAACTCGTTTAGCAAACCAGGCGGTCGTCAGCTTACGCGTGATCTTCGGACTTTCCAGTTGAATACCGGGCAACATTTCCCGCGCAAGCGTCTTACCCGTTTTGGCCTCGGCCAGTTTATAGACTTTCTTGTAGAGCGCCGTTTTTTCAAACGCCAGGCTATCGCCTTTCTCCAGTTGGCTGCGAATTTCACGCTCACTCATTCCCAACTGCCCTGCCAGTTTGCGCACCGCTAACTCTGTTTTGCCCGCTTCCTTGCTGTTATAACGAATCAGATCGCCATCCAGCGCCAGTTTTACCCCACTGGCTTTACTGACGGCATTCTGGAACGCAGCGTTACGGCTGGCGTACCATCCCGCGTTGAAGTCGGCGAAGCGGAAAACAGGCGCGCTGTAGTTCGCCGGGTAATTCAGCAAATGGTAGGTTCCAAACCACAATCCGCCACGGCGCGTAAAGACCTCCTGACGTACCGTACCCGTCATCTTCCACGGATAGCCTTTCGCGTGCTGTTCGGCAAAGGCAATGCTGACCTGCATCGGGCCGCCCGTATGCACCGGGTTATATGAGCCAAATAGCGTCTGCCCCATAGGGACCATATTGATAAAGTCGTCAAAAATAGCGCTAAGCTGTTTTTCGGTTTTTACCGTGTCCAGGCGTTCGCTATAGCTCTTGCCGTTGGGGGAGTTAATTTTCAGCGCGGTGTGCACCAGAAACAGCGGAATGTGTAGTCGTTCAGCACGACGATCAATCTCCTGCCAGGCTATTTTACTTAGCCCCGGCACGACAGGATCCGCCTGATAACCGGACTCCTGCTGGGCGACAGCCAGCACCGAACAGATATTTTCTACCGTCGGCGCCAGCCCCTGGCTCTTAAACGTTGTCGCGATATCTTTCGCCCAGGCCTCTCTGTCTTTGACACTGGCCGGCATTTTCTGACGAACTACGCTTGCCACGTCGACAGGCTTCTCGCCCTTGCTCACCGGCTGCCCGGATTGACTACTACAGCCAGCCAATATGGCGACCGCCAGAAAAGGCAGAGGATAAAGACGGGACGCCGCCGACATAACGTTTCCTTCTGTTAGCTAAAAGAGTGGGTCACTTCCTGAACTGGCTGATCATCTAACTGGCGTTCAAAGCTACGTAAACGTTTATAAATAGACATCAGCTCCACCAGAGTCGTCCAGGAGTTAATCAAATACTGGAACGAACCGCGCACCTGGCCAAACACGTTGGTGATTTGTGTCATCAGCCCCAGCGTAATCGTACCGGCAACAATGGAAGGAAACAGCAGGAACAAACCGAAAACGTTATCGACCTGCAAATAGAGAATGCGCGCGATGTTAAAATACATATAGTGAAAGTAGAGACGGAAGTAGTTATGGCGCACCGCGCTAAACAGTTCACGCACGGTGGGCGGCGTGGCGCGGCTGGCGTCATCTTCACCGTAGACCAGCTCCTTACGATAAGCTGCTTCCACTCGCTGATTTTTAAATTCCAGCCCCGGCAATTTGATCCCGACGACTGCCAGCAGGCCCGTCCCCATTAATGACCAGACTATGGCGGCAATGACCAGGCCGTAAGGGATATGCCCTACGATGGGTAAATCCGGCACATGCGCTGACAGGGTGACCAACACCGGCAGAAAGGCGATGAGCGTCATGATGGCATTGATAAAACTCACGCCCATATTCTCCAGTGTAGAGGCAAAACGCATGGTATCTTCCTGCACACGCTGGGCGGCCCCTTCGATATGGCGCAGGTACTGCCAGTGCGCCATATAGTGCTCATTCATTGCGGTACGCCAGCGAAATACATAGTGGCTGACAAAGAAGTTGTTCAGCACGCCGATCACCACGGCGATAAGCGCAATACCGAGAAACACCCCCACTTCATGATAAAATTGACCAAGAGTGACCTTGTGCGGCGAGCTGAGCGCCGTTTGAATCAAATCATAGAACGGCGCGTACCAGGCGTTAACCGCGACGCCAACCTCCACCAAAAACCAGGTGACAAAAATAATGAGCGAGGTGCCAAGTATCGACCAGTACTGCCAGCGGTGCGGGCTATAGATGAACCAGAACGTTGCAAATAATCCCACGCAAATCAGGTAATAAGCATAAAAAATCAGATAGTCCAGCGACCAGAAGCGCGCTGCGCTGATAGGCACTTCATCGGATGCCCCTACAAGTCGCGCCACCCAATCTCCTCCTCCCGCCTGCCAGAAAATGACGGCGATAAGCGCCCAAACAAACGCCGACATGAAAAACGGCCCTGGCTTTGGGAAAAAAGATTTAAACATCATGCTCTCCTGCTAACTTCTTCTCTTTATTACGGCTGCTGTAACGGCGGCAATATCACGCCATGCCCACGCAAATGAAAGGGCTAAACCAGGCATTGTGACCTACGTTGTGACGCTTAGTTCGCACTTCTGCTCAACAGAATTGTTTCGACGAGTTTCATTCTAAGCAGGCAGGCTGGCGCTATCAGGTTATCACAAGCGCTTTATCACAAAAGTAAACATTCTCCATCACGAAAACCCGCCGTTACGTTTTTTCACCCACTTTTTTCTCTTTAACGTTTTGCAATGTGCCGCCGGGTAGTATAAATACGCATAACCACCGTTATTTCACTTATGGACATCACCGTTGAAACGTAGTCTGCTTTTTACTGCCATGCTGTTTGCGGCATCACTTACTTCTGTCCAGGCGGCTCAGCCGATTGCCGATCCGGTTTTTGCCTCTGATATCGTTGATCGTTATGCCGAGCATATCTTTTATGGTAGCGGCGCCACGGGCATGGCGCTGGTGGTGATCGACGGCAATCAACGCGTGTTTCGTAGTTTCGGTGACACCAGACCGGGCAATAATGTTCGTCCACAGCTTGATTCGGTCATTCGTATCGCTTCTCTCACCAAGCTAATGACCAGTGAAATGTTGGTAAAATTGCTCGATCAGGGAACGGTAAAATTAAACGATCCGCTCAGCAAATATGCGCCTCCCGGCGCGCATGTCCCGACGTATCAAGGCACGCCGATTACGTTGGTCAACTTAGCGACCCATACCAGCGCGCTTCCGCGAGAACAGCCCGGCGGCGCGGCGCATCGTCCGGTATTTGTCTGGCCAACCCGCGAACAACGCTGGAGCTGGCTCTCCACAGCAACGTTAAAAGTCGCGCCAGGCTCGCAGGCGGCCTATTCCAATCTGGCGTTCGACCTGTTAGCCGACGCGCTGGCGACCGCCTCCGGCAAACCTTATACACAACTGTTTGAAGAAAAGATTACCCGCCCGCTGGGAATGAAAGACACCACGTTTACCCCCTCTCCCGATCAGTGTAAGCGTCTGATGGTGGCAGAGAAAGGCGCAAGCCCCTGTAATAATACGCTGGCAGCCATTGGCAGCGGCGGGGTCTATTCTACGCCAGGAGATATGATGCGCTGGATGCAACAGTATCTGTCGTCAGATTTCTATCACCGTAGTCATCAGGCCGATCGTATGCAAACGTTGATTTATCAGCGCACACAGTTAAAGAAAATCATCGGGATGGACGTACCAGGTAAAGCCGACGCGCTCGGTCTGGGCTGGGTCTATATGGCACCAAAAGACGGACGTCCTGGCATTATCCAGAAAACAGGCGGCGGCGGCGGTTTTATTACCTATATGGCGATGATCCCACAATATAATATTGGCGCTTTTGTGGTCGTAACCCGTTCCCCCCTCACGCGTTTTACCAATATGAGCGACGGGATTAACGATTTGGTTACTGAGTTAAGCGGCAATAAACCGATTGCTATTCCTGCATCCTGAGTCGTCGCGCCTCGCGCTATATCAGACGAGGCACAACATTTTTGTTAATATTCGGAGGGCAAACGGTTAATACTAATCAGTTTGCCTTTATTCATTTCAATGTAATTACCCTTACGCAGGGCCGCGAGAACTTCCGCCACCACCGATCGCGATACGCGCGTTCGTTGATGAATATAATTCATAACACCAATACGTGAGCGAAGTTCTTCATCCCACTCAATCATTGTCATTAACGTCGCACGAATCTGGTCGTAAGAATTATTACCAATGAGCTGCTTGTCACGAAGTTCCAGTACCTGGCTTTTCCATACTAACCAACAGAAGGCCTCACGCCACAGTTGGTTCTGCTCAATGATGGCGAGAGTTTGTGATGATGAGAGGCGATAACCGATGCAACCGCTCTCCGCAATTAATTTATATTGTGCCTCTTTTTTCGCCACACCATCGGCTAAGCCGAAAATAAAGGGGGCCTGCACAATACCAATAAGAACTTTATCACCCCGAACTAACGAAACAACCCCCTCTAAAATAACAAAGGTATGGGTATTACTTTCATCAGGTGAACAGATAATCTCTTTATCGTTAACAAACTCGAAACGCGTACCATGCTTAGAAAGGCATTTATCGAGTCTGTTGAATTCCTGTAGTGGCTTGCTTAAAGATAACATATGCATTCCTTGCAATAATGCCCGTCAAGTCCTTGACGGGCATTTTTCAGTTTAAATTACCTTTATTTCTCCTGAGAGAAAATGATTACCAGGTATATTTAACACCAACGTTTGCAGACCAGTCTTGATCAACATCACCGCCGCCGAGGTAGTTAGCATCGGTGTAGGCGCTGAAGTTCTTCGTGAAGCTGAACTGAGTACCCAGACCAACACGTACCGCAGAACCTTCTACGCCGTTGTCGATAGAGTCGCCGTTTACGTCAGCATCGTTGTTTGAGTCGTCGTAAACGTAAGCCAGTTTGAAGTACGGCGTCAGCGCCTGATCTTCGCTGTAAGTGAAGGTATAACCTGCATCTACACCGATTTCATAACGCATGCTGTCGTAGGACTGACCGTCAACTTTCATGTCGTTGCTCAGCTGGTAGTCGTCGCCAGACTGGAACAGACCGGATACGCTGCCGTAAGGCGTTACGTAGCCTGCATCACCCAGCTTCAGATCATAACCCAGTTTCAAGCCAAAGCCCCAGGCGTCAGAAGAGGTGTTGCCGTCAACGTAAGTACCGTCGCTCATGTTAGCAGACAAATCGTTGTTGAAGTGAGAGTAGCTCAAGTTACCATCAACAAAGATGTTGTTTGCGAAACGAGCGGAAGAGTAGATGTAGGCAGACTGGCTGTCCTGATCCACCTGACCGGTACGATCGCTCAGATCGCCTTTCGCGAAGCCTGCTGCCGCACCAACGATCCACTTAGCGTTGTTACCGTCAACTTTGGTATCAACACCGACCATGATGCCATTAACATCCTGATCGTAGTTAATGGTGCCGTTGTCGCCGTTGAAGTTACCGCCGAAGTAGCTTACCCATGCGCCGCCGTTATCCGCCAGGCCATGACGAGCGTTGGTCAGACGAGTACCAACGGTGTCTTGTTCCAGGTTCCAGATATTGGTGTTCGCAGAAGGAATGCTCAGCGCCATGTTAGCGTAGTCGGTCAGTTCCATCTGTTCCAGCACGACAGTGTTGCCTTCCTGCTTAGCCTGATAGGTGTAAGCACCCAGGTCAGCTTTGTTTGCTGCAGAGAAGGTCGCATCGGTGTTTACGTCATTGACATAAATCAGCTCGTTGCCTTTGTAATCCGCAACAGAACCGGCACCAGTAGCGTTGTCGATGCGAACTTTATAGTTACCAGTGGCCGCTACAACATTATCAACAGAGCTGTTATCCAGTTCGTCGCCGTTGTTGATATCGCCATTACCGTTGATGGTCAGGTGACCGTCAGAGTTCATCGCGATAGTACCGTAACCATAGTTAGCCTGAGTGGTATCCCAGGTACGGTCGTTCACCAGGTCAGCATTCAGAACATAATCACTGCTATGGATATTGAACACACCAGAAACAACATTACCGTTGTGATCAGCAGTATTGCCGCTGGTCAGTTCCAGTTTATCAGTGCTGAATACTTCGGTATCAAACTGACCAACATTCACATCCAACACACCACCGTTAGTTACGGTGATGGTATTGGCATACAGATTGGAATAAGTGCTCCATCCAGTAGATTCGGTCAAACCAACAGTACTATAGGAGTCAATTGTCAGGTGATCGGTGTCAACATAACCATCTTCACCAATGTTCAGTGAAGAACCATTAGTCAAATTAATGGTGTCTGATGTTAAATCAGAATTAGAAACATTAACCTGAGAACCATTGTTTACAGCCAGAGTATCAACAGTCGAGTCCCCAACGGTGTCCCATTCAGAACCATTGTTCAGCGTCACGTTAAACACGCCGCTCTGGAAAACTTCATTACCAACGATACGATTCCAGGCATTATCTTCCAATGTTGCGCCTGGAGTAAGGCTGTTCGTTTCAACATCATACATACGGGACGTTGTATCAACAGTATAAGTCGCCTGACCAACCCACTTACTGCCATTATCAAGTGTAAGGTTCAGTTCGTCGACGTTGAGGCCGTCATCAGCCCAGCCATGGTTGGTATCAGGAACACCATCACCGTTAGTATCATCACCATCCGCATCGAAATTGGCGTTCCAGTTACTGGTAAATTTGACATCACCCATCAGCGTAGAATT
Organism: Salmonella sp. A1325; assembly: GCF_056991255.1. Taxonomy (NCBI): domain Bacteria; kingdom Pseudomonadati; phylum Pseudomonadota; class Gammaproteobacteria; order Enterobacterales; family Enterobacteriaceae; genus Salmonella; species Salmonella sp. A1325. Next base: position 113,568 of record NZ_JAMLWO010000003.1, on the reverse strand, counting down.
ACTGAAGTACACATTGTTCTTCATTGCATAGTCTGAAGCACCATTGTCATCAGTGAAAGATAATGCAACGTCGCCAGCACCAGTATAATCGCTCGGCTCATCGGAATTGCCAAAGTGACCTGTGCCAAAAGTACCAGTGTCAGTAGTATAAGCACTATCCAGGATATAATCTGAACCGGAAGTTACAGTAGAGTCAAATACATTAATATTGTTATCCCAGTTATGGGATTCCGTCGTGTAAGTGTTGTTGTAAGTATTTCCCTGAGACAAGGCAATACCTGCAACACGGGAATTGTTGGAAATATTGATGTTGCTTTCTACATCAAGATTCACCGCCACGCCTTCGCTGACATCGAATGTTTCATTTGTGTACTTAGTTACATCACCATCCTTATAGGAATCAGTGAAGTAAAACGCTTCATAATCATCATCAATGGTGGAATTAGCGATGTTCAGCGTGAACACATCACCGTCATACCAGTTTCCGTCAACAGTATCAGTACCGTTGTTGAACCGATAATATTCAGAAAACCCATCGTTATCCAACGTATCAAAACGATCGTAATAACCAATCGGCAGCATGGAAGTAATCGAGCCATGAATAACTGAATTACTAATATTCAGCTCATTACTGGTTGCGTCATTATAATCATGGTTCAGATAATAGGTAGAAATCGTACCGTTAACAGTGTCACCGTTGAACGTCTGATCGAAATCACCATTGGCATTGTTGTAGTAAACGAAACCGCTATAGTTTACATAGTTACCATCAACAGTGCCTGCGGCATCCATATTATTCCAATCAAGCGCGGTGGTAGGATTGTCGTAATAAGTCCAGGTATCGTAAGTAGTAGCATTCGCCTGAGAAGTGATTGCCAGAGTGCAAGCCAATGCTAATTGTGAGACTACAAGTTTCTTTTTCCAGGAGTGCATTTGTCATCCCTCCTCAGGGACGTAATATAGTTGATCCATCAATTATCAATGCATAAAAACATATAGATGTTTAGCAAGGAGGATTATGCGGCGTCATTGCTAAAAGGTTCAATTATTCTTTATCCTCAGTCCGGATTCGGACATGAATTAAAAAGACGTAATAAAAGGAAAATAGATAATTAAAAATCATTCTTTTTCATGAGGTTACAAGAAAATAAAAAAATAAAATACATATGAGATAAATATGGATTAAAGAAAAATAAAATAAATATGAATAATGTTAAAACCCACATTTACTTAAATGACGATGAAATAAAACTAAAAACAACGTAAAACTAATTCTTATTTAAAATGATATAGTGCCTGAGGTATTAATCTCCGGTATATAAAAGAAGCGCCATGTTCTGCCGCCGCCGGGGCTGCGCCTGCTACGTTAAGGACCGTTTTCGTAAAACATCTGCCTACAGATTCAGGTATACTGGGCCTTCGATTCCACAAACATCAGGCAGACCATGACAGACCTTATCCATCGCCCTCGCCGCCTGCGCAAATCCGCTGCGCTGCGCGCTATGTTTGAAGAGACAACACTTAGCCTGAACGACCTGGTGTTGCCGATCTTTGTTGAAGAAGAACTCGACGATTACAAAGCTATTGATGCCATGCCCGGCGTAATGCGTATCCCGGAAAAGCAGCTGGCGCGAGAGATTGAACGTATCGCAAATGCTGGTATTCGTTCCGTTATGACCTTCGGCATTTCTCACCATACTGATGACACCGGCAGCGATACCTGGAAAGAAGACGGCCTGGTGGCAAGAATGTCCCGCATCTGTAAGCAAACCGTGCCGGAGATGATCGTCATGTCCGACACCTGCTTCTGCGAATACACCTCGCACGGCCACTGCGGCGTGTTGTGCGAACACGGTGTGGATAACGATGCGACGCTGGCCAACCTCGGCAAGCAGGCCGTTATCGCGGCGGCGGCTGGAGCAGATTTTATTGCGCCCTCCGCGGCCATGGATGGACAAGTCCAGGCTATCCGCCAGGCGCTGGATGCCGCCGGTTTTACCGATACGGCAATAATGTCCTACTCCACCAAGTTCGCCTCTTCTTTCTACGGCCCCTTCCGTGAAGCTGCGGGTACCGCGTTAAAAGGCGACCGCAAGACGTATCAAATGAATCCGATGAACCGCCGTGAAGCGATTCGCGAATCACTGCTCGACGAAGCCCAGGGCGCGGATTGCTTAATGGTGAAACCGGCCGGCGCGTATCTGGACGTGCTGCGTGAAATCCGCGAACGCACAGAGTTGCCGCTTGGCGCTTACCAGGTGAGCGGTGAATACGCCATGATTAAATTTGCTGCTATGGCTGGCGCCATTGATGAAGAAAAGGTCGTGCTGGAAAGTCTGGGCTCGATTAAACGCGCCGGCGCCGATTTGATTTTCAGTTACTTCGCGCTGGATCTGGCTGAGAAAAATATTCTGCGTTAATTCTGTTACAGGGCGGCGCGCTGCCGCCCTTTCCCAACTTTACACCCCACTATTCAGTCGCTGACGCTAACCCGTTGCCGGACGCGGCTTATCCGGCTTACGGCTATTCCTCGATCGCCTGGCGAATTTGCTGCAACGACGCGGGATCGTCAATAGTTGTCAGATCGCCCGGATCGCGGCCTTCACAGATCGCCTGGATCGTGCGGCGAAGCATCTTTCCGGAACGCGTTTTGGGGAGCTGCGAGACAAACCAGACATGCGCCGGACGACCAAAGTGACCGATCTGGTTGTCCACCAGCGCCATAATCGCTTTTTCCTCGTCGCGCGCCGCCTCGCGATCCGCCAGCGTATCGCTCTGCTTCGGAATGACAAACGCCACCGCCACCTGCCCTTTCAGAGCGTCCTTTATCCCCACCACCGCCACTTCCGCTACGTTCGGGTAACCGGAGATACTTTCTTCTATTTCTCGCGTCCCCAGCCGATGGCCCGCAATATTAATCACATCATCGGTACGGCCCAGAATAAAGTAATACCCCTCGGCGTCGCGGATTCCCCAGTCGAAGGTGGCATAAACCTGACGGCTAAACAGCGACCAGTAAGTCTTCACAAAACGCGCATCGTCGCCCCAAATAGTCTGAATACAGCCCGGCGGCAGCGGCCCTTCAATCACCAGCATGCCTTTTTCATTTATGCCGCAGGGGTCGCCGGTGACTTCATTGAGTAGCTGGACGTTATAACCGTACATCGGCACGCCGGGACTTCCCAGACGCGACGGCCTGTCGTCCAGCGCGCGGGCCAGCGCCATGATCGGCCAGCCGGACTCCGTCTGCCAATAATTGTCGATAACCGGTACGCCCAGCGTCTCCGTTACCCAACTGGCCGTCGGCTCGTCCAGCGGCTCACCGGCCAGATAAAGCGCCTCCAGCGAGGAGAGATCGTGATTACGGATTTGCGCCGTCGGGAATTTTTTCAGCACGCGAATCGCGGTCGGGGCGGAAAACATCCGGTTAACCTGGTATTTCTCGACAATTTTCCACCAGACCCCGCAGTCCGGGTACGTCGGCAGTCCTTCGTAAACAATAGTCGCCATGCCTGCCAGCAACGGCGCGTAAACGATATAGGAGTGGCCGACGACCCAGCCGATATCCGATGCGCAAAAGAATACGCCGCCCGCCTTGCCGCCAAAAATGGTGTCCATCGAGGTTGCCAGCGCCACCGCATAACCGCCGACGTCGCGCTGGACGCCTTTCGGTTTGCCGGTAGTGCCGGAGGTGTAAAGAATGCATGAGGTTTCATTGGATTCCAGCCACGCCACCGGCACGCTCGCACCGAGATGCTGCTGGCGCAACGTGGCAAAATCCAGATCGCGCCCATCCACCCACGCCATTTTCGCCAGCCCTCTGTCCACCAGCAGAACGTGTTTCGGCTGATGCTGCGCCTGCGCAATAGCGTCATCGAGCAGCTTTTTATATGGCAGGATTTTACCGCCCCGCGCTCCGGCATCCGCCGACACAATCAGCGCCGGTCTGGCATCGTCAATGCGCGCCGCCACGCTGTGCGAGGCAAAACCGCCAAAGACCACCGAATGGATCGCACCAATGCGCGCGCAGGCCAGCAGGGTTATCTGCGCTTCGGCAATCATCGGCATATAGACCAATACGCGATCGCCACGCTGCACGCCCAGCGACAGCAACATGGCGGCCACAGCGTTGACTTCATCATGCAACTGGCTGAAGGTAAATGTGCGCTCTTCATCGGTCTCTGATGAGACGGCAATCAGCGCCAGCGCCTCCGGCTGTTTATCCAGCCAGCGGTCAACGGCGTTATGACATAAGTTAGTGGTGCCGCCGCAAAACCAGCGGGCAAACGGTGGACGGCTATGATCCAGCGTCTGCGTAAACGGCTGTCGCCAGTCGATACGCCGGGCCTGCTCGGCCCAGAACGCCTCCGGTTCGTTAATGGAACGCTGATAAAATTCGCTAAAAGACATCACGCTCTCCTGTTGAACTTACGCCTTACTGCTGGCTGGCTCAGATGACATATAAATCGAGGTATTCGTTAACCGGCATCTGCTCCAGGCGGGCTCTGTCCAGGGAGACATCCAGAATGCGTTGCTGCTGGCGAGTCGGGAACTGACGCGCCAGGTTTATTTTAAATTTTTCGATAAGCTTCGGAATACCGTCGGCGCGGCGACGCGCATGACCAATCGGATACTCCACGACAACCTCGCCAAAGCGTGAGCCATCAGTAAACTCCACGGTGATCGCATTGCCGATAGCACGTTTTTCCGGGTCGTGATAGTCGGCGGTAAAAGCCGGGTCCTCATAACACACGATTTTCTCGCGCAGGGCGTCAACACGCTTGTCCTGCGCCACCTCGTCTTCATAATCCGCCGCGGTTAACCGTCCGAACAGCAACGGCACGGCGACCATATACTGGATACAGTGATCGCGGTCCGCCGGGTTATTGAGCGGGCCTTTTTTATCGATAATGCGGAGACAGGCTTCGTGGGTGCGGATGGTCACTTTCTCGATATCCGCTGCCGTTTTACCCGCGGCCTGCATCTGCTCATACAGCGTCATCGCCGCTTCGACGGCGGTTTGCGAGTGGAACTCTGCCGGGAAAGAAATTTTGAATAGCACGTTTTCCATCACGTAGGAGCCGTAAGGGCGCTGGAAACGGAACGTTTCACCTTTGAATGAAACGTCGTAGAAGCCCCAGGTTTTGGCGGTGAGCGCCGAGGGATAGCCCATCTCGCCGGTTTTCGCCATCAGCGCCAGACGTACCGCGCGCGAAGTCGCATCGCCCGCCGCCCAGGATTTGCGCGTACCGGTATTCGGCGCATGACGATAAGTGCGCAACGACTGCCCATCCACCCACGCCAGCGATACCGCGTTGAGGATCTCATCGCGCGTCAGCCCCAGCATTTCAGCGACCACCGCAGTCGAGGCCACTTTCACCAGCAACACATGGTCAAGTCCGACACGGTTGAAGGCGTTTTCCAGCGCGATGCAGCCCTGAATTTCGTGGGCTTTGATCATCCCGTTCAATACCTGTTTCATGGTCAGCGGCGCTTTGCCGGCGGCGACGGCGTTGCGTGACAGCCAGTCAGCCGTCGCCAGAATACCGCCGAGGTTATCAGAAGGATGGCCCCACTCGGCGGCAAGCCAGGTATCGTTAAAATCGAGCCAGCGGATCATCGCGCCAATGTTAAAAGCTGCCTGTACCGGATCGAGCTGGAACTGGGTGCCCGGCACGCGTGCGCCGTTGGGCACCACCGTGCCTGGCACGATCGGCCCAAGCAATTTTTTACAGGCCGGGTATTCCAGCGCTTCCAGACCACAACCGAGCGTGTCGAGCAGGCAATAATGCGCGGTGTCGTACGCCACCTTTGAGGTGATGTCGTAGTTCATCACGTAATCCACGATATCGACGATTTCGCGGTCAAATTCCGGGCGGATGTTCAGTTCTTGGGTAGACATAGGGTACGTTTCCTGCGTTTTATTTTTAATAAGAGTGAGTTAGCAACGATCGTCTATCGAGACAAACGGACGATCTTCCGGCCCGGTATAGTTGGCAGAGGGGCGAATAATTTTGTTGTCCTGACGCTGTTCAATAATGTGCGCCGCCCAGCCGGTAACGCGGGCGATGACAAACAGCGGGGTGAACATTTCGGTAGGGACGCCCATCATGTTGTAAGAGACCGCCGAAAACCAGTCGAGATTCGGGAACATCTTTTTGGTCTCCCACATCACCGTTTCCAGACGGTCGGCGATGTGGTACATCTTCAGCGAGCCGCCTTCTTCTGAAAGCTGTTTCGCCACCCGTTTAATCACCTGATGGCGCGGGTCGGCGATGGTGTAAACCGGATGTCCAAAGCCAATCACCACCTCTTTGTTTTCCACGCGTTTACGGATATCCGCCTCTGCCTCGTCCGGCGTTTCATAACGCTGTTGAATTTCCAGCGACACCTCATTCGCCCCGCCGTGTTTCGGGCCGCGCAGCGCGCCAATCGCGCCGATAATCGCGGAGTAGACATCCGAGCCGGTCCCGGCAATCACCCGGCTGGTAAACGTCGAGGCGTTGAACTCATGCTCGGCATACAGCACCAGCGAAATATGCATCGCCTTTTCCCAGCTTTGGGTTGGCTTTTCACCATGCAGCAGATGCAGAAAATGGCCGCCGATGGAATCATCGTCGGTTTCCGGCTGAATACGTTCGCCGTTGTGGCTGTAGTGATACCAGTAAAGAAGGATAGAGCTGAGCGAGGCCAACAGCTTATCGGCAATATCGCGCGCGCCGGAGACGGTATGTCCCTCTTTTTCCGGCAGGGTGCAGCCCAGCGCGGAAACGCCGGTACGTATCACGTCCATCGGGTGCGAGGCCGCCGGTAACGCTTCCAGAACGGTACGGACATTGGCGGGTAATCCGCGCAGCGCTTTTAACTTGCTTTTATACGCGTTCAGCTCGTCGCGGGTCGGTAATTTTCCGTGGATCAGTAAATGCGCGACTTCTTCAAATTCGCAATGCTCCGCCAGATCGAGAATGTCGTAACCGCGATAGTGCAGATCGTTACCGCTTTTTCCCACGGTACACAGAGCGGTATTTCCGGCAGGTACGCCGGAAAGCGCGACGGATTTTTTGGGCTTAATGACATGGTTATTATTTTGCAGGATCGTGGTGTCGCTCATAGTGTCCTCGTCATTTTTTTAATGTGTAGGATATTGAGGCGTGTAGGCCGGATAAACGTAGTGCCATCCGGCATTGCCTGATGGCGGCTTCGCCTTATCAGGCCTACAGGCTACGATTTTTTATTCCTGTACAGCGCGTCCAGCTTCTCTTCGAACTGGTAGTAATTGATGCTTTCGTACAGCTCGTTGCGGGTCTGCATGATGTCGATCACGTTCTTTTGCGTCCCTTCCTGGCGCAGCACGGTATAGACTTTTTCTGCGGCGCGGTTCATGGCGCGAAACGCCGACAGCGGATAGAGCGCCATCGCCACGTTTGCGCTGCGCAACTCGTCGGTCGTAAACAGCGGCGTCGCGCCAAACTCAGTGATGTTGGCGAGGATCGGCACCTGCGCCACGTCGGCGAACTGGCGGTACATCGACAGTTCGGTGATCGCCTCCGGGAACAGCATGTCAGCCCCCGCGTCCACGTAAGCCTGCGCGCGATCGAGAGCCGCCTCCAGCCCTTCCACCGCCAGCGCATCGGTACGCGCCATGATCACAAAGTTCGGATCGGTGCGCGCATCCACTGCCGCCCGAATTCTGTCTACCATCTCCTCTTTCGAGACGATCGCTTTGTTTGGACGGTGTCCACAGCGCTTAGCGCCAACCTGGTCTTCAATATGCAGCGCGGCGGCGCCCGCTTTGGCTATGGACTTTACCGTCCGCGCGACATTAAACGCGGAGGAACCAAAGCCAATATCCGCATCCACCAACAGCGGCAGCGGGCAAACATCCGTGATGCGCCGGATATCGGTTAACACATCATCCAGCGTAGAAATCCCCAGATCCGGCAGTCCGAGCGAGCCCGCCGCTACGCCGCCACCAGAAAGATAGATAGCCTGATACCCGGCCCGTTGGGCCAACAGAGCATGGTTAGCATTGATCGCGCCGACAATTTGTAATGGATTCTCTTTAGCGAGCGCGGCGCGGAATGCCTGCCCCGGCGAATGTAAAGACATAATTCGTCCTCATGTTAGTAAATTGTTATTCAAGATGTATTCACCAAAGCAAAGGCTATGCCAGGCAAAGAGGCAGCGAGAAAATTAAATACAATGAGATTTAAAAACAGGTAATTACAGTCATTCTTGTTATGAATAAGCGCGATTAAGGGAAAAGAAAAACGTGTCAGCTAACGTTTCATGAAACGAATCGCTCTGTTTCATTGCAACATTTATGAAACACGTTTAAAACAAAAAATCGCCCCTTAAAGATGAACCTACTGCGATGACGACTGCCCACAGCGCTCCGCGCGATAATAGCGATAAACCGGTGATCTGGACGGTCTCCGTAACGCGTCTGTTCGAACTGTTTCGGGATATCAGCCTGGAATTCGATCATCTGGCGACCATCACGCCTATTCAACTCGGCTTTGAAAAGGCGGTGACCTACATTCGCAAAAAACTGGCGACCGAGCGCTGCGACGCGATTATCGCGGCGGGTTCGAATGGGGCCTATTTAAAAAGTCGCCTGTCAATACCGGTGATCCTCATCAAGCCCAGCGGATTCGATGTATTACAGGCACTGGCGAAAGCAGGAAAGCTCACCTCGTCTATCGGTATCGTGACCTATCAGGAGACCATTCCGGCTTTACTTGCCTTTCAGAAAACGTTTCACCTCCGTCTTGAACAGCGAAGCTATGTAACCGAAGAGGACGCGCGCGGGCAAATTAACGAACTTAAGGCCAACGGTATTGAGGCCGTCGTCGGCGCGGGATTAATTACCGATCTGGCGGAAGAAGCGGGAATGACCGCCATCTTTATTTATTCCGCGGCGACCGTTCGTCAGGCTTTCCATGATGCGCTGGATATGACCCGTCTGACACGGCGCCAGCGCGTGGATTACCCATCCGGCAAGGGATTACAAACCCGGTATGAACTGGGCGATATACGCGGCCAGTCGCCGCAAATGGAGCAGCTCCGCCAGACGATTACGCTCTATGCCCGCTCCCGTGCGGCAGTGCTGATTCAGGGGGAAACAGGGACCGGAAAAGAGCTGGCGGCGCAGGCGATTCACCAGACGTTTTTTCACCGCCAGCCTCACCGTCAGAATAAGCCATCCCCTCCCTTTGTCGCCGTCAATTGCGGCGCGATTACCGAGTCGTTGCTGGAAGCGGAATTGTTTGGTTATGAAGAGGGCGCGTTTACCGGTTCACGACGAGGAGGCCGGGCGGGGCTGTTTGAAATCGCACACGGCGGCACGCTGTTTCTGGATGAAATCGGCGAAATGCCCTTGCCGTTACAAACCCGACTCTTGCGCGTACTGGAGGAAAAAGCCGTCACTCGCGTCGGCGGACACCAGCCGGTCCCGGTGGATGTCCGGGTGATCAGCGCTACGCATTGCGATCTGGATCGGGAGATAATGCAAGGACGTTTTCGCTCCGATCTCTTTTATCGCCTGAGTATTCTGCGTCTGACGCTTCCTCCTTTACGCAAGCGGCAGGCTGATATTTTGCCGCTGGCGGAAAGCTTTTTAAAACAGTCGCTGGCGGCGATGGAAATTCCGTTTACCGAATCGATACGTCATGGATTGATACAGTGTCAGCCGCTTTTGCTGACCTGGCGCTGGCCCGGTAATATTCGCGAACTGCGTAATATGATGGAGCGCCTGGCGCTTTTTTTAAGCGTCGATCCCGCGCCAACGCTGGACAGGCAATTTATGCGGCAGTTATTACCTGAGCTTATGGTGAACACAGCAGAGCTGACGCCTTCAACCGTGGATGCGCACACGTTACAGGATGTACTGGCGCGCTTTAAGGGCGATAAGAGCGCGGCGGCGCGTTATCTGGGGATTAGCCGCACCACTCTGTGGCGTCGTTTAAAAGCTGGTGCCAAAGACCAGTCGGATAATTAAGACAAATGACCGCGTCCTGAATGCCTGATGGCGCTACGTTTACTGCAGGCCGTCATCCGGCAAAACGGATGCCGGTTGCCAGGAATAAAAATACCCGCCGGAAACCCAGGCGGGTATTTTTATGATGCAACGCTTTTATTTCTTTTTATAAATATCAGCCGTACCATGAATTTTATTTTCTGTCTGCCCGGACGTCAGCACCACCACATCCGCCCCTTTTTCATCCGCCTTTTTGATTAAATCTTCTCTGGCGTCCAGCGGCGACATTTCCCCAGTGGTGGAAATCGTGCCAATTTTCGTGTATTCGGAGGCGACTTTATCAAAGTCCGTTTTTTTCATGATTTCTGCGGCATAAACGTTTGTCACGACAAACGCTAATGCGCCAAACATAACCTTGTAGCCAGTTTTCATAGCAAAACCCTCGTTTTATTATTACGCCATCATCGCTTTATCAGAACAAAAAGGCCGTTCGGACTGATTAAATAAGTAGTGTAGATTGCTGGAAAAATCCAGTCAGCCCCCGTTCTGTCGGCGTAACAACGCGGATTAAAACGCCCCTGCTTTGTGATCTCACTCGCAATCATCTGGTTTGACTATTAATAAGATGAACGTTATTTCTTGAGGCTAAGAGAAGAGTTGCCTATGGAGCCGTTTCATGCCGTTGTGCTTACCGTCAGTCTGTTTGTGTTAACCTTTTTTAATCCCGGCGCGAATCTGTTTGTGGTGGTGCAAACCAGCCTCGCATCAGGACGCCGGGCGGGAGTCATCACCGGCCTGGGCGTCGCCACGGGAGACGCCTTTTATTCCGGGCTGGGGCTTTTCGGTCTGGCGACGCTCATTACGCAATGCGAAGCGGTATTTTCTCTTATCAAAATTGTCGGCGGCGCCTATTTATTATGGTTCGCCTGGAACAGTATTCGCCACCAGGCGACGCCGCAAATGAGCACGCTCCAGACGCCGATTGCCGCCCCGTGGACAATTTTCTTTCGCCGGGGATTAATGACCGATTTATCCAATCCGCAAACCGTACTGTTTTTTATCAGTATTTTTTCCGTAACGCTTAGCGCAGAAACGCCCACATGGGCAAGGTTAATGGCCTGGGCCGGAATTGTGCTGTCATCCGTTATCTGGCGTATTTTTCTCAGCCAGGCCTTTTCGCTCCCCGCAGTCCGCCGCGCTTATGGACGAATACAGCGCATTGCCAGCCGTGTTATCGGCGCCATTATCGGGATGTTTGCGCTCAGACTTCTCTATGAAGGCGTGACGCACCGCTAATGTTTGCCCGGTAGCCTTTGCTACCGGACGATAAGCGTTATCAAAACGCCCATGAAACGCTGCCTACAATGCTACGCTCGGCACCAAAATAACAATAAGAGAGCGAATTACAGGCAGCGACATAGCGTTTGTCCGTCAGGTTATTTACGTTGAGCTGGGCGCTCAAGCCATTTAACCCAATGCTGGATAAATCATACCCAACCACCATATCGACCAGTGTATAGGACGGCAAGGTGTGGGTATTCAGGCGATCGCTGGTCACGCCGTTGACGTACCGGATGCCGGAGCCCAAAGTCAGCCCCTCTAACAGACCGCTTTTCACATCGTAGCTTAGCCAGGCGCTGGCCTGGTTCCGTGGAGCATAAACCGCGCGCTTACCCTGCTCTTGCGGGCTACTTTTCTTATAACGGATATCAGTATAGGTATACGCCGCCTGCAAACGGACGCTATCCGACAAATGGCTAATAGCCTCCAGTTCAACCCCTTTAGACTCAATTTCACCAATCGAGCGGTACGGATCGGTAGGTTCTTCTTTGGTCGCGATATTTGTCTGGTTAATACGATACACGGCGGCGCTAAACTGGCTATTCCCCCCCAGCGGTTCGTATTTTACCCCCGCCTCCCACTGCTTGCCTTTCATCGGTTCCAGCACATTGCCGTTTTCGTCGGCGAAGCTGGTCGGCGTAAACGCGGTAGAATAACTGAGATAGGGGGCGACGCCATTGTCGAACAGATAAAGCAACGCAGCACGGGTGCTGACGTTGTTTTTATCGAGATCGCTGCGTGAATCATGAAGTTTGTCGATGTTAGACACGCTGACCCGATCGTAACGACCGCCCAACGTAAAGCGCCAGCGATCCCATGACATCTGATCCTGTAAATAGTATCCGGTCTGCCGCAGCTTATGTTTTTCACGGCTATACAACGTAATGTAATCCGGCTGAGCGCCATAAACAGGGTTGAAAGCGTCAATCGGCGGAAACGCGCCATAATAGCCAGTAGTATGATTACTGCGATCCTGATAATCGATCCCCACCAGCAGACGATGATTAATCGCCCCGGTATCCACGCTGCCGTCGAGCTGATTATCCAGCGCGATAGCCGACATTTTCTCCCCGGAGCCGGAATAGCCGCGATTCAGCGCCGTTTCATTCAACCAACCTGCGGCATAGACCTGATTCAACGTCACTTTGGTATGCAAATAACGCAATTTTTGCCGTACCGACCAGCCGTTATCGAACAGATGCTCAATGTTATAACCCACCATATTTTCACGGCGATCGTATTTGTCGTAGTCATCTTCACCTTCAAAGAAAGTGTTAGAAATTTTTCCGCCGTTATAAGGTACAACCGTGCCTTGATAAGGCAGTCCGGAGTGGCTACCGCCTTCCGGATCACGGTGCAGATAGGCCATAAGATCAAGACGCGTCCGATCGGTAATTCGCCAGGTCAGGCTCGGCATCAGCGCATAACGTTCCTCTTTCAAGGGGGTAAACTGCGAATCGGCGTAACGTGTCATGCCGCTAAGACGCGCCGCCACACGTTCATTGTCATCCAGTGGGCCGGTCACATCAAAAGCCGCCCCGCGCTGGTTGTGATTGCCGGCAAACAGCTTCACCTCTCCCCCGGCATCAAACGCCGGTTTTCGCGACGTCAGCGCGACAATGCCGCCTGGCGATGAACGTCCATACAGAACGGACGCCGGGCCGCGTACCACCTCGATATCTTCCAGAAACCAGGGGTCAACCACCAACGAACTGTGCGAATTGGTGTCGCCCATCATTTTTAACCCGTCGAGATAGACGTTATCCAGACTACCGTCCGAAAAACCACGCAATACGATGTAATCAAAGCGGTTAGAGGCGCCTATCTGATTACTGTATACGCCTGGGGTGTAGCTGACCGCCTGACGCACGCTGGTTGCGCCCTGCTCTTCAAACTGCTGGCGGGTAATAATGGATACCGACTGCGGCGTTTCAATATCTGGCGTCGCCAGCTTAGTCGCGCCACTCTGAACGGGCGAGGTGACAATGACCGTATCATTTTTTGTGGTTTCCTGGGCAAAAAGAGGAAAAGTCGCGCCGCCGATAGCTCCGCCTATCAATAGCGCCATACGCGTTGTCGCAAACATGAACATCTCCAAAGGCATCTTTATTGTAAATAAGAATTATTACCTTTTAGAGATGACGGACCACTATGCGTAACGCCAGATTGCCTATGCGCAATGATAAAAAATCACCCAAAACGGCAGAAAACCGGGTTAGTAGCGGATATTACCGCTCTGGCGGAGCGCGTTACGCACAGTGTCGGGACGCCGTCAGAGACGCGTCACGCAGCTCGCCGGGCGAGCAGCCATAACGCCGACGAAATGCCGTCGCAAAGTTAGTGGCATGTTGATAGCCTGACATCCAGGCGGCCTGCTGCACGCTGTATCCCTCCATCAGATAACGACGCGCGCGCGCCAGGCGGCAATCGCGCAGATAATCAAACACGGTACACCCATAGGCATGGCGAAACTTGCACCGCAGGCTACTTGGACTCATTGCCGCCCGACGCGCCAGTTCGTTCAGCGTGTAGGCTTTTTCCGGCGTCTGCTCCAGTAAACGCCGAATGAGCTCCAGCCGCTGGTATTCACCGGTGACGGGAAGCCCGCGTTTTTGCGTTGCGGGCTGACATAGATTTAGCGCATAGCCCAGCAATTGCAGCATGATGCCTTCCAGCATTAACTGGCGTGACGCCGCATGAGGTCCGGGCTGCTGCGCATAGCGTAGCCCTGAAAGCAGAAACTCCGGCACCTGCCAGACCCTCGCCGAGGCTGCGCTATTTTCCCACTCGTCTGCCAGCGAGACAGGCAAACGCTCCCGCCATCCGCCGTCCGGGTACATTCCCAGCGACAAGGTGCGCAATTTACTGTCTGCGCCGTGATGGGCGCGTATCGTCTGCTGCTCACTCAGTTGCGAGCAAAACGCCATCCCCGCGCTCAACAAAAAGGTCTGCTCATTGACAGCCAGCGCGACGTTACCTTCCAGCACCACCAGCATATACAGCGGGCTGCTATGGCGAGAGGTGGTTTCATAAGGTTGTAACACGTGAACATCCGAGCGTGTAATGCAAATCCCGCCGGGAAGCGCTATCTCTTCGATATCGCCATGAAGTACGGGACTACTCTGCGTATACTGCGGTAACGCAGGGAAGCGGTAATCAATGCCATAACGCTCGCCAAACGCGATGAAATCGCTGACGGAAAAGATCTTTTTCATCGCCGGGGCGGCGGAAGAGTGACAGGAGATCGGAGACATTATCAATACCGTTTATCTGCGTTATACCAGAGCGTTAGCCACTGTGTAACCATATCACTGCGGCCCGGGAACGACAATAAAGATGAGAATAATTATCAACCGCTATTGAGGGGAGAGATAAGGCGAGCAAAGGTGATCGATAAACGCCGATCTGTCGATAAAAACGCGCTTTCGCGAGAGACGAAAGCGCGTCCGGGGGGTATCAGTCAGGAGCGAAATCCTGCGGAGGTCATGAGCAGTCTGAATAACATTCCGACGCCCGCCAGCAGAAGCACGCTGGCGCACCATATCGCAACCATCCATACGACTCGCCGCGACCATTTTTTCACTTTAACCATCAGTGATATCCCTCTCCATGTCGCACTTTTCCACGGAAGACGTAGTAGCTCCAGAAGGTATAAGCCAGAATAATCGGGATGATTATCAGCGCCCCAACCAGCATAAAGCTTTGACTTTGCGGCGGCGCGGCGGCGGCATACAGCGAAATATCCGGTGGAATAATATTCGGCCAAATACTGATGCCTAACCCGCTGAACCCCAGAAAAATCAACCCTAGCGTGAGAATAAATGGACGCGCATGGGATTCTGGTTTTTTCACGCTGCGCCATAGCCAGACGCTAAAAGCCAACACCAGCACAGGCACCGGCAGGAAGTAGTATAAATTGGGCAGCGTGAACCAGCGCTCGGCGATGTCGTCGTGGGTGAGCGGCGTCCACACGCTGACGCCTCCCATCACCAACAACAAGACGATCAACAACGGGCGCGACAGCGCGCACATCCGGCTATGCAGTGGATCTTCGCTTTTCATAATCAGCCAGGTAGCGCCCAGCAGCGCATAGGTGACGACCAGACCGACGCCGCAGAACAGGTTAAACGGTGTCAGCCAGTCAAGCTGCGAACCGCTAAAGGTTCGCCCTTCCACCTGAAAACCGCTCACCACCGCGCCCACCACAACCCCCTGGGCAAAGGTCGCCAGGATTGACCCGACGATAAAGGATTTATCCCAGAACGCGCGATGCGACTCGGTGGCTTTAAAACGGAATTCAAAAGCGACGCCGCGAAAGATAAGACCAAGCAGCATAACCACCAGCGGGATAGTCAGCGCGTCGCTGATGACGGCGTAAGCCAACGGGAACGCGCCAAAAAGCCCGGCCCCGCCCAACACCAGCCAGGTTTCGTTCCCGTCCCATACCGGCGCGACCGAGTTCACCATAACATCGCGATCGTGTTTATCACGAATAAACGGAAACAGGATACCGACGCCCAGATCGAAACCATCCATTACGATATACATCAGCGTGGCGAACACGATAATAGCAAACCAGATAACCGGAAGATCGATGGTCATTCGCGTTTCTCCTGCTCAAGCGATTCTCCCACGGCAGAGATAGGACGCGCGGGTCTGCCATCGGTTTCAGCGGTCGGTGTCTCCGCCGGCTGCGGCCCTTTCTGGATAAGGCGAATCATATAAATATAGCCAACCCCAAAGACCAGGGAATAGACCACAAAGAAGGCCAGCAAACTGATGCTCATCTGCAAGGTGCTGTGCGCGGAAACCGCATCACGCGTTCGCAGCAGGCCATAGACCACCCACGGCTGACGTCCTACTTCAGTCGTCACCCATCCGGCAAGGATGGCGATAAGCCCGGACGGCCCCATCCACAGCGCAAAGTGCATAAAGGGCCGCGAATGATACAGTCGGCGTCGGTAGCGTAGCCACAGGCTGGCCAGCCCCAGGAAGATCATCAGTACGCCCATGCCCACCATCAGACGGAAAGACCAGAACACCACGGTAGAGTTGGGGCGATCCTCTTTGGGATAATCTTTTAGCGCAGGCACCTGTTTGTCCAGGCTATGCGTCAGGATCAGACTGCCCAACGCCGGGATCTCAAGCGCATAGCGGGTCCGTTCCGCCTCCATATCCGGCCAGCCTACCAGCGTAAGCGGCGTTGGCTCGCCGGGCGTATTTTCCCAGTGCCCCTCAATCGCGGCAATTTTGACCGGCTGATGCTTCAGGGTATTAAGGCCGTGCATATCGCCAATCAATGCCTGAACGGGCGCCACTACGACCGCCATCCATAACGCCATTGAGAACATACGGCGGATAGCCGGCGTATCGTTACCTTTCAGTAAATGCCAGGCAGCGGACGCGCCGACAAACATCGCGCTACTTAAAAACGCCGCAACGGACATATGCAACAGGCGATACGGGAACGACGGGTTGAAAATCACCGCGAACCAGTCCACCGGGACCACCTGACCGTTGTGAATTTCAAATCCCTGCGGGGTATGCATCCAGCTGTTAGACGCCAGAATCCAGAACGTCGACATTAACGTGCCCAACGCCACCATACAGGTAGACAAGAAATGCAGGCCCGGCCCGACTTTGTTCCAGCCAAAAAGCATCACGCCTAAGAATCCCGCTTCCAGGAAGAATGCGGTGAGCACTTCATAGGTTAATAAAGGCCCGGTGATACTGCCGGCGAACTGGGAGAAACCGCTCCAGTTCGTTCCGAACTGGTAAGCCATGACCAGACCGGAGACCACGCCCATCCCGAAGTTGACGGCAAAAATTTTGAGCCAGAACTGATAGAGCGAGCGCCAGACAGGATTACGCGTTTTTAGCCATAAACCTTCCAGTACCACCAGGTAACTGGCTAAGCCAATCGTAATCGCGGGGAAAATAATATGAAAAGAGACGGTAAAGGCAAACTGGAGTCTCGCTAAAAAGAAGGCATCAAACTCCATGTTCCCTCCCGTTTATATATAGTCACTTCGTGTAAAATATTCACTGTTCGCAACCAGGTTGAAACGAAACGGTTATTTTCCCCAAACGTAAAAACGTCGGGGAATATCCAGATAAATTACGATTTTTTTTGCGGCTGGCTGTCAGGCTTATCGCCCGACTCTGGCGCTTCGGAGGGGTCGTCTTTTTCGACTGCGAAACGGTAGTATCTATTTAGCATAACATGTCTCCCTTAGTTACATTCACTTGGCAATATCTACCTGGCCGTTATAAAAATAACGGCAAAACAAAAAAACAGCGTCTTCAAGACTATTTGCAATTTCAGCAAAATACGCTTAGCTGAAAGTTAAGAATAGACGTAAAACGATAACCTTCAAGTCAACGCGGTTTACGGGACGGGGGATTAGTACAGGGAGAATGACCGCAACGCTCGCTGCGCGGCGGCCATTTTATATGGTCTATCAAAAAGATAACCGTTAAGGTCCATTCAAACCCGTTAGTTTGCCTTCCCCTCAATCAAGCCATTGATCGTAGAAAATACCGCCGGCGCGCTGGTCGCTTCCGCAAACTCGACATTGATATTTTGCCGACGCAGCATATCGAAGAATTTACGTTGCGCATCAAGAATAACCTGATCGCCTACGCGCATATTTTCTGCTTTAGTTTCAACCAGTAAATAAACACTGTCGGCGTCCTGACGCTCAATACGGTACACAAAATCCGGCGTAGTAGAGCCCCCCGTATATTTGGGGATCTGAATGGCCCGCTTAGGCAGTTTGCCAAACACAGAAACCTGTTGCGGATAATCGTATTTTAATAGCGGCAATTCTGGATCGACGCTGTCATAACGCAACGGCGGTATTTGATAGAGAGAACGAGGATCGTCTATCGCATTCTCATCCACATTTTTCCCCACAATTTCAGCGCTAATCTCCTCTCTGAACTGCCGTGCCGTGGAATCAAATACCGACGTTGAAGCCTGGAAGTCGAGAGGCAGATAATCGTGGCGCTGCGCAAAATGCGCATTAATCCGCGTCTGTAATGCGCGGGTCATATTGTCCAACGAGATCTCGCTTAAATAGCGTGAATCTCCGTGCAAAACATCACGCAGCATCGCCATTAACACCGGGTGCAGGACGTTAACCGGCAGACTGGTGCGTAACGCCAGTTGCTTAAGAAAATGGCCATATTTCATGCCCGCCATAAATTCGCTGGCGGCTAATTCGCCTTCCCGCTGCGCCACTTCAAAACGGCCATTATCTTCATTCGATACCAGCCGTTGTTGCACCTGGCTTGGCTTCTGGCGTATATACAGCGACGGATCGCGCAGCACCTCGGCAGCAATCTGTTCCAGAGAAGCGCCGCTACGCTCGAATTGCAGCATATAACGGCGGGAAAACTGCTCCCAGATACTGCTAAGTTGTTCCCAATTCTCTTTGCGTAACCTGACTCGCAGTCGGGAGGCGGGCTTATTGTCACGAATGCGATCCGCTCGCACCCGCGCCTGCGTCAGCTCAGGGTAGAACTCCAGTAGCCACGCAAAACCACTTTTGGTTTCCCCGTTAAGCGTGACGCTGGGTTTAAACTCATTACTCCGGTTGATCAGTTTTTTATCATCCAGATCTTCCAGCAAACGAAGCTCCGTAAACGCAGGATCGACTTTTTGCCGCTCGGTGACGATGAGTGTGATCATCGCCTCATCCAGTTTCTGCTCGTTAAGCTGAACTTTGCTGTCGCGATTAATCTCATCAACCAGCATACTGGCAAACGTTTTTTCATCATAGCCAATCAGAAACGACAGCCGGGACGGCCACTCTTCCTGATGAACGCGATGGCCGTTTTCATCTACCGGTAGCCGCAGGCCGCGCCCCACTTCCTGAATTTTGCTCGACTCGCTACCGGAAGAACGTAATTTAGCAATGACAAAAACATTCGGGTTATCCCAGCCTTCGCGAAGCGTCCATTTTGAAAACAGAAAGCGGCGCGTTTCCCAGTTGCCGTGATGGTCTGAAAAACTGAGCAACTTCTCTTTATTTTTCAGAATATCATCTACCTCAGCCTGGATCGCCTCATCGCCGCTTCCGCGGTCTTCGCCAAAGTAACCAGCGTGGACGTTTTGGTTATCCGAGTGCAGGCTGGCGAGCGTGGCCTGCAGAAACGACAGATACTCCACTTCTCGCGGCAGGGTCTTGCGCTGATAATCGTCAATCAGTTGCGTCAGTTTCTTTTTCAGCAAACGCTCAAAAGTGACTTTCAACCAGCCTTCGTCATCACGATAGCTTTTAATACTGTCAATAAAGAAAAGGCTTAAGGTCTTAATACGCGGGGCATTATTTTCTGGCTCATTGCTGCGTAAGAAATTTGCCTGCTCGGTATCAAAATGCTTATCAATGGCGTCCTGAATAATCAGTTCCTGGTAGCTCGCGCCAAAGGTTCCTGGCACCAGCGCCATCCCTGCCTCCAGCTCCAGATCGTTCGACAACATTTTACTGCCGGCATATTCGATACTGCCCTCAAATCCTGCATCGACATCGGCGAGATTTTCGCCCACGCCAACCTCGGCAATTTTGCTCCCCCGTCGGAGGATTAATTTCTTTGCCGTGACGCTGTCAACGATATAACGATTGTTGGCCTGTTCTTCGGGGAGATTCGGGTAATAAATATCAATACCTTTCACCAAACCATCGTTAAAACTGTCCACCGCGTTGAGATCAAACTGCGGTTGCCGGCGATAGTAATCTTTACGTACACATTTATTTTTACCCTTACCTTCGACAATATCCGGGAAGGTAGCGCCAAAGCGGACGATCATTTGCGGCTGAATAGCCTGAATCGCTCGATAAAATTTGTTATCTCGCGCAAAACGATGCGGTTCATCAATAATGACCACCGGTCGCGTCATTTGCAGCCCTTTAACAGGCGACGTCAGCCCACCCAGGAGCGTTTGATCGTAATCGTCTCGCGTCATACTGGCGGAATTGAGCATTTGCGCATTGATCAGCAAAACCTGAATCGTATGGCTATCACGACGGCTGGCATCAGTAAAACTTAATAACTGGGCCGGAAAATTTTTACGCCCCGACTTTACTTTAAAATCACCGGCGTTAATGGTGCAAAGTTCCATCCGCGTATTTTCGTAGAACTGTGAAAAATGCTGTCTGGCGTAATCGCTGATGATAAAGTTCCGCGCGCCTTCTTTAATGGCTGGCGTCGGCACCACCAGCACAAATTTGAAGAGGCCGTAGTTCTGATGCAGTTCATACATCAACCGGGTATAGACATAGGTTTTACCCGTCCCGGTCTCCATTTTAACGTCAATATTGGCCTTATCGTCGTAACGTCCCTTAATCAGCGGATTAGCATAGTGATTATGATCGGCCTGCGCGTGATCGATACCGGTGAAACTCGCCAGAATCGCCGCTAACGCCTGTTCCTGATGGGGAAGTTCTTCCAGTAAAATATTCATCATCATCCCCTCTTAATAACGCTTCACCAGGTTCACTTTTTGATCAAGCTGTTTTAAGCCGATTTCCAGTTCACGAATGGATTCAAGGTCGAAAGAGTAGCCGTAAATGACAATGGTCTGAACCGGAAGCTGGTGCGTACCAATGTGGTTGAGAAGATCGCGGGTCTGCTCGGTTCCCCATCGTTCATCAATCAGATACAGGCGCGTATTATCAACATACCTGGCGCAATAGCCGGAAAAATCAACGGTCTGTACGTCAATATCCATTTTATAACCATCGGCGACCAGCCATGTCGTTAATAAGGTCTCTTCGCCGCTTGCGCCGCCCGGCACGCCCAATCCTCTGGCGGAAAAAGGATTGATCATGTCGGTAAATCCTGACTCGGTAAAAGCGGCCAGTTGACCGCTGGTATTGATAAAATGGCCGGTAGCAATATCGAAGCTATCCAGATCGTCCAGCGTCTGCTGTGTCGGAGTGGCAAAACGATAATGTTTAAAACCGAGATCGCTATTGGTCGCGGGATTGTTGGCGCGGATCTTCGCCGCAACGCGTGTAATTCGCTCGCGGCTGATTTCATCAATAGTGCTATAAC
Source organism: Salmonella sp. A1325 (assembly GCF_056991255.1). Classification (NCBI taxonomy): domain Bacteria; kingdom Pseudomonadati; phylum Pseudomonadota; class Gammaproteobacteria; order Enterobacterales; family Enterobacteriaceae; genus Salmonella; species Salmonella sp. A1325. The sequence continues at coordinate 92,189 of NZ_JAMLWO010000003.1, read as the reverse complement.
CTGCTTTTTTCGCGATAGTGTTATTGCTTAATGCCTGATCGATAGTACACAGAATAAACGTGCGCTGCCCCCCATCTTCTTCATTCAGCGCCATCACCGCATGGGCCGTGGTGCCGGAACCGGCAAAAAAGTCCAGAACGACGCCGTCTTTATCGATAGCGAGCTTGATAATTTTCTTCAATAATGCGGTCGGTTTCGGCGTATCAAAAACGTTGTCGCCGAAGAGATCCAGAATCTCCTTTTTCCCCTCTTTATTCGACGCTACGTTATCCCAGTAATTGGTCGTTGGCTGCCCTTTACTGTGGTGCGCGTACATGACTCGCTGGGGAATACCGCCGTTATCTTTGCCAAAATAGACCAGATTATCGGCCACCAGTTTTTGGTAACTGGCTTCAGGATAAGCCCATAGTCTTTCGTGTACCGTACCGTTCGGCGTGGTAATTTTATAGGTATAGCCGCCGCCGCTCAGCCCTTTTGACACCGTTAACGGCACCGGCCGCCATTTCCCTTCTGGAAACTGTTCGGTCGGTTCTTTATAGGATTTCTGAATATACTCTTTAGAAAGCGGTTCTAAACGTAAAGCGCCCTGACCGGTTTTGGCGTAAACAAGAATGTATTCCCCCTGGATGGAAACGTTATCAGAGTCGTTAGAAATCTCTTTTTTGCGCTTCCACATCACATTGGTGACAAATCCGCCTTCGCCAAAAATCTCATCCATCATTAATTTAAGATTGGCGTACTCATTATCGTCGATAGAGATAAAAATAAATCCGGTATCTTTCAGGAGCTTCCTGGCCAGGAAAAGACGCGGATACATGAAAGATAACCACGCGGAGTGCGTCGATTTACCCTGAATGGATTTTAAACGTGCCAGTTCAGTATCATTAAGACCAAACATATCCTGCAACGCCCGATCGCTATATTCAAAATGATCGGGATAGACAAACCCGTCCGACCCGGTGTTATAAGGGGGATCGATATAGATCATATCGACGGTATCGGCGTAATTATTTTGCAGATGGCGTAACACATCCAGATTATCTCCGGTCAGAAAAAGATTATGGCTGTTTTTATTTTCTGCCAGAGTATTGTGTTCCACGTCAGGAACGATAACGGTAACGGATTTTTCACCCGCCTGTTTTTTTGCGTAATCTTTGCCAATAAAATCAATCTGATAACCGCTAGTCAGCTCATCAATATTACGCGCTTTCAACGCGCGCTCAAATCTGGCGAGATCAAATCCGCCTTTCGCGATCAGTTCGCCCTGCTCGTTATAGCGATCGGCGGTAAAAAATTCCGGTAATGCACGTTGTAACTCAGACAGAAAGGCGCTATTCGGGGCAACAGACTCGTTGTGTTTTTGGTTATCTTTCAACATGATATCTTCGCTCCGTTGATAATTTTAAGGTCCAACAATCAATTTCTTATAAAGAAAAAAGTAAGCGATGATTGTAATGGTCACGAAAGGCAGATGCCATCATTAACCTTTGTTGTTCGTTGAAAGGGCGTGAAAACGACGGGGGGAAGGCGTGCTCCCGGCGACAGTATGCGCCAGGAGCGTAGTGTTTACGTGCGATGACTGATGGCCGACTCCGGGAGTGCGTCGCTATCTGTACCGGAGATGACGACTCCCCGGGTCTCGCGACCAAATGCCACAAATACACAGATTAAAATAGCCACCGCGCCAGCCACGATCGCCATTGCCAACCCGTAATTGCCACCATGCGTTTCCGCGATGCGGGCCTGTAACGTCGCATTAACCGACGCCAGTAAATTACCGAGTTGGTAAACAAACCCTGGCAGCACGGCGCGCGCATTCGCCGGAACCAGCTCGTTCAGCCAGGTCGGCACGACCCCCCAGGCGCCCTGCACCATAAACTGCATCAGGAACGCGCCCAGGCCAATCGTGAATGATCCGCTGGAAAATGCCCATAGCGGGAGTACCGGAAGCGCAAGAAAGGCGGCGATCATGATCGCTTTTTTACGCCCAATACGTTCCGATAGCGTACCGTAGAAAATACCGCCGAGCATCGCGGCAATGTTATAAAAAATCGCAATGATACTGATCAGATGCGGATCAAAACCATGCTGCATCTTCAGGAAGGTAGGATAGAGATCCTGCGTGCCGTGACTGAAAAAGTTAAAGAACGCCATGACCAGCACCAGATACAGACACAACTTCCACTGTTTGCGCAGAACAGGAAGCAGCGCGGTATTCTCTTTACGCGCTCTGGCCGCCAGCCAGACGGGGGATTCCGGCACTTTAAACCAGATATAAGGCAGCAAGACAACAGGCAGGGCGCCAATCAGGAACATGCCGCGCCAGCCTACCATACTGTAGAAGAGGCCAAAAATAACCGAGGCGAACAGATAGCCGCAGGGATAGCCCGCCTGAAAAATGCCCGACATCAGGCCACGCGAACGATCGGGAATGGTTTCCATCGCCAGTGATGACGCGACGCCCCATATCCCGCCCATCGCCACGCCGTACATGACCCGAAAAATCAGAAATGCCATGAAGGTGGGCGACCAGGCGGAAAGCAGTTCAAACACCGTAAAGAACAGAATATTGAGCATCAGTATCGGTCGACGTCCGTACTTTTCCGCCATTCGACCAAATAGCAGCGCGCCAATGGGACGTACCGCCAGGGTCAGCATAATCGCAATGGAAACGTCCGATACGGAAGCGTGAAACCATTCGGCGAGATCGCTAAGTACAAAGACAAGGATAAAGAAATCAAACGCATCCAGCATCCAACTGGTAAAGCTGGCAAACGCCACATGTCGTTGTGTCGTCGTCCAGTTCAGGGGGGTGTACATAGGTAGTGTCCTGCATCAAAAATAACATCAAGCTTTGAAGCGGCGAAACGCTGGAGCGCTCCCGTCGTCAAAGCGACGTAACAAGGTAGCGTTGCGCTACTTATTTGTTATCTTTTTGTATATAGCAGGTAAAATGTTAGCAAAAATAGACAAATCATTACATATTATTAACAAAGCTTACTGGCACATGATTTGTCACATTTTTTATGGGGATTATCTCATGCAAAGGAAAGCGAAGCGTGGCTAGCGTATCGCGACCGGCCTGTCGCCAGACCGATCGCCATTGACGATTACCTTTCGCGCGGCGGGAAACCGGCCTTTTGCAGGGCGGCGGCAATCTGCTCCGCGGATAGCGACGTTTCAACGTCAACCAGACGCGTCGCCGGGTCGGTTCTCACCGTCGCATTAGCATCGAGAGTCAGAATCTTCTTTTTTACCGTACTGGCGCAGCCGCCGCAGGTCATGTCATCAATATGGAACTGCATAGTGAACTCCTTTTGTGTGGGAACTGTTGCCAGTCTGGGCTTTGCCAGTGTTGGAAGGTCAAGCGTAATCTCAGGACTTACAGACGCTTTGCCAGTCCATGGCGACGAGGACGGCGCAATACCGCTCCGGTACGCGCCTCCGGCTCGCTATCGTCAGGTTGTCCAAGTGTATGCAGAATGGGGCAATCTGGCAGCGCGTCGCCGGCGCAGCAGTGAATCAGCGCTTTGAGGGTTTGCGCCATGTGCTGCATGTTCTGGATACGTCTGTCCAGTTCATCAATGTGCGTCTGCGCCAGGCGTTTGACGTCAGCGCTTTGCCGCGACTGGTTATTCCAAAGATTCAGTAAGTCGCTGATTTCAGCAACTGAAAAGCCGAGGTCGCGCGCGCGGCGTATAAAATGCAATTGATTAACATCAGCCTGGGTATAGGCCCGATAGCCGGAATCCGTCCGACTTGCCGCGGGAATCAGACCAATCTGTTCATAGTAGCGAATCATTTTGGCCGAGACTTTCGATGCTTTAGCTGCTTTACCGATGTTCATGACGCTCCTCCTCAGGTCGTGGATGTGTCGGATGGGGTTGCCATCGGCGCCCGGAAACGGCGCAGCCGCAAAGCGTTGCCCAGCACGAACACGCTCGACATCGCCATCGCCCCTGCGGCGAATACCGGGGACAATAATATGCCCCAGACCGGAAATAGCGCGCCTGCCGCGACAGGAATCAGCGCCGTATTGTAAGCAAAGGCCCAGAACAGATTCTGGTGGATATTGCGGATGGTCGCTTTAGACAGCGCGATAGCATTCGGCACGCCTTGCAGGTTGCCGGACATTAGTACAACGTCGGCGGATTCCACCGCCACATCGGTGCCGGTGCCAATCGCCAGCCCCACGTCGGACTCCGCCAGCGCTGGCGCATCGTTGATGCCATCGCCGACAAACGCCACCTGCCCATACGCCGCTTTCAGGCGCCGTATCGCCTCGACTTTCCCTTCTGGCAACACCTCGGCGACCACGTCATCAATCCCTAACTGTCTGGCGATAGCCTGTGCCGTGCGGGCATTATCGCCAGTGATCATGGCGACCTTAATGCCGAGCTGATGTAAAGCGTTAATTGCGGCGGGCGTACTGGGTTTGATCGGATCGGCCACGGCGATAATCGCCGCCAGTTGACCGTCAATAGCCGCATAGAGCGGCGATTTCCCTTCCTGTCCTAACCGTTCGGCGGTGGTGGCGAAGCCGCTAATATCCACGCCAATTTCGCGCATATAGCGATCGGCCCCCACGTCAACACGCGTACCGTCAACGGTAGCGTATACGCCCATCCCGGTCACCGATTCGAAGCCGCTCATGCCTGGTAGCGCGATCCCTTCCTCTTCTGCCGACACGGCAATCGCACGGGCAATCGGATGCTCTGAACGCGATTCTACCGCCGCGACTTTCGCCAGCACCTCACGGCGTTCAAAGCCGCTGGCCACGTCGAGATCGGTCAGTACCGGGCGGCCTTCGGTAAGCGTCCCGGTTTTGTCTACGGCCACCACCTTAGCGTCTTTGAGTAGCTGTAACGCCTCCCCCTTACGGAACAGCACGCCCATTTCCGCCCCACGACCGGTTCCCACCATAATGGAGGTCGGCGTCGCCAGGCCCATCGCGCAAGGACAGGCGATAATCAGAACCGCAACGCCATTGATCAGAGCGAAAGTCAGCGCTGGCGACGGCCCAAACGCCAGCCATACCACAAAGGTCAGCGCAGCAATAAGCATCACCATCGGGACAAACCACAGCGTCACTTTATCCACGACGGCCTGAATCGGCAGTTTTGAACCCTGCGCCTGTTCCACCAGACGAATGATTTGCGCCAGCATGGTCTGTCCGCCGACGGCGGTCGCCCGCAGCGTGAGCGCGCCTTTTTGGTTTACGGTACCGCCCACCACCGCGCTTCCTGCGGATTTCTCAACCGGTATCGGTTCGCCGGTAATCATCGACTCGTCAACGAAGCTGCGGCCTTCGGTCACTTCGCCGTCAACCGGTATCCGCTCGCCTGGCCGAACCTCCACACAGTCTCCCAGCACAACCTCGTCGACAGGGATATCCACGATGCGGCCCTCGCGTAACACATGCGCGACCCGCGCCTGTAGCCCCACCAGACGTTTAATCGCTTCGGAAGTCCGCCCCTTCGCCCTTGCCTCCAGAAAGCGCCCCAGCAGAATAAGCGCGACAATCACTGCGGCGGCCTCGTAATAGACGTTTACCGTCCCTTCAGGCAACAGGTCGGGCGTAAAGGTCGCCACCAGCGAGTAGCCGAATGCCGCTGCGGTTCCCACGGCGACCAGCGAGTTCATGTCCGGCGCCAGACGCGCCAGCGCCGGGAACCCTTTAAGGTAAAAACGGCGACCGGGGATCGTCAGCACCAACAGGGTCAGTGCAAATTGCCAGTACCAGCTTTGTTGCAGGCCAATCGTTTTTATCACCCACTCGTGCATACCAGGAATAAGGTGCGAACCCATTTCAAGCACAAAAACGGGGAGCGCCAGCACGCTGGCGAGAATCAGATCGCGCTTCAGCCTGACGCGCTCGGCCTCTTTTTTCTCTTCAGAGTCGTCTTCGCCCTGCCCCGCCGTCTCTACCGGTCGCGCCTCATACCCCGTTTTTTCAATCGCCGCGATCACCGCCTCCGCCGACGCCGTCCCGCGGACGGTGGCGCGCTCCGTCGCCAGATTCACCGTAGCGTCCGTTACGCCAAGCACAGCCTTAATACCTTTTTCAACGCGAGCGACACACGACGCGCAGGTCATACCTTCAATAAGTAAGCTTATCGTGTCGTGACGATTTTCTGACTGACTCATGACGACTTCCCCATCCTGACTATTCGGTATCAGAAAGCCTAAAGCTTGCCATTGTGGGAAGGTCAAGCGTATTCAGGCTGCACGGTTCGGCGAGAATGTGAGATGGCTCATAAAAGAGGATGATGCGAGACATTTACGCCACGATGCCGACCCACGCCCCGAAAAAACCCGTCAGGAACGCTTGACCTTTCCTTCGTTGTAACGCCTAGCCTTTGTCAAAAATTCTGCGGCAGCGTTGCGGAATGGCCGACACGCTGCGGTAAAGAGGGAAACGACATGCGTAGAACATTCAAAATTATGTTGATAGCCGGCGTCATCGCCGCCATCGGGGGCGTGATTTACATGGCCGGCGAAGCACTATGGGATAAAGGCGACGCCGTCGGCCCCCCGGCCAGCGCGCCGCCTCCACCGTCGGTACCGGTTGCTAAAGCCCTTAGCCGCACACTCGCGCCTACGGCGGAATTCACCGGTTTTCTGGCCGCGCCGGAGACCGTGGAGCTGCGTTCGCGCGTGGGAGGAACCCTTGACGCCGTCAGCGTTCCGGAAGGACGTCTGGTAAGCCGCGGACAACTGCTGTTCCAGATCGATCCGCGCCCGTTCGAGGTCGCCCTCGACACCGCCGTCGCGCAATTACGTCAGGCTGAAGTACTGGCCCGCCAGGCGCAGGCGGATTTCGATCGCATTCAACGACTGGTCGCCAGCGGCGCCGTATCACGTAAAAACGCTGACGATGTCACCGCCACGCGTAATGCGCGACAGGCGCAGATGCAATCGGCCAAAGCCGCCGTCGCCGCAGCGCGCCTTGAACTCTCCTGGACCCGTATTACCGCGCCCATTGCCGGACGCGTTGACCGCATACTGGTGACCCGGGGCAATCTGGTCAGCGGCGGCGTAGCGGGTAACGCCACGCTTCTGACGACTATCGTGTCTCACAATCCCATGTATGTGTATTTCGATATTGACGAAGCCACCTGGCTGAAGGCGTTACGGCATACCCGCTCCGACAAAAATCCACCGGTAGTCAACATGGGGTTAACCACCGATAACGGGCTGCCTTATCAGGGCGTACTCGACTTTATGGGCAATCAGATGAACCGCAGCACCGGCACTATCCGGGCGCGCGCCGTGATTCCTGACCCCGACGGAATGCTTTCTCCCGGCCTGTTTGCCCGAATCAGTTTGCCCATCGGCGAGCCGCGGGAAACCGTGCTGATTGACGATCTGGCGGTGAGCGCCGATCAGGGCAAAAACTATGTGCTGATCGTCGGCAAGGAGAATCAGGTGGAGTATCGTCCGGTTGAGCTGGGACAAATGGTCGATGGACTCCGCGTCGTTACACAGGGAGTACAGCCGGGAGAAAAAATCATCCTCAAGGGGCTGGTGCGTCCTGGCATGACCGTTGCGCCGCGTCTGGTGCCGATGCGGCAGAATATGCCCGATAAACAGACCGCGACATTGACTAAAGCGGACGGCGACAGTGCGCCGAAGGCGGTGCGCCAATGAAATTTACCCACTTTTTCATCGCACGCCCCATCTTCGCCATCGTCCTGTCGCTGTTAATGCTGCTGGCTGGCGCTATCGCCTTTTTAAAACTGCCGCTGAGTGAATATCCGGCCGTTACGCCGCCCACGGTACAGGTTAGCGCCAGCTACCCCGGCGCTAACCCGCAAGTGATTGCCGATACGGTAGCCGCGCCGCTGGAACAGGTGATCAACGGCGTTGACGGCATGTTGTATATGAATACCCAGATGGCCATTGATGGTCGCATGGTTATCTCTATCGCCTTCGAACAGGGAACCGATCCTGATATGGCGCAAATTCAGGTGCAAAACCGGGTATCCCGCGCGCTGCCCCGCCTGCCCGAAGAAGTCCAGCGAATTGGCGTTGTAACGGAGAAAACGTCCCCCGATATGTTGATGGTGGTCCATCTTGTCTCGCCGCAAAAACGCTATGACTCGCTTTACCTGTCTAACTTCGCCATCCGGCAGGTTCGCGACGAGCTGGCCCGTTTACCCGGCGTCGGCGATGTTCTCGTCTGGGGCGCGGGCGAGTACGCCATGCGCATCTGGCTGGACCCGGCGAAAATCGCCAACCGCGGTCTTACCGCCAGTGATATCGTTACGGCGTTGCGGGAACAAAACGTACAGGTCGCCGCCGGTTCCGTCGGGCAACAGCCGGAGGCCTCCGCCGCTTTTCAGATGACGGTGAACACGCTGGGCCGCCTGACCAGCGAAGAACAGTTCGGCGAGATTGTGGTAAAAATCGGCGCTGACGGCGAGGTGACGCGTCTGCGTGATGTCGCCCGCGTCACGCTGGGCGCAGATGCCTATACGCTGCGCAGTTTACTGAATGGCGAAGCGGCGCCAGCGTTACAGATTATTCAAAGTCCGGGCGCCAATGCGATTGACGTTTCTAACGCGATTCGCGGCAAAATGGATGAGTTGCAGCGAAACTTCCCGCAGGATATCGAATACCGGATTGCCTATGATCCTACGGTCTTCGTGCGCGCATCGCTACAATCGGTGGCGATTACGTTGCTGGAAGCCCTCGTGCTGGTCGTCCTTGTCGTGGTGCTGTTCCTGCAAACCTGGCGGGCGTCCATTATTCCTCTGGTGGCGGTTCCCGTTTCGCTGGTCGGCACCTTTGCCTTGATGCACCTGTTTGGCTTTTCGCTGAATACGCTTTCGCTGTTTGGTTTGGTCCTGTCGATAGGTATCGTTGTCGATGACGCCATCGTTGTGGTCGAAAACGTGGAACGGCATATCTCGCAGGGCAAAAGCCCCGGAGAGGCGGCAAAGAAGGCGATGGATGAAGTCACTGGTCCCATTCTTTCTATTACCTCGGTGCTGACGGCGGTCTTTATCCCTTCCGCATTCCTGGCGGGCCTGCAGGGTGAGTTTTATCGTCAGTTCGCGTTGACCATCGCTATTTCGACCATCCTTTCGGCCATTAACTCGCTGACGCTCTCCCCTGCGCTGGCTGCCATTTTGCTAAGACCGCACCACGATACTGCGAAGGCTGACTGGCTAACGCGGTTGATGGGCACGGTCACTGGCGGTTTTTTCCATCGCTTTAACCGTTTCTTCGACAGCGCGTCGAACCGCTATGTTAGCGCCGTCCGTCGGGCCGTGCGCGGCAGCGTCATTGTGATGGTGCTCTATGCTGGCTTTGTGGGGCTGACCTGGCTTGGCTTCCATCAGGTGCCGAACGGGTTTGTGCCTGCGCAGGATAAATACTATCTCGTCGGCATCGCCCAGCTCCCAAGCGGCGCATCGTTGGATCGCACAGAGGCGGTCGTAAAACAGATGTCCGCTATCGCACTGGCGGAACCCGGCGTCGAAAGCGTCGTCGTCTTCCCCGGCCTGTCGGTTAACGGCCCGGTAAATGTGCCAAATTCGGCGCTAATGTTCGCCATGCTAAAACCCTTTGACGAGCGTGAAGATCCTTCGCTTTCCGCTAACGCTATCGCCGGAAAGCTAATGCACAAATTTAGCCACATTCCCGACGGGTTTATTGGCATCTTCCCACCGCCGCCGGTTCCAGGGCTTGGCGCGACGGGCGGCTTTAAATTGCAGATTGAAGATCGTGCGGAACTGGGATTTGAAGCGATGACAAAGGTGCAAAGCGAGATTATGTCTAAGGCGATGCAGACGCCCGAACTGGCCAATATGCTGGCCAGTTTCCAGACGAACGCCCCGCAATTACAGGTGGATATCGACCGGGTAAAGGCGAAATCAATGGGGGTATCGCTCACCGACATCTTTGAAACGTTGCAAATTAACCTCGGCTCGCTTTACGTCAACGATTTCAACCGATTTGGCCGTACCTGGCGGGTGATGGCGCAGGCCGATGCGCCATTCCGTATGCAGCAAGAGGATATCGGCCTGCTTAAAGTCCGCAATGCGAAGGGCGAGATGATCCCGATTAGCGCTTTCGTCACGATTATGCGCCAGTCGGGGCCGGACAGAATCATCCATTACAACGGCTTCCCCTCGGTAGATATTAGCGGTGGACCGGCTCCGGGCTTCTCCTCCGGACAGGCGACGGACGCGATTGAAAAGATCGTGCGTGAAACGTTGCCGGAAGGGATGGTCTTCGAATGGACCGATCTGGTTTATCAGGAAAAACAGGCCGGCAACTCCGCGCTTGCTATCTTTGCGCTGGCGGTGCTGCTGGCCTTCCTGATCCTGGCGGCGCAGTACAACAGTTGGTCGCTGCCCTTCGCCGTCCTGCTTATTGCGCCTATGTCATTACTCTCAGCCATTGTCGGCGTGTGGGTATCTGGCGGAGATAACAATATCTTTACGCAGATTGGTTTCGTGGTGCTGGTTGGCCTGGCGGCCAAGAACGCCATTTTGATTGTCGAGTTTGCCCGCGCTAAAGAACACGACGGCGCAGACCCGCTGACCGCCGTGCTGGAAGCGTCCCGCCTGCGTCTACGTCCTATCCTGATGACCTCATTCGCCTTTATCGCTGGCGTAGTACCGCTGGTACTCGCGACGGGTGCCGGCGCGGAAATGCGACATGCGATGGGCATCGCCGTGTTTGCCGGAATGTTGGGCGTCACGCTCTTCGGCCTGTTATTGACGCCTGTATTTTACGTGGTGGTTCGCAGGATGGCATTAAAGCGTGAGAACCGCGTTGATTCGCATGATCAGCAAGCATAATGATGGGAATGGCATAATGAAGATCACTTTTACAGGCTATCGGCAGACCGCCACGCTGGCGACGCTTGCTTTCGTCACCACGCTTGCTGGCTGTACGATGGCGCCGAAACACGAACGCCCCGCATCGCCGACTGCGATGGTCTATCCCTACGCAACGTCAACCGTTTCTGGCACGCCGGATGCCGCTGACATTGGCTGGCGTGATTTCTTCCACGATCCGCTTCTACAGGAACTGATCGCGATCGCGTTACGCAATAATCGGGATTTACGCAAGGCAGGGCTCAATGTTGAAGCCGCCCGGGCGTTATACCGCATTCAGCGCGCGGAGATGCTGCCGACGCTCGGCATCGCCACCGCCATGGACGCCGGTCGCACTCCCGCCGATCTCAGCGTCACGGACGAGCCTGAGATTAACCGACGCTACGAGGCGGCTGGGGCGACGACGGCCTGGGAACTGGATCTCTGGGGGCGAGTGCGAAGCCTTAGCGACCAGGCATTAGCCGCCTATATGGCGCTTGATGAGACGTACATTGCGGCGCGAATGAGCCTGGTTTCCGAAGTCGCCAGCGCCTGGCTGACGCTACGGGCTGACCGGGAGCTGCTGCGCTTAACCGAAAATACGCTGGCCGCACAAAAAAGTTCATACACATTGACAACCCAGCTTGCCCGGACAGGCAACGCCACACAGCTCGATCTGCGTATGGCGGAGATCGCGCTGCGTTCTGCCGAAATCAATCGCGCGGCGTATACGCGACAGTTGGCGCGGGATCGTAACGCGCTGGAATTGCTGTTGGGCCAGCCGCTCACGCCTGAACTGTCGCGTCGACTAAACGAGGCGGTCACGCTTACGGAAGGCGCGATCCCGACCACTCTGCCAGGCGGATTACCGTCAGATCTGCTGGTACGCCGCCCGGATATTCGCGCCGCCGAGTACAGGCTGCGCGGCGCAAACGCCCGGATAGGCGCAGCGCGCGCCGCCTTCTTCCCGACAATCAGCCTGACAGGCACGGCGGGAACGGCCAGCGCGTCTCTTAGCGGGCTCTTTGAACCGGGATCGGGAAGCTGGCGTTTTCTACCGCAAATCACCTTGCCTCTCTTTCACGGCGGCGCATTACGCGCTGACCTGGACAGGGCGCATGTCCAAAAACAGATTGAAATCGCCAGGTATGAAAACGTTATTCAGCAAGCCTTTCGCGACGTGGCGGATGGTCTGGCGGGACAGCGTACGCTGAATGACCAGGTGCAATCAGAACAACGCGCGGTTGAAGCCAGTCAAATCGCCTATGAGCTGGCCGGACTCCGTTTTCAGGAAGGCATCGATGACTACCTTACGCTGCTTGATACCCATCGTATGCTTTATGGCGCGCAGCAGCGCCTGGTACGCACACGGCTCATGCAACAGCTGAATATCATTAATCTGTATAAAGCATTAGGCGGCGGTTGGCGGGAATACAGCGAGAAAAAGCAAGGTTAGCCCAAATAGCGCCCGCGTCGCCAGTGCGGCGCGCGCGCTAAACAGGCATATATTGCCTGCAAAATAAGGTTAACGAGGGCAACGATAAACGTTCCCGCTTAACGTGACATTGGTTTGTTTGCTTGAGCCCGAACCGTGCCATGAACTTCCTGTCTGGCCTGCACGCTGGGTTAACAGGACTACCGTATTTCCGCCCATTTTATAAGCTTTGTTTTTCAGATCGTTACGGGCACCCGTTTCCAGGTTACTGTTGGAAGTCCAGCCACCGGTAAAGAAATTCCCCTGGCTGCCCGTGATATCCCCTAAGTAACTGCATTCCTTACCTGGCTCGCTGGTCATCACCCGTACCTGTTCAGCGCCATAATTCAACGAATTAGCACTACATGCGGTTAAAGCCAAGCCGACGAAACATACTAAGATCTTTTTCATACTAATACCTGGTCTATTAATCATTAAATAATAACGCGTTCTTGCTTCTGAACGCCGTCAAGGAACTATATTTAAGATGTAACGAATGTCTTTCATTTGCTGAAGAAAAGTCTCTGTCATGATGCTATCATGTATGCTTGAGGCTATTTCTTGTTCAGTTTTTTCAATATGCTCTCTGAGCCTTATTTTTGTTTTTTCGTCAAGCGCCGAGATAAGTATCTTAATGGCAAGCAGCAAAGTAGGATTGATGCTTTCACACTCTCTCATCGTTAACTTTTTCATCTTGTTTGCTTCAAGCCTGATCGGCGTTTTTGTCTACACGGCAAATTTTAGATGCGAAGATATGGCGACTTCTTTGGTAAATAAATAGCAAATGGAAAAAGCGTTTGAAGCCATATTTACGACAGATACGCAATCTATGAATGTACAAAGTCTTACGACTCATGCCATAGCTACTGGCGATCTGACTCATCGACTTTTTATATAAAAAGTGCCATAACAACTCCTCCTCCTTTTTTGTCAACGGCGCAAGTTCACCGACCGCTACATCGTTTGCACAAGCGTATTTAATGAAATGCTCAATAAAAACAGGCTTTGCCAAATCGGGATCGATATCAGGATCTCTATCGCAGCCATGTGGATAAAGTTTTCCAATATCTCTGCGCGTGAGCCAGATTCGACGAGCATGTGGATAATGCTGCATGAGCGCCTTAAAACCTTTCCAGACCCCCTGAATCAAAACTCGTCCATCAATAATAATTATGATATCTTCGCTAGCTGATATCTGACACGAATTATATTCTCCATTGAGTGGGAACATAAAGCACTTCCCATCCTCAAAGAGTGAAGCGATGCCTAAATAAGTATAATAATCATCCGTTAAAACTATACCTATCGTTTTTAACGGAAGTTGTTCCGATAGTGAATTTATCATAATTTCATCAATAGAATAACGCTACGGTGAGTGTTTTATCTTCCTCTTAAGATTACCTGAGCGCTCATAACCATCCCTATTCTGTAGCAGCGCCATATTATTTTTAATTCCTTGCCATAAACGTAACGCTTATACTTTTAATATCAGAAGCGATAACCTACGCTGACACCAAATGTATTGGTATCCACAGCGAAGAAACGACTGGCTTCCCATGATGCATCGATAGATATACTCTTAACTGGATTAAATATTACGCCAGCGCCGTAGGCAAAGGAGTCTTCTTTTGAGTGTTTATTAAATTTCATCGTCGCTATACCCGCATTGCCGTACAGGCTCACATAGTCATTAAAACGATATGTTGGTCCAAACATCAAAGAACCATAGTCTACAGAATCGGAACCATTTTTATGCAATTTCCCCTCTTTCCAGGTGTAGTTCTCCATTTCATTGCGCGTCGCGGTGAATGAGCCTAACATCCCCCAGGTCTCATTGAACTCGTAACGATATTTAAAATTAAAGCCTCGCAGATCTTTGCTATCGCTATTTTTCAATGAACTGAGATGAGTTTGTGCATAACCAAACGATACGGTGTGCTGATCGTTAGCCAAAGCTAAAGGTGACGCTAATAATAAACCTAAAAAAACAAGGAACGAAGACCGTCTTTTCATTAAAACCACTCCATTTTTGATATATAATTAAGGCGGTACCGGAACTTATGGCACACAAATAGCATTTAGATTAAGAGCACCTAATGCGCTTATTACCAGTCATGCCAACTGCGGAGGTAATATAACCTGATATATTCGATAATGGATATGAAATCAGTCTTACAGAGTTCTTACTTTTTTATTAATAGCGGATTCATAGTTGCTTCAGACCCGATCCTGGCATCGCATCCATCAGGCGGACTGCGAGAGGTTATCAGCGAGTATCAGTTACCTCCCTGACGAGTAAAAAACTCATAACTCATTGTTTTGAATGTATTTTAATTGATTATTGAGTTAACCTTTACCCTTACGGAGGGCAGTTTCGCAACTCGCTTTCTGACACATTCAGACAACATTCAGATCTACTGCGCGGTACAAACGTTATAAAGCTGCCGATTAAGAGAATAGAAAAAGGTTTTCTCACCCACTTTAGATATTCGAATCTCATTAGCCGCTTCCGGATGCAAAACCCGTAAATGTGATAACAGATCGCCAGCCGTATCCGTGGCAAAGACTTTTACCTGGGATACTTCGAACGTATAAACACCAGGCGCTGTTCGATGTAAATTTTTCATATACACGTCCCGGTATAATATTTTTACACCGTTATCTTTTGTTTTTATTTCATATTGAAGCGTAATTCTCTTCATCTTAAAATCAAGAACAAGACTGCCATCGGCATGGATATCTTTAGGCTGTATCGTCGTTACCGTTCTTGTCGTACATAAAAATTCATTAGTATTAATAGAACTATGGTTACTGTTTCGTACCCAAACTACCATCAGTACGACTGAAACAGCCAACATACCAAGTGTCGCCACGCTTAATAACGTTCTTTTATGGAAATGCATTTCGGCTCCGCTATATCAAGTTGGTTAAGACACTGGACAAAAATATTTGTATTAGGAACGCGAATGTAATAAATGATTTTTCCGTTTTGTTTATGTATTTCATTACTCATCTCAGAGTACGCTTCAACGATATCCGTCAGATGGGTTTTATCATGCCCGACACTATAAAAAGTGTATCCATCATACGAACCCTGGAGGGTAAAGTAATCAATATTTTCACCCTTAACTTTATACATCATAAAAAACATCAGAAGCGCGGCCAGGCAAAAGTAGAGCCAATCTTTTTTATTCACAGCGCCCGGTATTGGGGGAATAATAGTGTCATCGCGCCGCACTTCAACCGTCGATAATTCTGTTTCAGCAACAGCAGGCAACGGCGTATTTTGCGCCTCATCACTCAACGGTTCAATGGAAACTGAGAGTAAAACACCCACGCGAGGACGAGTCACAACAGACGCCCCCTTAAGACCAATTTTATCAAATGATCCTCGTAGCTGGTTAATCAGTTTGTAATAACTGGCATCAGAGACCACGACACCTTTGCGCCCCCAGACATAGTTAATTAAATCATCTTTTTTAAAAAGGCCTTCATGAAAAGCGATAAGCAAACTGCGTTCCGATTCAGATATCGTTATCGACTCTCCGGCGCAGGAAAGCGTCATTCGTTCACAATCAAGAATAACTCTTTTGTCAATCAGATAATTGTTCTGACTCATAAAAATATCCGCCCCAGTGCTATCACGTTTCTTCACGGCATAAACATATTACCAGGATATATCGCGCTATTGAATTTTTTTCCGTAGCGAGCTCCTGTATTATTCAGCCACCAGGCCACTCGCAGATTCGTTTTCCCCCTTGAGCAGACCATTTTGCCTCTGGGCTGACTTGCCAAGCCAGCTCATAAAGTCATTAGCCTCCATCGGCCTGGCATAAAGAAATCCCTGAACGAATCCTACCCCGTGGCTTAAGATATAACGCAATTGGTGCTGGGTACTGACCCCTTCGGCAACCACATTAAGCCCCAGTCGCTGACTCAGCGTGATGATAGTATCCAGGACAGGAACATCATTGCTGCTGGTATCAATGGTATCGATAAACGTTCTGTCTATTTTAAGAGAGTCTACAGGTAATTGCTGGAGATAGGAGAGTGAGCAATAGCCGGTCCCAAAATCATCAATCGCTATTAACACGCTTTTTTCACGGAGCGTTGAAAGTTTTTCTGCGACCTGTGAAGGTTCTACAATCAGGCTACGTTCGGTGAGCTCCAACATAAGCGTTATCGTTCCCAAACGAGTCCTGAGCGCCTCTATATCTTGTATAAAACCGTCATCCATAAGATGCGCAGGCGATATATTTACGCTGATATAGAAATCATCCGGTACAGTCCAGTTTATCACGTCATGAGCAATCAGTTCGAACAGATGACGAGAGAGTGGAATAATCATGCCTTCATTTTCTGCGGCGGTAATAAAAATATCCGGGGTTATAAAACGGCCATCCGGTTGCGGCCAACGCATTAGCGCCTCCACGCCGCCGCAACTACCGTGTTTAACGTTAAAAACAGGTTGATAATGTACCGTAAACTCATTGTGCGTTATCCCCCTGGCAATCTCCCGGGCCAGAGATAAACGTTTTAAATACCAGCGCCTGTAAAACAACATCATCCCTACAGAAAGACACAATGACAGCGGAATAAAAATAAAAAGGTTTTGTAACCAGTATGCCGATAACGTTGAGAAAGGGGTTCGCACCATCAGCTGGATAGTGTGATCGGTTGAGGTGAACCGCTGCGTTAAAAACGCCTTACCGCGCAACGTCGCAGCGCTGGTAATCGCCTCCCCTGCGCCGAATGTCAGGCTAAAGGCTGATGCTCTCTCTGCAGCCAATATCTCCATGAGCTCCTGGACATACTGCGAATCCACAATGACGAAAGCCGCTTTATTCGCTGCTACTTTTTTCACATAAACCACAACAAGGCGATCGGGTCCTTCGGCCATACTACCGATAGATCGCAACCACCGTTCCGGATAAGAAGCAGGTAAAGAAAGCCCTGCCAGCCGGGAAAAATGATAGCGTTCGGTTCCTGTGACAAAGGAGCAAGTGATATCACCATTTTCCAGAAACCCAATGTCACGGACATAAGGAGTGAAGGCCCGCGTTCTGGACAGTTCTTTCAGCGTATCAGTACAGGAACTCTCAGCCAGTCTGGCGGCTTTTCCGGCGACTTGCCAGGAGGCGGCTGATATATCCGCGCTAAACCGCAGCAGCGTATTGGCGCTGACGGCGATATCTCGTTTTAGCTGGAAGATACCCGCGAGTAACCCCACCAATATCATTACGATCAGTGGAACGGCAATAAACAACATCAGAAATAGCTTTCTTACTTTCAAATCATTGCCCTCTTACCGGCCTTCCTTTTGCCACTGTACGCTTTTATAGGATAACTAAAGTAACATTAATATAGAAAAGCAATATTGAGAGATAGGTTATACGTTCTTAATGATAGCAAGATGGCACTCCCTGTGCCGAAAATAGACAAGAAAATATCAATACCCAACAAGTGCAGGATACTATCGTTAAAATAAGCGATAGCAGATATCTAAATTCAATATGTTAGCCTGATACCAGGTTCGCTGCCTGATGAGGCATAACCATCACGCAACGAATTCCCATCAATACAGGGATTATTAGCTACAACTCAACGTTACTACTGGTGGTACACACATTATACAAATGTCGATTAAGCGAAAACATGTAGGTATTTTTCCCAATTTTGACCATCTTTAACTCATTAATCGTACCAGGCTGTAACAGTCTCAACCAGGAAAACAAATCGCCAGCAGTATCAGACTCAAAAGTCTTAACTGAATTGACTTTAAAAGTAAATGTTTTCATACCCGTTCTGCGCAGTTTGCTGATGCAGATATCACGAAAAAAAAGCCGTTTCTCTTTCGTATCGGTAGTAACATCGTAGTGTAGGGTAATCCTGCCGGATTTAAGATCCAGCACAATCCCACCATCCATGTACAATTTTCGTGGTTCAATATACGCTTCTGATTTTGTCGTGCATATAAGATTATTGGTTCTATAAGAGTCACGATTTACCCACTCAAGCGCTATTATCGATCCGATTGCGGCAATGACGATAAATATTACAAATATAATCAGTAACGTTCTTTTACTGTAATACATTTTGGCACCGCCATTTCAACAGGATTTAAGCATTGCAGAAAAATATTCATATTAGGCTCCCTGATATAATAAAGATGGCGTCCATTTTGCCGGTAAATTTTAATTTTCAGAGAGTTAAAAGCAAAAACTACTTCACTTAATGTGACCTTATCCTCTTTTGTTTTATAGATTGCATAATCGTTATATTCACCAAGATATGTAAAAAAACTATCAGGGCTGTTACGAACAGGCGCTTTATATATAGTAAATACACCATAGAACAATGCCAGAAGAATGGCTCCTGTTAATACCACAAATACGCTGTGACGTTTAATTTTGTAAAATATGTTCTCCCGAGTCGGGGTGCCTTTAACGTTTTCATCACTCACCTTTAGGGAGGTGATTTTTTTTATAGGTTCAATGGCAACAGACAGCGACACCCCCACCCGAGGACGAGTTACGATGTCAGATGACTGTAGACCGATGCTACTAAAATCATTTCTCATTTGATTAATGAGTTTATAGTAACTTGATTCTGAGACGCAGCCTCCACGATTTTCCCAAACAAAATGAATAATATCTTCTTTTTTGTAAAGACCATGCCAAAAAGCAAGAAGCAGATGGGTCTCAGCTTCTGATATTCTGATTATCTCATTACCATGCGATAAGGTCATCTTCGTACTATCAAATACAACACGCTTATCAAGTAAAAATATGCTTTCATTCATGACAATCCTAAAGGTAACTGCATCCATCATTCAGACGACATATTATCATGCTCAAAAAAGAATTCAGCCCCCTAATTAACCTGAGTTTAACTTATAAGTCTCACTTATAGTAAACAATAATTGACACAAGTATTACCTGCACATTACAAATCAAACAGTTATAGGTAAATCTGAACACTTTTCTTTACCTTAACGCAAACTCAGGAAACTTCTGAAAGGCCAAAAGTAAGAAAAAAGTAAGACTAATTATACTGTTTCAGAAGCACATTTCAGAAAATTTACCTTAATCTCACCATCGTATTATCCATCGGGAGGTTTAACTGATGCGGATTTTACATAGCAAAAATGAGCAGGTTTGTATTGCAACATAGTCTATCTATTCAGACGCGGAGAGAATTGTTATCGGATTACACTCAATCAAATGATAACACTATCAGTTGTACTAATGAGATGTATGGGCGAAAGCGCTTATCGCTCTATTTCATGATAAGAGAAATAAGTCTGTTTGTTTTATATCGCATTATCAATAGTCAGGAGGGTATAGCTCACATCCAAAAATAGAGTTAATGATCGTTATTTTTACCACTCCTCCATAAGCACGAAACATTCGGGCGAATTGCACTCGTCCTGAAAAAGTAAAGATTAATACAGGAACATTATCATATGTCTATGAAAAAATATTTAGCAATGATCACAGGCTCACTTCTTGTCTCCAGCAGTGCGATGGCTGTTTCTGATAACACCATCACCTTTCAAGGGGAAGTCTCTGATGAAACATGCTCTGTCGTGATTAATGGTAATCAGGCTAAACCCGTCGTGTTATTACCAACAGTAAGTACTAAAGATTTATCAGAACAAGGGAAAACCGCGGGGCCAATAACGTTTGATATTGGACTGTCCGGGTGTACCGGCTCTCAGGACAAAACAACAAAAATTTCCACTGTCTTTGTCGGTAATCAGGTCACCAGTAACGGTAACCTGGGTAATACTGGCAGCGCGAAAAATGTTGAAGTCCAATTACTCGACACTTCAGGGGAGCCAATCAATCTGACCGGCGGCTTTACTGGCGACGGCGACCTACAGCTGGAACCAAATGCTTCTGAAGCGAGCGCGACTTATACCG
This sequence comes from Salmonella sp. A1325, assembly GCF_056991255.1. Taxonomy (NCBI): domain Bacteria; kingdom Pseudomonadati; phylum Pseudomonadota; class Gammaproteobacteria; order Enterobacterales; family Enterobacteriaceae; genus Salmonella; species Salmonella sp. A1325. Next base: position 71,958 of record NZ_JAMLWO010000003.1, on the reverse strand, counting down.
CGCGGTATTACTCTACCGGGAAAGCAGAGGCTGGGACAGTCGCTGCCACCCTACAATACGCCGTTTCGTATAAATAATTGTCGCTACGGTCTGGCGTTGAAACGCCAGACCATTTTCAATTGCCAGGGAGTTGTTGAGATGAAAATGGATACCCGACATTCCGCATTATATTACTTAATAGTTTTTCTATTGCTGGCCCTACCCGCCACAGCATCGTGGGCGAGCGTTACTATTTTGGGTAGCCGAATAATTTACCCATCAACAGCCTCCTCCGTAGATGTGCAGTTAAAAAATAATGATGCAATACCTTATATCGTACAAACCTGGTTTGACGATGGCGATATGAATACCAGCCCGGAAAATAGCAGCGCGATGCCGTTCATTGCCACGCCGCCGGTATTTCGTATTCAACCCAAAGCAGGCCAGGTTGTACGCGTAATTTATAACAACACGAAAAAATTGCCGCAGGATCGTGAGTCAGTATTCTGGTTTAACGTATTACAGGTACCACCAACGAATATTGGCAGCGACAGTGGGCAAAATAAAATGTTGGTGATGCTGCGCTCAAGAATAAAACTTTTCTATCGTCCTGACGGGCTAGGTAAACCTGATAATCTGGCGAAAAAACTACAGATTAAAACGGTAAATAAGGGTTCCGGAAAAAGCGGTATTGTTATTGTTAATCCGCAGCCCTGGTTTGCCTCTTTAAGTAACCTGAATGTAAAAGTGAACGGCGCTTCGTATAACCTGGATGCTGACATGATTGCCCCTTTCTCCAGTCAAACCTGGTGGCTGCCGGGCAAACGGTCACTCAAATCCTTCTCCGGTACAGTCACCGTTACTTTGGTTAACGACCTAGGCGCAAGGATAAGCGAGAGCTACGATGTCCCCCACCATTAATTTGAACCGCAAAAGCCTTGCGCTATTGATCGCCATAGTTTGCTCAGGCTCCGCGCAAGGAGAAGAGTATTATTTTGATCCTGCGCTACTTCAGGGGGCCACTTACGGACAAAATATTGCCCGTTTTAATGAACGGCAAACGCCTTCCGGAGACTATCTTGCCGACGTTTACGTTAATGGCACGCTGGTAGCCTCGAGCACTAATATTCGATTTAATGCTGTAAAAGAGGGTCAACAGGCTGAACCCTGCCTGCCCTTATCGGTGATGAAAGCAGCACAGATAAAATCACTCCCCGCGACCGACGCTGCGACCGAGTGTCGCCCGCTCAGGGAGTGGGTACCTCATGCCGGCTGGCAATTTGATAGCGCCACGCTTCGCCTGTTGCTGACGATTCCAATGACCGAACTTACGCACAAACCGCGCGGTTATATCTCCCCTTCAGAGTGGGATAGCGGCGCGCTGGCGCTGTTTTTACGCCATAACACAAACTGGACCCACACCGAAAATACCGACAGCCATTATCGCTACCAATACTTATGGAGCGGTTTAAACATGGGCGTTAACCTCGGACTTTGGCAGGTCCGTCATCAAAGTAATCTGCGCTATGCCAATAGCAACCAGAGCGGAAGCGCCTGGCGCTATAATAGCGTTCGAACCTGGGTGCAAAGACCTGTCTCGTCTATTAACAGTATCCTGTCGCTGGGCGATAGCTATACGGACTCCAGCTTATTCGGCAGTCTGTCTTTTAACGGGGCTAAGCTTGTCACCGACGAGCGGATGCGCCCGCAGGGCAAACGCGGTTATGCGCCGGAAGTTCGGGGCGTAGCGGCCAGTAGCGCGCACGTGGTAGTAAAACAACTGGGGAAAGTGATTTATGAAACCAACGTTCCGCCGGGCCCATTTTATATTGACGATCTGTACAACACCCGTTATCAAGGCGATCTGGAGGTAGAGGTTATCGAGGCCAGCGGTAAAACCTCACGTTTCACCGTGCCTTATTCTTCCGTGCCGGATTCGGTACGTCCCGGTAACTGGCACTATTCGCTGGCCTTCGGCAGGGTCCGTCAGTACTACGATATTGAAAATCGTTTCTTTGAGGGAACGTTCCAGCACGGCGTTAATAACACCATTACCCTCAACCTCGGTTCACGAATTGCGCAGCGTTACCAGGCATGGCTGGCGGGCGGCGTCTGGGCCACCGGTATGGGCGCGTTCGGCCTTAACGCCACCTGGTCGAATGCGCGCGCAGAGCATAACGATCGCCAGCAAGGCTGGCGCGCGGAACTCAGTTACAGCAAAACGTTTACCACCGGCACTAACCTGGTGCTGGCGGCTTATCGTTATTCAACCAACGGCTTTCGCGATCTTCAGGACGTGCTCGGCGTACGCCGGGAAGCAAAAACGGGGATTGATTACTACTCCGACACGCTGCATCAGCGCAATCGCCTGTCCGCGACGGTAAGCCAGCCGTTAGGACGGCTTGGCACGCTTAACCTCAGCGCCAGCACCGCAGACTACTACAATAACCAATCGCGTATAACACAGCTACAAATGGGGTATAGCAACCAGTGGCGGAATATAAGCTACGGGGTGAATATCGCACGACAGCGCACCACCTGGGATTACGATCGCTTTTATCACGGCGTTAACGAACCACTGGACGTGAGTAGCCGACAAAAATATACCGAAACCACAATGTCGTTTAATGTCTCTATACCGCTGGATTGGGGCGAAAACAGAACGTCTGTCGCCATGAATTATAACCAGTCCAGTCAAAGCCGTTCCTCAACCGTATCCATGACCGGCAGTAGCGGTGAAAACAGCGACCTGTCATGGTCGGTTTATGGCGGCTACGAGCGTTATCGCAATAGTAATAGCGATAGCAGCGCGCCAACGACGTTTGGCGGTAATCTACAACAAAACACCCGGTTTGGCGCACTTCGCGCCAACTATGACCAGGGTGATAACTATCGTCAGGAAGGACTGGGCGCGTCCGGCACCCTGGTACTCCACCCTGGCGGTCTGACGGCTGGACCCTATACCAGCGATACCTTTGCGCTTATTCATGCCGATGGCGCGCAGGGCGCGATCGTACAAAATGGCCAGGGCGCTGTGGTTGATCACTTTGGTTACGCCATTCTGCCTTCGTTATCTCCTTACCGCGTCAATAACGTTACGCTCGATACCCGTAAGATGCGCAGCGATGCCGAACTGACGGGAGGAAGTCAGCAGATTGTGCCCTATGCCGGCGCCATCGCGCGTGTCAATTTCGCCACTATCAGCGGCAAAGCGGTGCTGATCTCCGTGAAGATGCCGGATGGCGGCATACCGCCAATGGGCGCTGATGTTTTCAACGGTGAAGGCACAAACATCGGCATGGTCGGCCAGAGTGGGCAGATTTATGCCCGTATCGCCCATCCGTCGGGTTCTCTACTGGTGCGCTGGGGAACAGGGGCAAACCAGCGTTGCCGGGTTGCCTACCAACTCGATCTTCACACCAAAGAACCGTTTCTCTATCTGAACAAAATCTGCGAGAAGGAATAGCACAATGCTTTTTAATTTCCGAACGCTCTTGTTTATCACCAGCCTGTTCGTCAGCGCCGGAACATGGTCGTCATGTATCAAAGTCACCGATAAGAGCGCGCTCTCTGACGCGGCGATAAAAGCGGGCTACACGGCGCAAAACTGGATCGGCGCAACTGATACGAATACCGGTAATATCGGTTTGCCAACGGTGATTAGCATCAGTAATAGTGAAACATTTCAACCCTCCGGCACACTATTGGCCAGTGGGATCGGTAACTTCCTGACGGCCGCCACCGGAACGCCCTATTCCAGTAAACAGGTACTTTACCGCTGCGATACCGCCGATGCCGGGAAGCTCTATGAGATGTATTCGACAAATGGCGATAGCGCTTTTGCAGGGGCATTTTTTACTCCCGAAGTAGAAGGCGCCTATTATGATGTGGAGCGTAATGTTGCTGTCCGTATGACAAACCTCAGTACCGGCGAATATTACAGCCGTTTCTGGAAAGAACGCCAACTTACCGCAGATAGTTGGTTTCAGGATGACAAATATATTTATATTCCTGCCAGCGCGTTTAGCAACGTGTTATATGAGATGTTTAAAATTGACTCAAGAAAATATTTTGCCTACCAGAATCCAATGGACCGAGATACCTGGACGCAGCCTCGGGGTTATATCGCGTTTAAAGGCCCAGGCTTGATTACCGAGCGGATCCAAGCGGGACTGGATCATGCCAGCGATTATTATGGCTGGCCCGGCTATTGGCCCGGGGCATGGAGTACATATAATAGCGTCACCTATGTTCGCGGCGCGTTATGTAAAATCACAGATTATCCTGCGATCGTCAAAATTCCCCCTGTCGCCGTCGGCATATTAGCCGCCGGAGGCAATAGCCAGGCACCTTTCCATGTCAGCCTAGAATGTGAGTCCGGCGCCGTGTCCAGTGCCCTCCCGTCCACCAGCGCCGCTAATGTCGCAATGGGGTTTGTCGTTAATCAACCCACCGCCGTGGCGGCGGCGCGTCGCCTGGGGCTAACCACATCCGCAGGCGGTCTGTCGTGGCTACTGGACACCCATTATGGCGAACCTGGCGTAGCTTCCGGAGTGGGTATCCGCATCTATAACGATGCCGGTACGCCGATTAACCTGTTACCCGATCGGATCAAGACAGGCACTGGCAACGCCCGAGGCTGGTATGGCTATAAAGATTTAACCACACGGGTATCATCCGGTTCAGTAGAAACCTACAGCGGTGATTTTACTGCCTCGCTTGAGGCGATCGGCGGACAAACAGTAACGGCAGGAAGCGTGAATGCGCAATTACAGGCAGTGGTTAGTTTTCAGTAAAGTCATATTAACGCTACTTGGGTTGACGGGATGGTATAGCCCGGCACAAGCTGCCGTTAATATTGACAGAACCCGAATTATTTTTGCTTCAGATGAGGTCGCTCAATCGTTGACATTATCCAACGATAATACAACGCCGATGCTGTTACAGGTATGGACCGACGCCGGAAACATTGACGCCTCTCCGGATAACAGCAAAACGCCGCTGGTGGCGCTGCCGCCGGTATTTAAAATGCAGCCAGGAGAACTGAGAACGCTTCGCCTGCTCCTGAGTTCCCGCCAGCAGCTGGCAACGGACCGGGAGAGTCTCTTCTGGCTAAACATTTATCAGATACCGCCAGTCACCCAGGACATTAAAAACCACCCGCGAAAACTGGTGTTACCGCTTCGTTTGCGGCTAAAAATTTTAATTCGCCCGACCGGATTAAAAGCGCCAACGGAAGCGGAGGAGAAAAAATTACGCTTTATTGCTAAAGAAAATACTATACGGATAGTTAACCCCACCTCGTGGTATATGAGTTTAACGTTAACGATGGATAACAAGAAAAGTATCGGCGATATCATGGTTGCGCCGAAAACAGCACTTGATGTGCCGCTAACACGCTCGCCAACGCCAGGAGCATCGATAAATTATGCAGTAATCAATGACTCCGGGAACTGGCGACAATATACCGCCATACTGGAAAAATATATTAGTGAGAGTGATTTTATTTCTGAGTTTTGATGGGAAATATTCAGGGATACGATCGTATCCCTGAGACAAGCCAGAATTCAGCATGTACCATTGTCAAAAATAGCATTAAGCTGATATTTTACTTTTTGCACAGCATCTTTGTTCTGTTGAGCTCCCCTCTCCTCAACAGACATATCCCATACGTTTTCATTATCTGATTCAATTAATGTGTAGAACGTATTATTATTACGCATCATATAACCACGAAAATTATTTTCGATGCCCGTTGTCACAGGCTTAGCAGCCCCTGAAATAACAGACTCCGTCTCTTTATTGAAAAGCTGATATTGAATATTTGCGCAGTTTAAATCACAGGGAGAACATTTAAGATTTAAAACAAGTAGTATCGTGTTATTTTCAAAAACAAGGGCATAATGATTGCTGGCAGATGAACATAACGGGAATAGCGCGAGAAGAAGAATTATTATCAATTTCATATACTTATATAGACTCCATCAAAGAAAACTTTCATTTCACGCCCCTGAGAATAGCGAAAGGCATACCATGCAGAACGAATGCTTTCCGGACTGACGTCCTCATAGACATCTATACCATGCAAAACAAGTACGCGAGAAAGAAAATGAGAAGATTGTTATGAAAGAAAAGTTTGTAACTACTTGATTGAGATGGTGCCGATAATAGGAGTCGAACCTACGACCTTCGCATTACGAATGCGCTGCTCTACCAACTGAGCTATATCGGCCCTGAGAAGGGTGTGTTCACGCGGGTGAATCACGGGGTAGAAGGTTAAAACTAACCGGGCGGTGCGTCAATAGCCTTGCTACTCAACCGGCTATTTTTGCACCGCTCGACATTAATTACGCACGAATCGTACCATCGCCAAAGCCGATCCACTTATAGGTGGTAAGCGCTTCAAGCCCCATCGGACCGCGGGCATGTAATTTCTGCGTGCTGACCGCCACTTCTGCGCCAAGCCCAAACTGCCCGCCGTCGGTAAAACGGGTAGAGGCGTTGACATAAACCGCAGCGGAATCCACTTCGTTCACAAAACGCGCAGCATTATGCATATCACACGTCAAAATCGCATCGGAGTGCTGAGTGCCATGTTCGCGAATGTGGCCGATAGCGCCATCCATATTTTCGACCACCACAACGTTCAGATCCAGAGACAGAAACTCGTTATCCAGCTCTTCCGGTTTCAGCGGCACCAGTTTGGCAGGGCCATGCAGTGCCTGCATGACGGTTTCATCCCCATGCAACGTTACGCCGCTCTCCGCCATCTGCTTGCTCAGCGCAGGCAAAAAGCGTTCTGCGATGTCCTGATGCACCAGCAAGGTTTCCACCGTGTTACAGGTGCTCGGGCGCTGGGTTTTGGCGTTGACGATAATCTTCAGCGCCGGGGCGATGTCTGCGCTGCTATCGACAAAAATATGGCACACGCCAATCCCGCCGGTAATCACCGGAATGGTGGATTGCTCACGACACAGTTTATGCAAGCCTGCGCCACCGCGCGGGATCAGCATATCGATGTACTTATCCATACGCAGCATTTCATTGACCAGCGAACGATCCGGATTATCAATCGCCTGAACCGCTGCCTCCGGTAAACCGCAAGCTTTCAGCGCCTTCTGAATGACACGAACGGTTGCGGCATTCGTGCGATGCGTCTCTTTCCCACCGCGTAGAATCACCGCATTACCGGTTTTCAGGCACAAAGAAGCCACATCAACGGTAACGTTCGGACGCGCCTCATAGATAACGCCAACCACGCCCAACGGCACGCGGCGGCGCTCCAGACGTAGCCCGCTGTCCAGCAGACCGCCGTCGATCACCTGCCCGACCGGGTCGGCGAGATTACAGACCTGGCGCACATCGTCAGCAATCGCTTTCAGACGCGCAGGGGTCAGCGCCAGGCGGTCCAGCATCGCTTCGCTCAGGCCGTTGGCTCGCGCCTGCTCAACATCTTGTACGTTCGCGCTGAGGATACTTTCCATTTGCGCTTCCAGTTCATCGGCTATTTTTTCCAGCACGCGATTTTTTTCGCCGCTGGAGAGCAGCGCCAGCTTATACGACGCCGCTTTAGCAGCAATGCCCATTTGTTCCAGCATATGCCTGTTCCTTATCGAGTAATCATGTCATCACGATGAACAGCGACCGGGCCATATTCATAGCCCAGAATCGCATCGATTTGTTGAGAGTGGTGACCGGCTATACGCCGCAGAGCATCACTGTTATAACGGCTGACGCCATGAGCGATATCACGCCCTTGCAGGTTACAAATTCTGATGACCTCCCCCCGCGAGAAATTGCCCGTCACGCTTTTGATGCCTTTTGGCAGAAGTGAACTGCCACGTTCCAGCATTGCCGCGGTTGCGCCTTCATCAACCGTAATTTCGCCTGCCGGCGGCGCGCCGAAGATCCAACGTTTGCGGTTCTCCAGCGGCGAGGCTTGCGCATGAAAACGGGTGCCGACGGAAATCCCCTCCATCACATCGCCGATCACGCCCGGTTTACTGCCTGAGGCAATAATCGTATCAATACCCGCGCGACAGGCCACGTCTGCCGCCTGAAGCTTAGTGCTCATACCACCGGTCCCCAGTCCGGAAACGCTGTCTCCCGCGATAGAGCGCAGCGCATCGTCAACGCCATATACATCTTTGATAAGCTCCGCCTGCGGATTGCTACGCGGATCGGCGGTGAATAATCCTTGCTGATCGGTCAGCAGCAGCAGTTTATCCGCGCCTGCCAGGATCGCCGCCAGCGCGGAGAGGTTATCGTTATCGCCCACTTTAATTTCCGCTGTCGCAACGGCATCATTTTCATTGATAACCGGCACAATATGGTTATCCAGTAATGCACGTAGCGTATCGCGGGCGTTCAGAAAGCGCTCTCTGTCTTCCATATCCGCACGCGTCAACAGCATCTGCCCGATATGGATACCGTAAATTGAAAACAACTGCTCCCACAGTTGAATCAGGCGGCTTTGCCCTACCGCCGCCAGAAGCTGTTTAGAGGCGATCGTTGCCGGCAGTTCCGGGTAGCCGAGATGTTCACGTCCGGCGGCAATCGCGCCAGAGGTAACAATAACAATACGATGTCCCGCGGCGTGTAGCTGCGCGCACTGGCGGACAAGTTCTACGATATGGGCACGGTTCAGGCGGCGCGATCCGCCTGTTAGCACGCTGGTGCCGAGTTTTACGACCAGCGTCTGGCTGTCACTCATGATTCTCTGCCGTTCAAAATAAGAAATAAAGACCAAATGAACGTTTTAGCAGGACTGGCTCCGGTTGCCAACAACCTGTACGCGTAGCGTGAAATTTTGTTGCGTAGGATCAGCAAGCGTAGCGGCAGAATTTGACCATTTTATTACCGCAACAATTAAACATATTTTTTTAAAAAAATTCTCACTTTGTCATAAATCTTTCATTACCGAACGTTAAAAACCTTCCTGTTTTTTACCGGGTTTCCCGACAAATCATAGCGCGTAATTAAAACAGGAATGGAAATGAATAAGAGCACTCTGGCAATAGTGGTGAGTATCATCGCATCAGCATCTGTTCACGCCGCCGAGGTTTACAATAAAAACGGTAATAAGCTTGATGTGTATGGAAAAGTTAAAGCCATGCACTATATGAGCGATTATGACAGCAAAGATGGCGATCAAAGCTACGTTCGTTTTGGTTTTAAAGGCGAAACGCAAATTAACGATCAATTGACCGGCTACGGGCGCTGGGAAGCTGAGTTTGCCGCTAATAAAGCCGAAAGTGATTCGTCCCAGCAAAAAACCCGCCTGGCCTTTGCTGGCCTGAAATTAAAAGATATCGGTTCTTTTGACTATGGACGTAACCTGGGCGCGCTGTACGATGTTGAGGCCTGGACGGATATGTTTCCCGAATTCGGCGGCGACTCTTCCGCCCAGACCGATAATTTTATGACTAAACGCGCCAGCGGGCTGGCGACTTACCGCAATACCGATTTCTTCGGCATCGTTGATGGACTGGATCTTACCTTACAGTATCAGGGGAAAAATGAAGATCGCGATGTGAAAAAGCAAAACGGCGACGGCTTCGGGACCTCAGTAAGCTATGATTTCGGCGGCAGCGATTTTGCCGTCAGCGGCGCTTATACTCTCTCCGATCGCACCAGGGAGCAAAATCTGCAGCGCCGCGGTACGGGCGATAAAGCCGAAGCCTGGGCTACGGGTGTAAAGTATGACGCGAATGATATTTATATTGCGACCTTCTATTCAGAAACCCGCAACATGACGCCAGTTTCCGGCGGATTTGCCAATAAAACCCAAAACTTCGAAGCGGTTATCCAGTATCAGTTTGATTTTGGTCTGCGTCCGTCATTAGGCTATGTGCTGTCAAAAGGCAAAGATATTGAGGGCGTCGGCAGTGAGGATTTGGTGAATTACATTGACGTTGGCGCAACCTATTACTTCAACAAAAATATGTCCGCGTTTGTAGATTACAAAATCAATCAGCTTAATAGCGATAACACGTTAGGCATTAATGACGATGATATTGTGGCAATAGGGTTGACCTACCAGTTCTGATAAGTCGCATTGTGCCTGATGGCGCAACGCCATCAGGCATGGCAGCAGGGTTATGCCGACAGTTTTACCGGCTCGTCGTTGAAATCGTCAGACGGCTCCAGCGCCAGCTCCATAGAAATCAGCAGGTCGCGTAGCTTTTCATGAAACTCGCGTAGCGTGTATTCCAGTCGCTCCACCACTTCGGTTTCGTTAATCGGCACTGCGGTCCAGTTGCCCTCTTTATCAAACAAACCAAACTGATAACGATAAGTGAAGCGTTTCTCTTGTGCTTCCAGCTCCATCCACCAGCCCCAAAATTCACGCTTCTCTGGCGCGGGCTTCACGTTGACGCAAACTGCCAGGCAATCGAAAAAAAAACGATTGTCTTCACACTGCCCTTCCCGGATATAGGGGCCAAGCGCGGTAAATTTCTTGATCAATCTACTTTTCGGGTGTCCACTCGGTAACGTCATTGCGATCTCCTTTAATGAAGCAACTGTTTTACCAAATCAATAGAATTTATCAATCTATTAACACAATCTATGATTAATCCAGTCGGTAATTTCTTGCAGCGCGTGGTCAAAATTGCGGTACACCGGGTTAAAAGGGATCTCTATCAGCTTACCGTCTGAAGATGATGTTGTAATTAAGCGAGACTCTTCTTCCGGGCTGAAGGGATCGTTTTTCCAGAAGCCGGAAAGCATTGGCGTAGGACAACGTCTGCCCAGTAGCCCCTGTACTTTCAACGAATAGCGATTGAGCTCCACACGCAGCGCCTCATCCGAAGCATCATGCATACCCAGACGGCTGGCCAGCACATCCAGATACATCTCCGGCACCGTGCTCTGTCGTTGCGGATCGCTAAGTAGCGCATGGACCACCGGCCCCAGGCAAGCCACCGCTTTCAAACGCGGCGCTTCCAGATAGGCCAGACGCACCGCAACATTGGCGCCAAAACGGAAACCAAACGCCGCAACACGGGTATGATCCACCCAGGGGACATTAGGAAGCGCTTTTAACACATGCTGGTGGAGCAAGCTGGAATCCTGGGTTAATTTCCACTTTGATGAAAATCCAACCGAAGGCATATCAAGCGTTAACATCGCAATACCGCGCGGCGCGAAATAGCGTTCATACAGGGTGTAATAGTCGGTTTGCATGGCGTCCAGGCCGCCGCACATGAGCACCGTCGGAAACGGACCATCCCCTTTCGGCATATGTAAAAACGCGGTGACAGGCGAACCGCCAGGAACGGCAAATTCCATTTCGCGTAACGAGCCTGGCAACCGCTGCGCAGCCTCTTCATAGGCGCGATTCGCCAGCGCCTGCGCCTGCTCCGCCAGCTCATCGCCCTTCAAATGCGGGTAGGCGGCAATGTTATAGAGCGTTGAGGCATGAAGCCAGTAGCGTCCGCTGCGCATGGCGTCCTGTTCCTGACAGGCTTTCTGCTGCCAGTCCATCGCCTGCTTTGCCCACTCATAAATCCAGTTGCCGCCGCGGTAACCGATGACCGTATCGTATAAATCATCATCCGTTCGCTCTGCGTCGCTCATCACAATACGCGCCTGCACATCAAGGATTTCTCGTGGATCAACGCCGCGCCAAATCCACATCAGGCGGTTTATCATGCGATACCAATGCGGGACGTTCTTACCGTCCAGCGCGGATTGCATGGGCGGCTGCGACCCACGATTGAACCGACGGACAAGGGTAGACGTTTCAGTATGTTTAAAGCGGGGTTTGAACAGGGTTTCGCTGAGGTTAGCCTGTGTCATTCGTGCAGCCTCCTTGGATACTCATAGAGGCTTATTGTAACCAATAAAACAGCGCCCGGCATTGCCGGGCGCTCTGAAAAGCTGCTGATTAACGACCTGAAATCGGCGGTACAAATACCACACCCATATCCCAGGGCTGCTCAATCCAGGTGTTCTGAGGAATATCAATAACATAATCATCAACCAGCGGACGGCCCGCCGGTTTAGCGAAAATCGTGACGAAATGCGCTTTAGGGTACATTTCGCGAATCGCGACGGCGGTACCGCCGGTATCGACCAGATCGTCGATGACGATAAAGCCTTCGCCGTCGCCTTCTGCACGTTTCAGCACTTTCAGTTCGCGCTGGTTATCGTGATCGTAGCTGGAGATGCATACGGTATCGACATGACGAATGCCCAATTCACGCGCCAGTAGTGCGCCCGGTACAAGGCCGCCACGACTTACGGCAATAATGCCTTTCCATTGTTCTGAAGGCATGAGGCGGCTCGCCAGTTTGCGTGCGTGAATCTGCAACATGTCCCAGGTGACGACGTATTTTTCGCTCATGTGAAGTGTCCCAGCCTGTTTATCTACGGCTTAAAAAGTGTTCGAGGGGGAAATAGTTGCGCGAGATTATAGAGACCTGACGCGCTAAAAACCAGTGTTTAGCGGAATCCACGCCTCTTTTTGTATGCTTTATACTACCCGCAGGCGGAGAAAGTGGTATTCTCAGTCGCATCTCGTAAGAGTTATCAATTCCGCTAACCCTGTGGCCTGTAAGAACGTTTTTCAGACCACCGCCAAGGAGACTTATCGTGTCTGAACTGTCTCAGTTATCACCACAACCTTTGTGGGATATTTTTGCCAAAATCTGTTCTATTCCTCACCCGTCCTATCACGAAGAGCAACTCGCGGAACATATTGTGAGTTGGGCCAAAGAGAAAGGCCTTTACGTGGATCGCGACCAGGTCGGTAATATTCTGATCCGTAAGCCCGCCACTGCAGGTATGGAAAATCGCAAGCCGGTCGTTTTACAGGCGCATCTGGATATGGTGCCGCAAAAAAATAGCGACACCGTTCACGACTTCACTACAGATCCTATCCAGCCTTATATTGATGGCGAATGGGTTAAAGCGCGCGGTACTACGCTCGGCGCCGACAATGGTATTGGAATGGCTTCTGCGTTAGCGGTACTGGCTGACGATAATGTCGTCCACGGCCCGCTGGAAGTGCTGCTGACCATGACCGAAGAAGCCGGCATGGATGGCGCGTTCGGCCTTCAGTCCGGCTGGTTGCAGGCCGACATCCTGATCAACACCGACTCTGAAGAAGAAGGTGAGATCTATATGGGCTGCGCAGGCGGCATCGATTTTACCTCTAATCTGCCGTTGACCCGTGAAGCTGTACCCGCAGGATTTGCATGCTTTAAGCTAACCCTGAAAGGCCTGAAAGGCGGCCACTCCGGTGGTGAAATTCACCTCGGCCTTGGCAATGCCAACAAATTGCTGGCGCGTTTCCTGGCCGGGCACGCAGAAGAGCTGGATCTGCGTCTGATCGATTTCAACGGCGGTACGCTGCGTAACGCGATTCCGCGCGAAGCGTTCGCTACCCTCGCCGTTGCCGCAGACAACGTAGGCACTCTGAAAACATTAGTGAATGCTTACCAGGATATTCTGAAAAACGAACTGGCGGAAAAAGAGAAAAACCTGACGCTGCAACTCAATGAGGTTGCTAGTGATAAAGCCGCATTGACCGCGCCGTCACGCGATACCTTTGTGCGCCTGCTGAACGCAACGCCGAACGGCGTGATCCGCAATTCAGACGTGGCGAAAGGCGTAGTGGAAACATCGCTGAACGTTGGCGTGGTCACAATGTCTGATGCGAATGTCGAAATTCACTGCCTGATTCGCTCTCTTATCGACAGCGGTAAAGATTATGTGGTGAGTATGCTGGATTCGCTGGGCAAGCTGGCTGGCGCGAAAACCGAAGCAAAAGGCAGCTATCCTGGCTGGCAGCCCGATGCGAACTCGCCGGTCATGCACCTGGTGCGGGAAACCTATCAGCGTCTGTTCAACAAGACACCGAACATCCAGATTATCCACGCCGGCCTGGAATGCGGTCTGTTTAAGAAACCCTATCCGGATATGGACATGGTTTCTATTGGGCCTACCATTACCGGACCTCACTCTCCGGATGAGCAGGTACATATCGAAAGCGTCGGCCACTACTGGACTCTGCTGACCGAATTGCTGAAAGCGATTCCTGCGAAGTAAGAAAGCGCTAAAATGCCCGTCCCATTTCTGGAACGGGCTATCAATATGGAATATCGGGTATCCATTGCCAGATAAGCTCTCCTGGATGCGCTGAATAGCGCTGCGGCTACACGCGAATAGCCGGACAGCCCTATAACAGCGCCGGTAACACCGAATTATTGTGGCGTAAACGCCATTCCTTTAAATATCCGCAGCGGATTGCCGCGCTCAATCTGATGATGGAACAGACGCCTTTCAGACTTCAACGCCGCACACTCATTTTGCCGTTGCTGTTCCAGCCGCCAGGCAATCAGCAGCCGGGCCAGACGCTTATTCGCATGTTGACTGCGCTCCGACTGAACCTTCACGCTAATCCCGCTCGCCAGGTGCGTGGCCCGCACTGCCGAGTCGGTTTTATTAACGTGCTGCCCACCCGGGCCGGAAGAGCGCAAAGTCTCGAAACGAATCTCATCAGACTGTATGTGCTCGTCGGCGGAAAAGCGCCCAATGCCGACGTACCAGTTTTTTCGCCCATGGTGCGGACGATACGGGCTGGTACAAATCCACAGTAACGTGCCGCACCAACGTTCACTGAAAGCCATAGCTTTTTCGCCGTCCAGCGAGACCAGCGCAGAACGCAGCGTGTCTGGTAATCGTCCCGGCTCTGTTTCAAGTCGCGTCAACGATACCTTTTCTCTGGCAGCTTCTTTCGTCAGACAATCCAGCGCTTTTTTTACCGCCAGACAACACTCGTCCGGTCCCTGCGCAGAAGAAAGTTGCAGTAAGATCATGCGCTTTTCTCCCCTGAGGTTTTCAGCGTCAGCACCGGACGCAGGCAGGCAACTGGCGTAATCAGTCCGGCGTCTGCCAGACAATCCACAACGCTCTCGATGGATTTATACGCCTGCGGCGCTTCCTCATAAATGAGCTGGCGATCGCGGCAAATCACCCGGCTACCCATCCCGGTACGGCAGAGCTGTCGCGGGGTAAATTTTGCCGATAACCGGTCTTTACACTCAGTACGCATCCATTTGCGTCCCGCGCCATGCGCCAGGGAGAAGAGGCTCTCCTCGCTGACGACGGGTTTCACCAGCCAGCTATAATCGCCGCGCGAGCCGGGGATAATCACCAGTCCCTGCCCATCTGGCGTAGCGCCTTTACGATGCAGCCACCCCGCCTCACCCGCGACAGTACAGGGTTCAACGAAGTTATGCGCCACATCCAGCCGCGGTTCGCCCTCAGCCCTGAGCTGTTGCAGTATCCGGCGGGCAATCAGCGCGCGATTACTGCGGGCAAATGCCAGCGCATCGTCATGTTCTGCAAGGTAGCGGCGCGCATCGTCGCTATCTTCCGGCAAACCGTTATGCGAAAACGCCTCCACATGACGACGCAGGATAGCTTGCCCCAGACCGCGTGAACCACTGTGTACCAGCAGTAATAACTGCGCTTTTTGCAACCCCGACAAAGCGAACGAATCAGCATCGACGATGCGATCGACCTGCTGCAGCTCGGCAAAATGATTGCCGCCGCCAATGGAACCCAGCGCAGAGCGCCACGAATGATGCTGCATTGCGGCGGGGACATTCTCCTCCAGCCACTGCGCGTCCGCCACGTCAGTCAGCGACGCCAGCCGCTTCTCCAGTTTATCGGCGTTACATTTACGCCCTAAAATATCTGTTTGCCATAACGCCATGCCGCAGCCGATATCGTTGCCGACCAGCGCCGGATAAAAGCGTCCACGCGAGAAAAAGGCTGCGCCAATAGGGTAGCCGCGCCCCGGATGCAGATCTGGCATCCCGATAACGCGTCTCATACCGGTTAACTTAGCCGTCGTATATAATTGTTGGATCGCGGAATCTTCGATCCACAGGTTATCTGATGCGATAGAAAATACCACATCTGATAAAGGACGAATATAATTGCCCATATACCATTCCATATATGAATTAAAAAATCAGGAAATGGCAGACTAATCCAGAGCAATAAGAGAAGATTAATCCTGGAAATGTCTGCAAAGTGCGTTCAGAGAATAAAGTGTCATGATGAACCTCCTTTGCAGTTATTGAGAATGAGAAAACGCGGGTATAGTAATACTGAAATTTAGATGGCGCAATCGTAATAGTGATAAAATATTAATGGCCTGACTTATAACCCTAACACCAACTGTCGTTCCAACTGAGGGTCGAGCAGCGTTACGTGTAGCCCCACCAGCCGTACGCCGCGCTCGCCGCGACGCTCGTTCCAGGTTTTACGGGCGGTGATAATTAAGTCTTCTTTATTTAATTGCGGCCAGACATGTTCCTGAGTGGTTTGCTGAAAATCATTAAATTTTAATTTAACGCCCTGGCGGGCAATCAATAAATCGGGTTTCACTATAGCCAGACGACGCTCCAGTTCCGGATATAAATGTTCAATAATGGCCTCGCAGTTCGACCATTCATGAATATCCTCCGCCAGAGTACGCTCAACGCCTACCGATTTACGCAGCCTTTCGCTGTTAACATCACGCTCGTCAATACCCTGACTACGCTCCCATAATACCCGGCCAAATTTACCAAAGCGTTTGAGAAGCATCGCCAGATCGCACTGTTGAATATCCCCGCAGGTTCTTAACCCCATATTTTCCAGTTTGGCGGCGGAAACTTTCCCCACGCCTGGAATTTTGGCTAACGGCAACGTTTTAAGAAAGCCGGGTACATCGGCTGGCGTAATAACATATTGTCCGTTCGGTTTATTGAGATCGGAGGCGATCTTCGCCAGAAATTTCACTGGCGCAACGCCGGCGGAGGCGGTGAGTTGCAGTTCATTGAAAATAGTCTGACGAATCTCCCTGGCGATCAGAGTCGCCGAGCCATAACAGTGCGGGCTGTCAGTCACATCCAGCCAGGCTTCATCCAGCGAGAGCGGTTCAATCAGTGAAGTGTAGCGGGAAAAGATGTCACGTACATGCCGCGAAGCCTCTTTATAGGCGTTAAAGCGGCCAGGCAGTAAGGTGAGATGGGGGCACAGCTTTAGCGCCATGGCGGTCGGCATCGCGCTACGTACGCCAAACTGGCGCGCAGGATAGTTGGCGGTACTGATAACGCCTCTTCGCTCACGACTCCCGCCAATGGCAATGGGAATATCGCGTAACGCCGGATTATCACGCATCTCTACCGCGGCAAAAAAACAGTCCATATCAACATGTATGATTTTGCGCATCGCTCGCCCCCACAATACTGTTTAAGTGTACAGTATGTTTTATTGCGCGCAAAGAGACATTCGCGTTAAAAATGCGACATATTCGAAGGTATGACGACGAAAGCGGCGGGAAAATTGTAAACGTACACACGGGGACTTGCGAAAAACTGCCGTGGTGCTAATGTGAGCGCTCCAAATCCAGATTACTCCGATTTGGGGACTCTTTTGCCGTTCTGGCGTGTGTAACCGTTTTATCAAGGAACAAGCAGTATGCGTAAAATCGCATTTTTTCTTGCGATGCTTCTGATGCCGTGCGTCTCATTTGCCGGTTTGCTGAGCAGCAGCAGCCCCGTCACGCCGGTCAGTAAAGAGTATAAGCAGCAGTTAATGGGCTCACCGGTCTATATTCAGATTTTTAAAGAAGAGCGCACCCTTGATCTCTACGTCAAAATGGGTGAGCAATACCAGTTGCTTGATAGCTACAAAATTTGCAACTATTCCGGCGGGTTAGGCCCGAAACGCCGTCAGGGCGATTTTAAAAGTCCGGAAGGGTTTTACAGCGTTCAGCGTAATCAACTCAAGCCAGACAGCCGTTTTTATAAGGCCATCAACATTGGTTTTCCCAATGCCTACGATCGCGCACATGGCTATGATGGTAAATATCTGATGATTCACGGCGCCTGTGTTTCCGTCGGCTGCTATGCCATGACCGACAGCGGCATTGATGAGATTTTCCAGTTTGTCACCGCCGCGCTGGTCTTTGGTCAGCCGAGCGTGCAGGTGAGTATTTATCCGTTCCGGATGACCGACGCCAATATGCAGCGTCATAAATATTCATATTACAAAGATTTCTGGGCGCAGCTAAAACCCGGCTACGATTATTTTGAACAGACGCATAAGCCGCCAACTGTTTCTATCGTTGATGGACGTTACGTCGTGAGCAAACCGTTGAGTCACGAAGTCGTTCAGCCACAGCTGGCCTCAAATTATACGCTCTCCGAGGCAAAATAACGCCCATTCGCCTGGCATAATCTTTTGCCAGGTTTCATTCCCCGTTAGCGGCTGGGTAGCAATCACGGTAACCACGTCATTTGGCGTGGTCTGTGAACTGAAATCAATTTCCATATCCTGATCCACCAGCGTGGCTACGCCAAACGGCGCCCGGCGAGTGATCCAGTGCAAATGGGTTGAGCAAAACGCCATCACATATCGCCCATCTGACAGCAGCATGTTAAAAACGCCTTTTTCACGTAATACCGTCGCCAGTGTCGCAATATATTTAAATACCGCCGTCATGTTGCCCGGCGTGCGGGGATAACGCTGCGTTAATTTATGCAATAGCCAGCAAAACGCTTTTTCGCTGTCGGTTTCCCCCACCGGACGAAAATTACCGGTTTCCAGCGACTTATAACCGTTGAGCTGACCGTTATGAGCATAAGTCCAGTTGCGTCCCCATAATTCCCGGGTAAAAGGGTGTGTATTTTCCAGCGCCACTTCACCGCGATTAGCCTGACGGATATGGGCGATAACCGAGCAGGACTTGATCGGGTAATTCTGTACCAGTTTCGCAATCGGCGAATGGTAGCTCGGTTGCGGATCTTTAAACGTGCGACAGCCCTTTCCTTCATAAAAGGTAATTCCCCAGCCGTCTTTATGCGGCCCGGTTCCGCCGCCACGCTGCACCAGTCCGGTGAAGCTAAAGCAGATATCCGTCGGCACATTGGCGCTCATCCCAAGCAGTTCGCACATACATCACCTCCACAAACGCCTTAAGCGGGAAGGCGTAATTTTTACAGCCAATCAAAACTCAAAATATCAAAGAAAACAATATGCTATACCCTAAATAATTCGAGTTGCAGGAAGGCGGTAAGGGAGGAAATCCCCAGGAGCATAGATAACTATGTGACTGGGGTTTCTGAGCGCAACCAACGCACCTGCAGCTTGAAGTATGACGGGTATAGTTATTTAACCATCTCTTTTTCGATCAGTTGAATCAGGATATGAATCACTTTGATATGAATTTCCTGAATACGATCGGCATAACCGAAGTGCGGTACGCGAATTTCAATATCCGCCGTTCCCGCCATTTTGCCGCCGTCTTTGCCGGTCAACGTGATCACTTTCATGCCTTTTTCACGGGCCGCGGCAATCGCTTTAATCACGTTACCAGAGTTACCCGACGTCGAGATCCCTAACAGGACATCGCCTTCGCGCCCTACCGCCTCAACGTAACGAGAGAAAATATAGTCATAGCCAAAATCATTACTGACGCAGGATATATGGCTAACATCAGAAATCGCAATTGCCGGGTAGCCCGGACGATTTTCACGATAACGACCTGTCAGCTCTTCAGCAAAGTGCATCGCATCGCAATGGGAGCCGCCGTTACCGCAGGAAAGTACCTTACCACCCGCTTTAAAACTGTCAGCCAACAGGACCGCCGCGCGCTGAATGGCGTGAATATTGGCGTCATCTTTTAAAAAATTAGCCAGCGTTTCCGCCGCTTCGTTCAGTTCGTTACGAATAAGATCCTGGTACATGAGGATATCCTTCAGCATGAATGTAAATGACAGTATGCAGTGTACCGGATAGCAGTACAGGCGAGAAGCATAAGCCGAATTAACGCCTCACGCTTTTGATTTTTCGTGCCCCCAAAAACGGCAACAATGTGAGCTTTGTTGTAATTATTTTGTAAACACATTGCTAAAAGATTTTACATCCACTACAACCTAATCATCACAAGTGGTCAGACCTCCTACAAGCAAGGGAGCTTTTCGTTATGATGATTTTGAGTATTATCGCTACGGTTGTTCTGCTCGGCGCATTGTTCTATCACCGCGTGAGTTTATTTCTCAGCAGCCTGATTCTGCTCGCCTGGACCGCCGCACTTGGCGTCGCTGGCCTGTGGTCCATCTGGCTGTTGGTTCCTCTGGCCATTATCCTCGTGCCGTTTAACCTCACACCGATGCGAAAATCAATGATTTCCGCACCGGTGTTCCGCGGCTTCCGTAAGGTCATGCCGCCGATGTCGCGCACTGAGAAAGAAGCGATTGATGCCGGTACAACCTGGTGGGAAGGCGATCTGTTCCAGGGCAAGCCTGACTGGAAAAAACTGCACAACTATCCGCAACCGCAACTCACTGCCGAAGAGCAAGCGTTTCTCGACGGCCCGGTAGAAGAAGCGTGCCGGATGGCGAACGATTTCCAGATTACCCATGAACTGGCGGATCTACCGCCGGAACTGTGGGCTTATCTGAAAGAGCATCGTTTTTTTGCGATGATCATTAAAAAAGAGTATGGCGGGCTGGAGTTCTCCGCTTATGCGCAGTCCCGTGTACTGCAAAAACTGTCCGGCGTCTCCGGAATTCTGGCTATCACCGTCGGCGTTCCAAACTCACTCGGCCCTGGCGAGTTGTTGCAGCACTATGGTACGGAAGAGCAGAAGAATCACTATCTGCCGCGACTGGCGCGCGGCCAGGAGATCCCCTGCTTTGCGCTGACCAGCCCGGAAGCAGGTTCTGATGCAGGCGCCATTCCGGATACCGGCGTGGTTTGCATGGGCGAATGGCAGGGCCAGCAGGTGCTGGGTATGCGCCTGACCTGGAACAAGCGTTACATTACGCTGGCGCCGATAGCTACCGTGTTGGGCCTGGCGTTTAAGCTTTCCGATCCGGATAGATTGTTAGGCGGAGAAGAAGAGCTGGGTATTACCTGCGCCCTGATCCCTACCTCAACGCCGGGTGTGGAAATTGGTCGTCGTCACTTCCCGCTTAACGTTCCGTTCCAGAATGGTCCAACCCGCGGTAACGATATTTTCGTGCCTATTGATTATATTATCGGCGGCCCCAAAATGGCCGGACAAGGCTGGCGTATGCTGGTGGAATGTTTGTCGGTAGGACGCGGTATTACCCTGCCGTCCAACTCCACTGGCGGGGTGAAATCCGTCGCGCTGGCAACCGGCGCCTATGCTCACATTCGTCGTCAGTTCAAAATATCTATCGGCAAGATGGAAGGTATTGAGGAACCGCTGGCGCGTATTGCAGGTAACGCTTATGTGATGGATGCCGCCGCATCGTTAATCACCTATGGCATTATGCTGGGTGAAAAACCGGCGGTACTGTCGGCTATCGTGAAGTACCACTGCACCCACCGCGGCCAGCAGTCCATTATCGACGCGATGGATATCACTGGGGGTAAAGGCATTATGCTGGGCGAGAGCAACTTCCTGGCGCGTGCTTACCAGGGCGCGCCTATCGCGATCACCGTGGAAGGCGCGAATATCCTGACCCGTAGCATGATGATCTTTGGTCAGGGCGCCATTCGCTGCCATCCTTATGTACTGGAAGAGATGGCCGCAGCGCAGAATAATGATGTGAATGCCTTTGATAAGCTGTTGTTTAAACATATCGGCCATGTCGGCAGCAATACCGTCCGCAGTTTCTGGCTTGGCCTGACCCGCGGATTAACGAGCCATACGCCAACCGGCGACGCCACGAAGCGTTATTACCAGCATCTGAACCGACTGAGCGCAAACCTGGCGCTGCTGTCTGACGTGTCAATGGCGGTACTGGGCGGCAGCCTGAAACGCCGCGAGCGTATCTCCGCGCGTCTGGGCGATGTGTTGAGTCAGCTTTATCTGGCCTCAGCCGTACTGAAGCGTTACGACGACGAAGGTCGCCACGAAGCCGACCTGCCGCTGGTGCACTGGGGCGTACAGGATGCGCTGTATCGTGCTGAACAAGCGATGGACGATCTGCTGCAGAACTTCCCGAACCGCGTCGTGGCCGGATTGCTCACCGCGATGATCTTCCCGACTGGCCGTCATTATCTGGCGCCGTCTGATAAGCTGGATCACGCCGTGGCGAAGATCCTACAGGTGCCGAACGCCACACGTTCACGCATTGGGCGCGGTCAGTATCTGACGCCCGCCGAACATAATCCGGTCGGTTTACTGGAAGAAGCGCTGCGTGATGTCATCGCTGCCGACCCTATCCACCAGCGCATCTGCAAAGAACTGGGTAAAAATCTGCCGTTTACTCGTCTGGATGAACTGGCGCGCAATGCGCTGGCGAAAGGGCTTATAGATAAAGATGAAGCCGCCATCCTGGCGAAAGCGGAAGAGAGCCGCCTGCGCAGTATCAACGTTGATGATTTTGAACCTGAAGCGCTGGCGACCAAACCGGTAAAGCTGCCGGAGAAAGTGCGTAAAGTCGAAGCCGCATAATCAGTCTCGTGTCTTTCCTGCCCCGCTTTCGCGGGGCTTTTTCTTGCCGCTTTTTTATTATTGCTCATGCTACAGTGTAAAGACGCTGTTCAATGAGGAGCTCCGATCGTGTCTGGTTTGAAAATTACTCTGTTGCAACAACCTTTAGTCTGGATGGACGGCCCGGCAAACCTGCGTCATTTTGACAGACAGCTAGAGCTCGTATCTGGCCGGGATGTGATTGTTCTGCCTGAAATGTTTACCACCGGCTTCGCGATGGAGGCCGCTAATAACTCACTTTCGCAAGATAGCGTGATTACGTGGATGCAGGCCAAAGCCCGACAAACTGACGCTCTGATTGCCGGCAGCGCGGCGCTACAAACTGAGCGCGGCGCCGTAAATCGCTTCTTACTGGTTGAACCGGAAGGCAAGGTTCATCTCTATGATAAGCGCCATCTGTTTCGTATGGCGGATGAACATCAACATTATGCCGCAGGCGATAAACGCATCATCGTGCAGTGGCGCGGTTGGCGCATTCTGCCGCTGATCTGTTACGATCTGCGCTTTCCGATATGGTCGCGCAACCGCAATGATTACGATCTGGCGCTGTATGTAGCGAACTGGCCCGCGCCGCGCTCGCTACACTGGCAAACATTACTGACGGCGCGCGCTATTGAAAATCAGGCTTATGTCGCAGGCTGCAACCGGGTTGGCACCGATGGCAACGGGTTACATTATCGCGGCGATAGCCGGATCATTAATCCCCAGGGTGATATTATCGCCACCGCCGAACCACACCAGGCGACACGTATTGATGCCGATCTTTCTCTCGTCGCCTTGCAGGACTATCGCGAAAAATTTCCAGCCTGGCGCGATGCCGATCCATTCACCTTGTAAGCAACCTGCCGCTCACCGCGGCGGGATTGTTTCACTCCGTAACTCTCCGTAAAACAAATTCGCGTGGCGTAATGTGGCAGGCAACGTATTCTGACTAAGAGCCTATCCCACCAGGCGTTATTGGCGCAGCCAGTTTGGACACGGACAGCGCGCAAAAACCGGAGCGTACACGTAGTACGTGAGGTTTGACTCGCTACGCTCGCCCTTCGGGCCGCCGCTAGCGGCGTTCAAAACGCTAACGCGTTTTGGCGAGCACTGCCCAGGTCCAAAATGGCAAGTAAAATAGCCCTACTGGGATAGGCTCTAAGATAATTGCTCGCCATTCGTGGGTAATAAAAACGGTTAATCACTCCCTTATCAGGATATCTTCATGAAAAACTTTGTACGCACAACTTTACTGGCAGCGACTCTGGCGGGCGTTTCTTTTGGCGCTTTCGCCACCGCTGTCCCCAATCCTCCCCTGCCCGCCCAGGATCCTATTGTCCAGCATCTGAAGCTGACAAACGATCAGATTACCCGGATCAAAAAACTTCACCAACAACTGGAAACCGACGTCAGTCAGATTTCTATGAAGGGAATTAAAGACGGTGCGCTGATAGAGGTGATTAAATCCGGTAAATGGGATGACGCCGCCGTAAAACAGCAGCTTGCAGCCTTCAGTAACATAGAACAACAGGCTCGCTATTATCGGGTTAAATATTATTTTGATTTAAGCAAAGTCTTAACACCAGAACAGCGTCAACAGGTACAACAAGATCTCGCCCAGGCACTTGAGTAAATATTTTTGCCCGTTATTCCTGGATAACGGGCTTTATCCAGGTCGGGTACAAATTCATCTTCATCTTTTTGTTACAGCATCGCTCTATCTAACACTACCCGTTACATAACGTAGAAGTGAAACCGTACGTGGGGCAATTTGGCGAGGAGATGGATTTCCATACCGACGATTATCGTATTGTTATTTAAAATTTTCATCTCATTTTTTACCCGCTTACAGAAAACCCAGCGTTACAATAGACCGTTTTTTGGGCTTCGTTTATGTAATCGTTATATCACACCCTATACCGTGAAACTTGTCTTTTAGCCCAATATTAAGGCAGGTTCTGAAATGAAAAACTTTTTCGCAGTCTGCATCATTCCCCTTGTGGTAGCCTGGTCCGCTACTGCATCAGCAAAAGAAGGGATCTATATCACCGGGAAAGCGGGGACATCCGTAGTCAATGTCTATGGAATCAACTCAACCTTCAGCCAGGATGAGATAGTTAATGGTCATGCAACGTTACCTGACCGTACCAAAGGCGTTTTTGGCGGCGGGGTTGCTATCGGTTATGACTTTTATGATCCATTCCAGCTTCCAGTACGTTTAGAACTGGATACCACTTTCAGAGGTGAGACGGATGCTAAAGGCGGGCAGGATATTATTGCATTTGGTGATCCAGTACACATAAATGTAAAAAATCAGGTCCGAATGACCACTTACATGGTTAATGGCTAT
The DNA here is from genome assembly GCF_056991255.1 of Salmonella sp. A1325. Classification (NCBI taxonomy): domain Bacteria; kingdom Pseudomonadati; phylum Pseudomonadota; class Gammaproteobacteria; order Enterobacterales; family Enterobacteriaceae; genus Salmonella; species Salmonella sp. A1325. The sequence continues at coordinate 47,170 of NZ_JAMLWO010000003.1, read as the reverse complement.
TATGATTTTCACAATAGTACGGCATTTACTCCCTATATCAGCGCAGGCGTTGGCCTCGCTCATGTGAAGCTAAGTAATAACACCATTCCTGTTGGTTTTGGTATTAATGAAACTCTGTCTGCTTCAAAAAATAACTTTGCCTGGGGCGCAGGTATCGGTGCAAAATATGCTGTAACAGATAATATTATGATTGACGCCAGTTATAAATACATTAATGCTGGCAAAGTAAGCATTTCAAAAAATCACTATGCTGGTGATGAACATACCGCTTATGATGCAGACACAAAGGCTGCCTCCAATGACTTCATGCTCGGCATTACTTACGCCTTTTAAACACTATTGGTAAAATAGCTGGTCCTGTGGGTTCCCGAAGGCGCAATGGAGGATATCAGTAATGAATACTCCTGCGCCTTCAGAAAATCGTTGAACAGGTGCAACCTGGCGCCATTTTTCAGTACACTGCAACGTTTCTGGTATGGGCTTAACTTCCGGCTGCCCAAAAACAGTCCCGTCCTGTTTCCGGGTATTATCATTTCCATCAGTCGGCATCATGTTTTGTATTGGGCATCGTCAAAAGACGACTGGCTGACCAGTCGCATATCTCGATGCCTCAATTCAGTCATCATCATGTGGGTTTAAGTCAGGAACGTGTCAAAACCATTCCAAACGGGTTAATCATCATTCAGAAAATCAATTTGTGGGCGATTATTCCATTTATCTTCAATAAAAGACAGAAAGCGTTGAAATAAAGGAGAATAATACTGACGATGACGCCATACAAGATAAATGGGGAGATCTGGAACCCTCCATTCAGGAAGTATAATTTCAAGTTCATTATTTTTTAAGTATTTGGTGGCAAGCCAGGCCGGAGTCATGAGGTTGATACCCTTTCCTTCTAAAACCAAATTAAGAACACTCAAAAGATTATTGGAAGATAAATGAACATTAACAGCGCCACTAATAGTGTATGATTCATCCTGACGGAAAAGAGTAAGAGGTCCGGAAAGACCATGATTGTGAAGACCCACAATAATGTGATTTTCCAAATCGCCAGGGTGTGAGATCCTGCCATATTTTCTGATATATTTCGGACTCGCACAAAGAACCAACTTTAAAGGGCTTATCTTTCGATACACGAGATCCTCACTTTCGATTATGCCACTTTTAAAAACCAGCTCATCAAACTCCAGGGATTTACTAAAAAAATCGCTACGCTCTCGTGAATCCAGGTAGATTTTTGTATCCGGATAGCTAGCTGTAAATTCCCATATCCACTTATTGGCAAGAAACTCACAGACAATAGCCGGAGCCGAAAATTTTATACTCCCTCTGATAATTTTATCCGGATTTCGCAATTCATCCAGCAAGGACTGAAAGGAAGATGTTATCCTTTTCATGCTTGCATAGGCTGTCTGACCAGCTCCAGTCAGTTCTAAGTGATGTGAATCGCGCCGAAGTAAAGTAACCTCAATAGAATTCTCAAGGCGACTAAGCGATTTACTGACAGCAGAAATGCTAATATCTAATTCCCGTGCAGCCCGGGAAAGATTCCCTACTTCCGCCACTTTAATAAATATCATCCAGTCTCGCATACCACGATTATTGATCAGTTCCATCATTATCTTCCGTTGATAAAAGAAATTCTTATATCAAATGAGCTATCAACGACTTACTGATACGTCATTGTGTGCCTCAATGTCCTTGATATCATCTTAATAAAAAATCTATTGGCTGCAAAATAGCATCTGAATCGATCATGATTTTGCATCCATCTCCGGTTACTAATTGAACCTGTTTACCACTCAGTGTAAATACCCTATCTCAGAAGCGATCGTCAAGGTTGTCGCCGAACCAGATCTCAATAATAAAGTGGTTCATTGTCATGCACCCGTTCTGCAAAGGCATTCTCCTTTTCTGTGACGCAGTCTGGAGCACATTAATTGCATCGTTCACCTAACAAAGTATCCCGTGGAAACAAGCAAAACATCGCCAGATTATTCTTACTTGCGTACCCCCCACCCGGCTCGATATTATTTGTGAAAGCGGAGGAAACAGAACAGACGGTTTAAATAAGACACTTACTCAAAACACAAACCTATGTGCAGGCTCCTCTCATTTCGTCACGTCGCTGATATCCAGCTTTACTGGCGCCAGGGGAAGATATCTGCGCAAGGCAATAATTCCGGCGCAACAACAACCACTCCCGCTGGGCCTCTGTACATTCAAAATCGCCCATGACCAAAAGCCAGCGGGTAGAAGCCCTGCGCCAGTGACCTGCTGCCTCCAGATTCTGCGCAACCGGGTCTATCACGGCCTCCGGTGTTATCTTATTTCTGCTCAAAATCAGCACCATCATTTGGGATATAGCCTACAACCCCTGCCCGCCGATGATGGGGGAGGATTCGGTATGCAGCACTTTCATCCTGGTCTCCGGCTCAGTCAGCTATCCGACGTGGCCCCTTATGCCGGGCCAGCAGCGAAGAAAATCCGGGCGTGGTGTGATAAAACAGACGACGTTTCAGCCAGCCCACATTCTTTCGCTCCTTTGTGTTGATACGACCAATACGCTGTGAACCGATGACTGGATTGTTCATACGCCTTTCTGTGGTATACAGGTATGTGAACCCCAGCTCTTCAGCCACATGAATATAGTCAGAACAATACCAGCCCTCAGGCCAGCACAGATGCTGACTGCAGTAACCCAGCATCTCCCTCATCCGCTTACGACTAAGAAGAATATCGACACGAAGCAAATCCGAAGGATTACGGGACACAGGTTTCTGGTCCCAGCGTCGGTGGGTGTGCGTGTGCGAGTGAAACTCAACAAGGCCACTGAGGTGCATCTCCCGGACCTCTGACCAGCGCAGCATGACCTCATCAGCCCGGCCTTGTTTAACCAGCATCTGACACTCATCATGAGAGTACACCGGTTCGCCTGCAGGAATACGGACCGGTCCGTCACTGATCAAACTGGTCACAAGAAAGAGATGCGCATGCAGATTAAACTCCTGCAGCACCGGAAAAACCTGCAACCAGTTATCCAGCCAGCCGCCATCAAAGGTCAGCATGACGCTTTTACGAGGCAATCTTGCACCATGATAAAAAGCTTCCACCTCTGCAGCGGTAACGGTTTTCCAGCCAGATTCAGCCAGCCATTTCATCTGCGCCCGGAACGTACAGGGAGATAAGGTTATCTGTCCGGGTTTATCACTGACATGGTGATACATTAATACCGGTAAATGTCGTGCATAAGACATATGCTTTATTCCTTTATGTAAAAAATAAATTATTTTTACGCCTGAGGGGACAAGAAAAAGCCCCCTAAACATAAAATCTTAAATATCACATATGAATACCTGACAGATAAACAAACCTTATACCAGGGGCTTATAAAGCCCCGCTCACAAAAGAGTGAATCAAACAAACCCATAAAACAGAAAATAATAAAGGCATCAGTGTCCGTTAAATTATTTTACGAAACATAATATTCCTCTCCCTACAAAAAAAGATGAATTTCAGATTTTAAAATCAATCAGCAATTGATTTTTCTGCAATGAAGATTGCTAACCATATTTGCCTTGAGTAAATTTTCAATACATCCTCGAGCCTGATATACAGTATTCGCCTTATTCACTGATACAGGAAGTATGAGTGGAACGGATGTCTACGCCTCCTCGTGTGTCAATGCACAGGCCTTAAAATCCAGCGTCCAGGTATCCGCAGGCACTTCCTGATTGCCATCAACGACCACACTGAAACTGGCGTTATCTGCAGCGGTTCTTAAAATGGCGCCACGACCACTCACCGTATCTGGTTGCCACCCCTCACCCTCCAGGCGAACCTGAATGTGATGGCGAGGATCCTGTTGCCCGCTCAGCAGCAATACGGTAGGCGTGTTACCCGCCTTTTGCTCATCGCTCCATACCCGAAACCCGCTGTGACTGCCGTGATAAGTCACCCAGCCTTGCGCAAGCACCATCCCATCTGGCACGTGCCCAGCCCGAAAGTAAGTCCCTACACGTAGCGTTGTCTGAAGTTTTTCTGCGGCGTTCGCTATCGGCATCAAGCTACTGGCAGCGACCAGTAAGGTTACGCTATAGATAACCGTTTTCACTCGCTGTATTTTCATCCACATTATTCTCTCCTTCAGAATCGGCTATCTGCAGAGACCGCTCATTTGATACAAGCCCGCGATTCCCTTGTGGGCAGGTAGCTGGTAGTTAACCCGACATTGCTGTGCTCCCCATTTCACCGTCAGTTCGCCCTTATCCGCCAGACCAGTGAGATAAACCTGGCTATCAGTATCCACCAGAGCAGCACTGCCATCCTGCCCATTGACTGTAACCTGCGCCCCGAAAGGAATGGCGCTACCATCTTCCCGTTTCAGCGTCATCAGTGCCCTGGCCCCGATGCGAGTGTGAAACTTCGCTTCCACCACCGCCCCTTCGGTTGGCACCACGCGCACATCGGTTTGTGTGACCTCTGCGTCATCCGGTAGTCGCGACGGATCGAGGCTGACTGTATTCTCCTGATAGACGTTCAGGTTGCCCACTGTGGTGTCGCCACGAAAATCCGTCTTAACGCCAGGCCAGCCGCCAACTGGCACCCCCGAGGCCCCTGGCGCTTCAACCAGCGCCACTGAGCCTTGCAAAGGTTGCCCCAGCGTCACACCATGATGGTGGATAACTATACCTCCCGCGATATTGACTCCCATCTGGCGCATCGCCCGGCTGTAGCTATAGTCACCACCTAACAGGCCGTAATCCCCATTCCATGCCAAGTGCAATGCGCTGTTATTACCACCACCTGGCGGGGCATCGGCACGGTAACTCTGACGCACCTCCCAATCCAGTTGCTGACTTAATGCCTCTCCGTTGACCCCCACTTGTTGCGTCTGACCACCGTGTGATGGTGAAGTCATCTGCCAACTGGCACTTACATTATTCCCCGTCCAGCGGCTTAATGGCATACTGAACCACAGGCTGGTTATGTTCTCTTTACGGTGCGCGCCATTGCGCCACAGCGTTCTGTTTTGATTCCAGTTCAATGACAGCGAGCCCCCTCCGATAGAGGTTCCCCAACTCAGTCCGTAGCTGTCATCATGACCGGGGCGATTACGCCAGTCGGTACGGGAACCGGTTAAACTCAGATTGCCCAAATGCCTCCCCCATGACTGACTCAACATCAGGGTAGTACGCGAGCTCGGCTGCAAATTTTCCCGCCACGACCATAGACGGTTGCCATCATGTCGATAACTGTCGAGCACATCGGATAGGGTGTTATAGCCCTGCGAGGCATACTGCCATCTCGTCAGAAAAAAATTTGTCCCCGTCGCAGTCAGCTGGTTGCTGTAACGCAGTCGCCAGGAGGCTCCTTGCTGTACCGCCTCCCCCTGACGCTGACTGTGTGTGTCGCTTCCATCGACAGATAAACTCCCCCACCGCCCGAGAGATCCCCCCAAACCAAGCAATGCAGCTTGATAGTGCGTTGCACTCTGTATACCGCCGTATGCAGTGAGATTCCACGGCAGACCATACATCAACGTAGCCTGCGCGATCTGCGCCTTATCCGTTGCAGAGTCTGACGATCGGTATCGGCCCGCCAACAGGCTGTACTTCAAATATCCCTGGTGCAGTGCTATCGCCGGGGTCTGATACGGCACCACAAACATTTGTGTACTGCCATCGGCCTCCCACACGGTGACATGCAGATCACCACTACTGTCTGTTACCGACAGATCCCGCAGTGCAAACGGTCCGGGCGCCACGGTGGTGTTGTAAATGGTGTAACCATTCTGTTTGACCTCCACCCGAGCCTGCGTGCGGGCAATCCCACGCACTACCGGAGCAAACTGCCGCTCACTGTAGGGCACCATGTTGTCATCCGATGCCAACATCACACCGGTAAATGGCACACTATCAAATATCTCCCCCTGCGAAGTCTTTTGCCCCAGAGTCAGACGACTTTTTAGTGAGTACAGTCCACGCTCAGCATAGGTATATGCTGCCTGCCACTTCCCCGACAGTTGACCACTCCGCTGCCAGCTGGTCGCATTGCGGACACGCCACGCACCTATATTGATTCCCGGTTGCAGTTGTACCCAGGAAGAGTTGTCACGCCTCTCCATATCCATTTTGTAATCCGTCTGCGTTGTCCTCGCACTGTAGTTCATCAGAAACGCCGGAATACCATCATCCCAGAGATCTTCAGGAGCGATCCCCTTAAATTCCGGACGCAACGCCACCTGAGGAATACTCAGTTGCAGTTGCTGATTATTGATATCCAGTACCGCTTTAGCCTGTGGAATGGCGGTCAGATCCGCACACTCATCTGGGGTCTTTGCTGCTTTCCACAACTGAGGGTAATCTTCCGTTTTTACGCCGTAGCGTGAAAGCTGACTGACCGTCAAACAAGGAGCCAGAAAAGGCGTTCCTTGCCCATCCTTTTCCAATTTGAACACCACATCACGGGTGTCGACACGTTTACCATTCACCATCACGTCCACTCGATAAGTCCCTGGCTGTTGTACCCCCTGGTTAAAGAGCGACATATCAACCCCTTTCGCTGCATCGCCCAACATTGATGCATCGAATGTGTAAGCGTGCGCATTTGCGCAATGAACCACTCCCGCGATGAACAGTAGCAAGGCAGGTTGTTTGAACTTCATTTTCTGCCGCTAAATCCTTGAATTTATTTAAAAACGTAGTGGAACGGATGACTTTCACCACCTAAGTCTGTAATAATTTTCCATTCGACATCACCACGAGTGCCCCCTGGCATATTTAGTGTTTTGTCAGCAAAGGGGGGGACATACTCAAGCCCTGTAATGGGCTTTCCCCCTACTGTGACAGAGGCTAAATTCATGTAAAACGGGGTGGGGTTCTCTACCTTAAGTTTGTTGCCCGTCTCCACCCATCTTAAATTTCCTGCAACATCTTCCGGCGTCCCCTTCACGGCATCCGGGCGGAAAATCAGCTTGTCACAGGTGCTGATGGACAAATTGAGGTCAAGGGTCGCGCCCTTAGCCTGTGTATCCGACGGTTCATTTTCTGGTGGTACCGCCTTTATACAGACCCACTGTAAAGTCTCACGATCCGTTGGCATGTCACCACCAGTACGGATAATACGCAGTTGACTCTGCTGGTTCGCTTCTAAACGAAATAGAGGCGGCATCACCATAAAGGGGGCTGGCGAATTTTTGTCTTCTGCTTTGACTGAAGACTGAACCAAAATAGGGTAATCCTGCGGGTTGCTCACCGAGAGCGTCGCGCCGGGTGTACCAGCGTGATAAATCACACGTGTAGCTCCCAGCTTCACGCTGAATGATTTAGTGGCTGAATTTAATTGCTGCCTGGCGGCATATACTGAAACCATAGAATTAGAGGCGAACAAAGCTACCGCCATTAAAACAAAATTAATTGTTTTCATATCAAAAATTGTAAAAGAAAAATGAAAAATTTGATGTGTATTACGCCTTAAACAAGGCGCAATACACTAATAGTTATTTACTATTAAGGCTGATATCCCACTACGTCTACAGTCAGTGGGTACGTATCAGGTGAGATATCCTGACCCGCTATTACAACAATATCAACTGGGACATTGGTATCAAAGGTGGTCCATTCTCTCCCATTCCACATTAGCGGGACATGAGATTTGGCTACATCATTACTTGAAAAGCCCACAACGATTGGTTTGCCACCATTTTTACCAGTTATTTTCCATGTACTGCCAGTATTGTTCATTAGCGAGCCAGAAATCCCCCTGACCCCGAATTCTTTAATAGAAGTAGAATCAACTGTAAGCTTCGCAATATCCATATCATTATCATTCTTCCCAGCCATTAAGCCTGGCATCTGGTCAAACGATACGGTTAAATGTTCGGGAGAGGCAAAGCTAACATTCACTGATTTCTGTTGCTCTGTGTTCGGCACAACTGAAGCATAACAACTAGCAGCCATCATGCTCAACGCACTTGCGATAATCAATTTTTTCATGCTTTTCATTTGAATAACCACCTTTTTTAAACCAAATTAAAATAATCCAGCACATCCAGAATACATAACGCCATACCAAATCTTACCGTATGGAAAAATCCGTGGCTGGTAATAACAGCTTGTACTTATTGGTATTTGTTACCAATTCAAATAAGTAATGTTATAAAAATCTATACATCAGAGCACCTCTTAATCTGAAAAAAATTGCGTTATTGCCAATATAAACAGTGTTGATGTTAACATCGTGTTGTCAGGGTGGAATAGAATACTAGTCAAAAAGCAATTATACCTTCCATTTACATTCAAGTGATAACATTACAATGACACCCACCACACTGGGTGTGGGAAACTTATCTTCGAAGAGAGGATAATTATCAGGCATCGTTGCAACATTGTTTATATTTAAACATACGTCTCCTAACTCGACGGTAAGATTATTAGTTAACTTTTCCTCGCAGGGAAGATCTTTAATGGAAAATCTTGTTTTCCGAAACGGAAAAGCAATTATAGCGCTCCAATGAGAGTCTCAACACTAAGAGCTGACTGACACAGGCCAGACTGATTATACAGGCATGAAAAAGCTCTCCCCTTCCTTTCAGTTCTTGCTGGATTATGCAAACGTCGCACCACCTCCCCGTGAACATGGCACATTAATTTGAAGCAGCTCTCATCCGGTATCGCTTTTCAGTGCAGCGAAATTCATCGCAGGTGCCCCCGTAAATAGACCCGTTTTAGTTCCATGCATTTTTAAGATTCCGGCCAGATAACGTTATTGGCGGTATTCCTTGGGTATCATATTGTTCCGCGATTCATGTGGACGTTCGCAGTTATATTCTGATAACCCTTTATCCGTAATTTCCCGCACCTCATTCAGCGTTCTGAACAGATAAGAATTGAGTATTTCTGTACGGTATGTCCGGTTAAAACGCTCGATGAAAACGTTTTTCTTCGGCTTACCCGGCTGGATAAACGCCAGCTTTACTGCATGTTTCTTTGCTCATTCAGCCAGTGCCAGCGAGATAAATTCCGGTCCCTTATCCATACGCAGCATGGCCGGATAACCGCGGTTGCTGTAATCCTGTCGAGTACACGGACCACTCGCAGAGCTGGCAGATTCAGATCGATTTCAATCGACAACGCTTCACGATTACAGTCATCAACAACATTGAACGTGCGAAAACGACGCCCACAGACCAGCTCTGGTTCAGCGCTTCCGGCGTGACCAGTGGCGAGGGATTGCGTACCGGCAGCCGTTGTTTACCCTTACGGCGAAAATTCAGCTTGAGCAGACAGTAAATACGGTGGAGCCTTTTGTGATTCCACGCGTATCCCTGCCGCCGTATCCAGACTTCCAGTTGTCCCTGGTGGCTTCAGAAATACCGGCCTCCCGGTAGACATCTTTAACAGTCCGTCCGGATTCGACTGATCTAATCACAGCGATGATCTGGTGCGCAGTAAAACGGGCTTTACGCACAGCGATCTCCTGCGTTGGCAGATTGATTATGTCGGATGATCTCTAAATGTGAATGGCTCGATTATGCGGGATACTTACATATTCACGCGTTGAGAGACTTTCAGTTCGTTTGTACGGTGAATGGATGCCGCAGGCGGGGTTTATTAACGGGATGCCCGTCAAGGTGCGGGTAATGAGGGATTGCATCGTGATTACGCCGCAGCATACCCACGGACTCTTTGGCTGTATTGAAGGGATGGGCGTGACTTTTATTAATCAAAAGAAGGTGAAAGCGTGGCTAAAAACCTTTCCGGAGGCGCTGAACGATACCGGGGATATTCCGGTGATTAAACGTAAAAGAACGGAACAGGAGTTAATGAGTAATTGATAATAAAAAGCCGGAAAAAGATAACCCCTCCGGCTTTTACACATTATTCCTCCGGCTCCAGATGTTTTATTTCAATCCTTTTGGTTTTATTTCGGGATGTTTTTCATATAATGGATTCATTATTTTAATAAGCATTTCACCCATGATCAAACCAACCGCTTCTCGATATACCTTAAATTCATCCTCATCACAACGGGACTGAACAACAGCAACAGATTCATCAAGTTCCTTACCGAATCTCAACATTAAATCACTAATTAATATAGCTGTATCCTTATCGTTAACCATACTTATTCCTGTAGTAAAAACATCAACAGCATTGATTTTATTTGCATTCGTTAACACAATTCCAGCAAGCAAATCCGTTACTTTTTGTAGGTAAAGGCATAAATGAGCATTCACTAATGCAATTATTTTAAACCATTTTTCATCTTAATAACTTGCCAGAATCACCTCTATCAGTACCACAAGTAATAAGACCAAGAAGATCAATAGGATTCAGCGGATAATAATATCGGTTCCATCCCCCTTTCAGCCCTATTGGATCTACGTAATATACCTTCCCAGTCCCGGATTATAGAACGGTGCTAGTTATAATACAGCCCCAATTCTTCATCGCATTGGGATAGGTTCTAACTGGAGTTATCACACGTTAATGTAATTTAATTACCTCCCCATGTTTCCCCGCATCATCCGTAAACATTGCTTGCAAGCATATTTTTTGTCCATCATTTTTAATATAATTAAATTCTTCAATTAAAGAATAGTTAATATAGTCCACTCTATAATATAACTCCACGGATTTTGAATTAATGACATTACTATATTGAAGTTTTCGCCCTTTAATTTCACCGAGTATTTTCATTTTAGTTTCCATAACTGTTAAAAAATCTTTTCTCGCAGTGGCATTTTTGAAAGAGTCACATGACAAATCATATATCTCAGCATACTCCCCTTTATTATAAAGAGAAAAAAGCTTATCAACTCCTTCTTTCGCAACGTCTCGAATAGCGCTATCATTTTTAATATTCTCTCTACCTAACCATGTAAAAAATAGAATAACGAACAACACAATCAACACCATAAATAGTAACGATAGAAAAAATCTATTTCTTTTCACTTGAATTCACCTGATAACCAATCATATTCCTTATCCATCAGATCGAAAATCTCCGATAGACACCTCGAATGCCGGGAGCATGTGAGTTCCCCCCAGTCTCCAAATCCGGGTCCCATACTCACACCTTTTGTATATTTATAACTATCATTTTTATTACGAGCATCTGTATAAGCCATTCCCGCAAGAAGTGCCCCATAAGAATCCCCTCCAGACTCTGATATTCCTGGTGATAAATCAGCATCAGGGGCTGATATTGTGAATAACAAACCAGCAGAAGTACCTATACCGCTATGATCACACAATGAATAATACACACAAACCTCTCTTTCCTTTGGGGTGTGTACTCCGGCTCCAGTTGCCCCGCCATCTGCTCTGGCGTCAGCCTCCCGTAACGGTCATACCGGTACAGTTACTGCATATCTTCCGTGATGCGGTTATCCGCCCATAATGATTTCCCGGCTTTTATTCAACGAAGGATTAATAATTTCATGTACAGTCTCTGATATTCTTTACTCAGAGTTATCAGCCTATCCCCCAAAATAAATCACATATTATCTTGATTATTTTTTTAAGATTATCTCTAAACATCCCTCTTTTCGATAAAGTGGCATATAATATCCATATTATCGCGATTATACTTCCAATAATAAAGATCAACATGGATATTTTATTAATCATATTCATCAAACATCAATGTCCCTATCTCTTTGATTAAATTCATTGGAGAATCCATCATGTTATGGAATTTCTCTTTATACATATCGCTAATTGATGGCTCATCTGGATCGTCAAACTGTTCACTATAAGGCAATACACCTAATAAATTTTTGCAGCACCTATCCTTGTCGGTTTCATTAAGTGATTCTGATAATCATAAATTTGCCCTGTTATATGAAGCAGTTGCTAATGTGATATTCCCCCCTGCCAGAGAAACATTGCCCACTGGAGACAATGTAATAAATCCATCAGCAGCAATACCTATCCCGAGTTTGGCTACCCCACTTGTGTGCAATCTTGCAGAATTAGCTATATTTAAACCAGCCGTTAACATTTTTGCCGGATTAAATGGAAGACTATCCAGACTATTATTAGTCTCATCTATCATGCGACTACATATTTCACATGTAAACAATCCCAGCGAATCTATATCTATGACGGGATTCAACGGATAGTGGTAAGGATTTAATCCCCCTTTCAGCCCTGTCGGGCCTGACTGACGAACCTGCCACACTCCGGTGCATAATATCTGAACAGATTTTAATGCAGGCCCGTTTCATCGTCAAAATACGGCCCCGGTAGCCGGTTGCTCATCACTGGCCGGGGAGAGGGGGGGCGCGGTGCCAAGATGTCGCGCCCATACTCACTCACCCTGAGCTCCACAATCAGCCAGCATCCGGCGGAGAATTAAGAATTTATTTAGTCAGCAAATATGAATACCTCCGGCGCCAGCGTACGCCACATCAACAGCGAAACCTGCATGACCACCTGTTACTCACAAATCCCCAGCGGCGACTGCCAGGAAGAAGCGGGATTTGAGACCGGGGAGCGGCGTGACGGTGAAGATTTCGGACGGGTGTATTGTGCTAATGGCGGACGGTAACGAGGTGCAGGAGCTGCGCGAACAGCTTTATCAGGCTAAACGGGTGGTTAAGGGGGGTGAAGGATGTGCTGGTTTAGTGGACTGAACGGGGGTTAATAAAAAAACCGGGAAGAGTTAATTTCTTTCCCGGCTTTATATTACTACTAATCTCTCACAAAATTAACTATCTATTTTTCGTAATGATAATCTTCATATTCCCATGAAAAATAGCGTTGTAATACAAGACAAGATTCTTCCCAATTTTCTCTTGTACATTTTTTTAGAATATTTTCGATTACTTTCCTAAGTATATAATAATCAATTACAATAACTCTGTTATCAGATATGAGAAAATTCTTTGATCGCTTTCTCAAGGCTTCTGGAGTGGCAACTTTCACATAGAAATAGTTGCTTCCTTTTTCACCATCATTCATCCCAAGACATAAATCAACAGCCACATATGTATCTTCAAGAGAAGCAGGCTCCCACTCACTAAGTGGATCGAACATTGTTGAAGACATATCGTATAAAATAAGTTGTGGTTTATTTTTTTCATGGCCGAAAATTCTCCACGTCTAAATGAACATTGGCAATAACATCACCATCCCCATTTTTGGTTTCAAAATTCACTTGCTTTCCAGTCTTCGACCATGGACGACCGTTAACACGATCAAATCCCCTTTTATCAGCAGGGAATCTGAATGTTCTCAAACCATCTTCTGGCACAAGTCCCTTACCACTGGACATAACCTATAATTAGGACCTACAAATGCTTCCCCTAATCTGAAAGCATCATTCTGTGATACAACGCCAGTAATTCCCCGATTACCACCTGCGGCGGTCTGATTTCTAATTCATTTAAGCTTATTCTTAAACTACTGGTTTGTTAACTTGCAGGTTAAACCAAGAGGATCGATCCAGCCTAATGGATTCGGTGCATAACTGTAGAGATTTAGCCCCCCGCCAGCCCTATCGGCTCAAGTTACACAAAGCGTCCAGTTTATGGATCGTACTGCCTAATTTAGGTCGTAATGAGTCAAAGGTTTTACATCGTAATTCATGCACTACCACCATAACGTGATAATTTTCATCTGCACAAAAGTACTATAAATCAAAGGGTAATTTAAATATAGTCCAATTGATATACAGGTACATCCCTCATATCGGCGCGAACTGGGTACGGGACACAGTAAGCTATATCGGTCAAGAGACTGACTGACTCAGTGCAGCTTAACCGGGGGAGATCTTTCGGGTTTTAATCAGCTATTTGATACTATATCAAAAATATTTATTTTCGCATCGCAGAATTTAGCATTTCCAACATTTCCTCTTCTGTTTTATCATATGGCGGTTTCCATAAAGGAAAATTTTTCTCTATCCACTCATCATATTCTTCAGGAGTTAATCTGGCTTCTAACTCTTGATATAAGTATTTTCTTGTTCTGGATAGTTTATCTAATACACTGCATTGATTAAAGAATAGCAACAACGCTAATGCCATTTTGCCACTTTTATCAAACCCAGAGCCAATCTTATCTATTACAGTAACAATCTCTTCTAAAGATATCAAAACATCTTTTAGATTGTCTGTATTTTCTGAGTTATATTCTCTCATAGCTTTAGCATCTCTTATTAAATTCAGTTGTTTTCTCATCTAGTTCAATGTCACCTTTTATCTTATATTCCTCAACACCTAAGTCATTTTTCCTAAACTCCACTCGATTGGTATCCATATCAAAGTCAATATAATTTCTGGCGTGATTTTGTTTTATTTTAAATTTATCTGCCGCATCAGCCATACTTAATGGTTTCCCTTTTGCTCTAACAGCAAATACAGCATTTTGGTCACCTGCAAGTATCTTCATACTTTCTTTTATTGCCGCAAAACCTTGATTACTTGTGTAATGCCGTAAACGAATAACGTCAAGGCCAAGTGGATCGATCCAGGTCAGTGAATTAGGCGCATACTGATAAAGGTTTAACCCGCCCCTCAGCCCAATCGGATCCTGACTGACGAACCTGCCACACTCCGGTGCATAATATCTGAACAGATTGTAATGCAGCCCTGTCTCGTCGTCAAAATACTGCCCCGGCAGCCGCAGCGGCTGGTGAAAGTACGCTCCGCTGTTGCTGATGTCCGCCGCATTTTCTCCAAACCCCCTGATATACCCCGCCCATACCAGCGTTCCGTCCGCCGCCGTCACCTCCTGCGGCGTGCCCGTCACATCCGTGTGGTAATACCACACCTGCCTGCTTTCTCCCTTTCCCGTCACGCTCGCCACCGGCGTGTACGGCTGTTCCGCATCGTACAGATATGTCCGCCAGCCCTGCTGCTGCACGTTCTCCTGCAACAGCCTGAACCCCTCCCACACAAAGTCCGTCCGGCTCCGCGCCGTATGCCCCGTGTGCCGCCCGTACGTCGCCTTGCGGGTTCGCCTCCCCAGCGCATCGTAGCCGTGGTGCGTCTCCGTGTTGCCGCTGATGACCCGCGTCAGCTGCCCCTGCGCGTTCCACTCCAGTTGCTGGTCGCGCCGCGTGGTCAGCTCGCCCCACTCGTTATAACCGTAACGGTCACGACCACAGCCCGGCACCGGTTTGCGTGGATCACCCAGTCCCGCCCTGGCGGTCTGAATACGTTCACCAATCTGCGCCAGCGCGCCGTCTTGCCCGGTAACGCGTTGCGCCAGTCGGGCAGGCAGTTCCAGCACCTGGCTGGCCTCATCTTTCACCATGCGCCCGGCAGGAATACCGGTCCAGTCGGCGACAATCGCCGCGACAACCGCCGCGCTGACTTCCGGGAACACCACCGGCGCGTCACCCTGCCACTCCCTTAGCGCCGTTTCGGCCTGTTGCAGCGTGGTTTTGTCATCAGCATCAGACTCTGCGAGACGCAGTTCCTGCAACGTATGTACCAGTTCCAGCTCCCGCTGCCAGCGGGATTCGGATGCAGTCAGTTCATTGTTGAGCGAGAAAATTCGTGCCGTCAGCGCATCGCGCCGCTCATCTGACTGAATCCCCATTTTTTCCTGCTTCTGCAACAGCGACCGTTCCATTTCCGCCGCTTTTAGCTGCTGGCGCAGGAACTGTACGCTGGCAGGCGGCGTGTGCAGCGTCAGCGCCACGCGGGCCGCGGCGGTATCCAGCAGGCTGATGGCCTTACCCGGCAATTGCCGGGCGGGAATGTAGCGGTGAGAAAGCTGTACCGCCGCACGTACCGCCTCATCCAGAATCAGTACGTTATGGTGTTTTTCCAGCGTATCCACCAGACCACGCACCATTTCCATTGCGGGGATCTCTTCCGGTTCGGCAATCTGCAACACCTGAAAACGACGGGTCAGCGCCGGATCTTTCTCAATATGGCGCTTGTATTCGCTCCAGGTGGTGGCGCCGATAGTCCGCAGGGTGCCGCGCGCCAGCGCCGGTTTCAGCAGGTTAGCGGCATCGCCCGTGCCGGATGCGCCGCCCGCGCCCACCAGAGTGTGAACTTCATCGACAAACAGAATAACCGGCTGCGGCGAGCGCCCGGCCTCTTCCAGTAACCCTTTCAGACGCGATTCAAACTCGCCTTTCATGCTGGCTCCGGCCAACAGAGCGCCAACGTCCAGCGCCAGCAGCCGTACTTCCCGCAGCGCGGGCGGCACTTCCCCCTGCGCAATCGCGAGGGCAAAACCTTCGACGACCGCCGTCTTTCCGACGCCCGCCTCACCAGTCAGTAGTGGATTATTCTGGCGACGGCGCAGCAGAATATCCGTCATGGTGCGGATTTCATGCTCACGCCCCGTCACCGGGTCGATTTTGCCGTCGCGCGCCTGTGCCGTCATGTCCTGACAGTATTTTGCCAGCGCGGATTTACCGTCCTGCACGCCGTTGGGAATCGCCTGGCTGCTTTCACCGGGAATGGCTGATGCCAGACCGGAGCCGTCGTAAGGGCGCTCCTGCGCTTCCGGCGATGTTTCGATCAACGAGGGCAGTATTTCCGTCAGTTCATCAACCGGAAGCGTGGCCAGCGGCGCGCAGATACTGCTCAGTACCCGACGCAGTTCTGGCGTGGTCAACAAGGCCAGCAGCAACCAGCCGCTGCGAATTTTGTTATCGCCGTAACGGACGCTCGCCAGCATCCATGCCTTTTCAACGCTGAGATCGATATGGTGAGAAAAATCACTAATGGCGCTGGCCCCGGCGGGCAGCATATCCAGTTGCCGGAGTAACGCTTTCTCCACATCAGAAAGAGGGATCTGGTAATGCCGAAGAACGTGGAGAATATCGTTATCGGGCTGCTGTGTTAACTGGTGCAGCCAGTGAGTCAGCTCAACCCAGGGATTAGAGCGTAGTTTGCAAAATGCCGTTGCCGATTCCAGCGACCGGAATAGTGGGCCGGCCAGTTTTCCATACAACGCACTGCGTGAAACAGGAGTTTCCATGTGTTATGCCTTGTGACATAAAAATTCATAAAAATAATGCATCAATGCACATAAATATATAAACAATTCTTTATTGATAGCCTCGAAAAAATATCGAAACAAAACAATGATACAGATCAGGGACTAATTAGCAACCAAGCCGTTAATATTAAATAATCAATGAACAGCAAGATAAAAATCGCAATTGCAGAATTAAAAGAAATAATATTTCAAAAAAGACATCTATGCATACAACAATGCATTCACGACGAAAATAATAAAAAGGGTGTCATCAATAATGACTCCCTATGAATTTAGTTAAAATTATTTATGAATTAAAACTCCCTAAACGTTTCCTCCAGAAAAATAAATACATTTAAGGGACATAATGAAACAAGACATGTGGGAATTACGGAAAATACAGTCGCAGGGTATAACGGATAACGCACAGTATCCCGCAGGGACATACATCGTATTTACTGCCGCCGCCCCCTACGTTCCGCTTTTTGAGCAACATGGGAAAGACGATATCGCGCTCAGTCTTGTTCGCCACGAAGAGGCGTGGTGGATTGTTAATCACTCGGATGAACTGTGCTGTGCCGTCAATGAGCAGGTGATGGAACCTCATCACCGTATGCGGCTGAATGATGGAGATACGATTGAATGGGGTCTGTCATCCTGGTGCCTTGCCCGCACCAATGATGAGTCCCGTCCCGATGTTTCGTTTCCTCAGTTGGTTCAGTCATCTGAATCTGTTGCTGAGTACCTGGATCTGGACTGGTTTAAACAACAACAGCTCAATCCGCAGAACCCGTTCGATATTATTCCCGTCCGGGAAACCGCATCCTCTTACACTGGCCATGAAGCGGATAGCACGCTACACCAGCTTTACCAGGAATATCAGCAGGCATTGCGGCCCTCCGGGCAGGAAAAGCCCCTCCGTGCTAAACCGTTTCCCCGAAATGAAGACGCTGTCACCCAGGATTTGACGTCGTTATACGATAAAAAGGGCGACACCGACACGTTACAGGATATGGTGGCAGGCGCGCCCGGTATTGATGCCATTCTGGATACGCTGGACACGACCGGTGAAGGTGAAATGCACTGGCTGGCGATGGAATCAATGCCCGATACCCGTAGCAGAAAGTCATAATAATCAGCACTTAACGTTAACGCATCATCCCGAGTGAACCACACGCTGTGATTCTTCGGAAAATGCGGGAGATAAGCATATTCAGGATAATCAAGACCAATGGCGCTGCACCAGGCTTTCTGTATCCGGGTCCCCATATTATCAGCGTCAGGCTTTGTATAATCTCCCAGATAGGCATAGGCCTCTCTGTCAAACAGCAGAACCAGATGGTAGTGAGGATGTTCCCCGGTAACCCGTTCCCTGGCCCAGATATAGCCGAGTGGCACAGGCTCACCAGGCCTGCCAGAACGCTTGTGTTCTTCCCTTAACTGGCTTTTAAGGGATTCCATAGCCCGAGTAATGGCTTTCTCATCATCCTTCTGAAAGCATATCGGCAAGTCCGGCTCTCCTGGCACATGGGACTGAGCAAACCTCAGGTCAGCGCGCAGAGCGAATATCCGGTTATAGTTTTCCAGATAATTAGATATTACAGCAAGCGATCGACGAAGCATATGGCGTGATATTCTCGAATCATATTTATCTTCAGCTTCCTGCAGCAGAAATTTAAACTCTCTCTCAGCTAAATCATAAGGTGACTTCATAATAATCTCTTTTATCGAAATTCATTAGATAATGGGTAGCAAGCAGCTACCCATGCAATTAGGCATACAGGTTCCCCTGCAGGAATGTGTTACCTCTGCAGACATACAGATTTTATTATTACGTTAGCGCATACATACCGATACTTATCGTATTAGTGTAAGAGTACCTACCCACGATAAATATAGTACCTACCCACGATAAATATAGTACATATACCGACTAATCAATACGGATAATAATTCCACTCACAACAGCGAAACCCGCTACACGCCAGGGAATGCGTGGAATATAACCATCTGATATTGAATGAAAATCACGCTGAAGTTATCCTTTCAGCGGGACGCTACTGATAGCACTACCTCCCCCATGATATTCTGGTATACCTTTCAAAGCCTTGTGTTCTGTATCCAGTTCTGAAGGTGCCATTTCGGAAGCCAGGTATTTGATGTAATGCGTCCCACTTTCGTCCTCCCACAACTGGATTTTACCCTCCTCAGCAAGCTGTTCCAGAACAGGCTCAAGATCAGCTTTTTTTCTGAGTGAACGATGTATCTCTTGCATCATTTCACGCCTTAAAAAATCATAAGACCCATTTTTAACAAGATGGTTTTCAAGCCAACTGAGTACTCTTTCAGAATGGGAAGGTCCCCTGACCACATCCATTTTTACAATAAAATGATTAAGGTGCCATTCCGATATTAACAACGCAGCTTCCAGTGTTTCCAGCGTAATAACGGTTGAGTCAGGGGTGATAAACAACTGCATCACAGCAGCACTCCTAGCGGTATGTTCGCAGTACCGCGCAGCCCAGTCGTTATAATGGTACAGCTTTCCCCCCTGCTGCATCAGACGCTTTACGTCCCTGCCAACATAACGCAACCGCTTCTTTGCGTCAGGAGCAAAAGTCATACAGATTCGGGGTTGATTTTTTTTTCTGCGTTCAATCCCGGCAAGTAAATGTTTTTTCTGAATGGCATAAAACTTTTCCAGATCGGACTCATCGCCAGAAACCAGCTCATCAATATCAATCTGTCTGGTGAGTAACGTAAGATCCATGGTTAACGTACGCGCATAAATTCCCGTAGCTCGTATTGCGTTACCCAGTGATTTCAGTGTGCAGTCATGTGGCTCCGGCTGTGTCATCAACAGCATACCAAGCCGGGGATCTTTAATATCTGTGATACCCGTTGACGCACGACTGATCCGATAATCATCACCACACCATAGCGTATTATGAATTGCGATCTTACGGCGCATGATGCTTTCATACAGAGCACTTCCCTCGTCAGAGGTGATACCCAGACTGGAGTATTGCCCCAGCTCTTTCAGAAGGGCTTCCGGCGTGGGATCCGTTACCGTCAGATGCACCCTTACAGGCTTAACCGGTTCATTTCTGAGACATTCATCCAGTTCATTTCTGGCTGTCTCCACTCCCTCTTTCTGGCGTACAGCTTTCTGAAACGATTTCTTAAGGCTCTTACATTCTTCATCCCATAGCACGTGTTGCCGTTCATACTCCTTCAGTCTGACTGAAAACACCTCTGCCAGCTCACGTTCAGTCTGATGAATTTGCGCCATAATGAGCCTGTATACTGTCGTTTTTTTGCTTCCGGACCTTGCCAGTATTATGTGAAAATGCGATACAGGAACGATAATATCATCATCAATTTCAACATCATACATATCCTGGCAGGCCAGAGCCATGCTCCCCTGGAGGGTTGCAAAGATAAGCTCAACCGCCGCGCTGGTTTTGCCATATATGAAAGATATGATTTGTTGAAAAAACGTCAAAATTGCTCTGGTGTTCAGATTAACATGATGATTTTGAGTTTTTTTATGGGTAAGCTTCATTGCATAGTCTCTTTTGAGAAAAAATTAAACGCTTCTGGAGGCGATCCACTCATCAACGGAAGTGGAACGCCATCCAACGGAAGCAGCACCAAGTCTCACGGTTTTTGGAAACGTTTCGTCGTAATACCTGGATTCGGGATTTAGCTTTTCATAGATAGTTGACCGGGACAGACCGACTATCTTCGTCAGTTCTCTCATGCGCAGAATGCGCTGTTGTGGCTCTGATTGTCTGGTGTAAACAGATGACATTTTCGATTCTCCTGTTGGATGTCTCTGGCTGTGGTCGCAATTTTCCACAGGAGCTGAAATACTGTCCCCGTAAAAAAAACAAAACCAACCGCAGGGAGTGACAATGCACACTTTTGCCAGTCTGATGTACGATGTTTATCGGTCTTTTGGCTTATTCAGTAAAGGGAACAGGCGGGCTGCTATACGGGGGGCTGCGACCTTTTCCAGCCATCAGCGCTTTTTCGGTAATCGTGAGGATGAAAGACATCAGGAACAGAAACACTATGATGAAATCATCGGGGTTCTTGATGCAGAACAGGTGTTCAGCACAACTCAACGAAGGGAGATTTTTTACAAATACGAGCAACTTTATAATGCCCTGATGGCTCGCCCCGTCTTTACTGAACTGAGCCGGGAACAAATAAAAAAGCGATATGCTCTGCATATAATCCCCAGATTAATCGCACTTGACATATATAAAACGTACAAAGACGAAAACAAAAACTGTTTTTATCACCATATACACCAGTTCTTGCTGAAAGATTATTGCCCATGCTGGCAGGATAAAAAGAAAGGGGGTTTATCTGCTGTCCAGAAGTATCTGAAAAGTTTAGCAAGAAAACAAAGGTTCTCTCATACAGATTCAGAAAACCTGGCGCCTCTTTTCAAAGTAATTGAAAATATCCGCCCAGGTAATACACAGAAAAAAAGCACGCTGGAAGCATCAATTATAGACTGCATTAAGGCGTATTCTGGTATTGTTGACGATGATACGCTTAACAGCGTCAGAGTCAGTCTTGATAATATAAAAAAAGCCCATTACTCCCTGACCGTACTCCTTAATGTCGAACGAAAACTCCCTGTCATTAACATCATATCACGGTACTACAGAAACTATGTAGACAATGGAATAAAACCCGGGAATATATCAGCAATGTTATGCAGACTACTGTATGAGCCAGAACCCCATGATTTTATCCATCATGATACCATGATTAACTCAATTGCGGATTATTATCATGAGAGAGTAATAAAACCGTTCTCCCTGAATATAAACGAGGAATGTTTACAGAGTATCAGCGCATTAAAAAACATCATTTTCAACTTCAATGATAAAACCATTATCTCCGAAGTACAGTTAACTGACATCGCTGTAAAATTAAAAAAAGAACCCCATAAACAGTTTATTCAACCGTATATTGAACTCTGGAAGGTTATAGATTTAATCAGTAAAGGCGAAACAGAGGAAGCATTTGAGAAAGTCAAAACTATTTCTCTGGACGATTTACCTGCAGGATATCTGGCATCCGCTTTTTTAGTTATCCATATTGCATTACGTATAAAATTTGAGAGGAAAAACGTTAAAAATGGTGTTTTCTCATTATCTGTAACATCCATCCTGGAAAATCAGGGGATTTACACTGACTATATCCCCGTCAGTCAGGCTTATACAGAAACCCACAGTGACGACTCTGTTATAAAAAGTACTCTCCTTTCTGAATCCATTTTATCAGATGCCAACAATCTGACCATCATCCGTTCGGTAAGGATGTATAATAACATGGTCAGGAGAATAAGTGACTGGAATGACCTTGAGCTGGAAGGCATTTATCCTGAGTCTGTTTACGGGCTTCTGGATAAAGTTGACACTATCCTGGGTAAGATACTCAACATTATCTTTTCTGAAAAAATTACTTCCAGTCAAGATTTATCCTGCATCCTGAAAAATAATAAAATTCTGACCCGAGGTGAACTGAATGATAGCCTTATAGGCATACTGGTTAACTGTCCTCTTTTGGCGTGCGTACGGGACATCGAGAGTCTGATAAAATATCTTCGCTGCCCTGGGGAGGAAATAAGGAATATGATTCTTTCAGTTGATAAAAAATTGTGGGATTTGATATATGGAGCCCTGACGATTCTGGAGGAAGAAAGAAAAATACAGACTGGGAAAACACAGGGGGGTGGAAAATAATTGCATATTTTTACATATCCCCCCGGCTACAGTGGCTACGTGTAGCCACTGTAGCCGGGGGCTTACATTGAAAGTAACATTTTACTGATCAGAAAAAGCAGGTGAATCAAGGCTTATGGGTGATCGAGGTGCTCAATAATCGCACTAACTGGTAATAGGTAACGTCTAGCAGAGACGATACTTGGCCTGGATGTATGTCTTTTTATTAAAAAGGGCTTATCCATTAAGAATAGGCCCTGTAAACTCAGACATCAATCTCTAATAAGAACCAAATATAACTAATATGAATCCAAATAATTGCTAACCCAATAATACAGTTATTCCGTAGATATTATGCCAAGCAAATTTTGTAATCCTTGATAGGCAACAGGAACGTTTTCACTATCATACATAGATGTAAATATTTGTTTTGATCTCGTTGATTCAGATATCAATGAACTTGCTATTTTCAAATGTTCCACCTCAGACGAGATAAACCCTATTGGGATGCTAACCGGCTGATGTTCCAAATGGAAATGAAAAAGAACACATACAATTAAACCAGGTATAAGTAACAACTCTAATTTCCCATCCATAAGACATATATCTAGATTAAATAAATATTGAAACTGATCTCTATATTTAAATGCACGATCTTTAGCTGCATTATTCCGACCAGAGATCATTACATAAGTACCAACAGGATTGCTCTTTTTTTTATTCCTAGAATCCAACAGACGGTCAATCTTCTGAACAAACTCTCTTGCCCCGCGAGTTCTAGCCCAAAGGGATAGTTGGGGGGCAAGCCACAACCCGCTTTGAACGATAGTTTTTTCTGAAACAGGGAGGGTATCTATTTTTTCACCATCCTCACCAGATTTTAAACTAACCTCCTTATTAACTAACATTTCCTCCTGTTTTAGTATCTCATCTCCAAGCCTAGTGATAATTAAATCGGCGTTATGTTGTAGATAAAATGCTCCAAGTAATGGGGTGACACGTCTATTATCATAACAAACAATACGTGTTAAATGAACATCTTGAACATATCGACGCAAATCAAAAGCATCATTCGAAACATAACGTTCAAATAACGAATAATCAAAATAATGAATAAAATCCATAAAACTATTGTTTTGCGGACGTTCTTGTTTTGAAAGTGCATCAGTAATAGCCTCTGATATTTCAAGTCTATTATTAAAAGCTTCATTATCTATATCACGTCGAATATTAACTTGGCCATCCAAATCCAGATAAAACATACACGGCAGTGGAATGCTAAAATGCTCGCCAGCATCTACCGCACTAATCTTATAGATCTCTGCTTTATTCTTCTTACAAATACTATGAAAGTGCTCTTGAAAGGCTTGCTCTGCATATTGAATTGTTTTAGATTGCCTCTCAATATTTCGTGCTGCTAACTCCACTAATGAATTTACACGTTTCAATCTGTTGGGGCGTCCTGCTGGACTAAAACTTATTAGATCAAAAATAACTTCAGAACTCCATTCTTGGATTTTAAAGAACCGAGGTAGATGATCTGAGCTATCTTGAAAACGAGTTAATGCATAAGAAGTTAGCTCTAACAGCTCATCTTCATTCCATTTAATGAGGCGTTCGTTAAGTAATGTCTGAATTATTGCATCAGTTTCTTTTTTTGTGAATCCAAAAAAATCCTGAATTTGTACAGGACTCAATGTACCACAAACATAAGCGATGCGAAGCGCGAACTCAGTAACAACGGGCAATGCCTCCTCAGCACTTATTGAGCATTCGATAGCGAAACTTTGTGCAGGAATTGCAAAAGTAATTTCATCAACAGCTAATATTTCTCTTAGTTTTTTTCTTCCAATGTAATCATTTCTGTCCCTCCTCAATGGCTAATGCCTGAACCAAATTGAAGTTATTCCCATCACGATGTGTTTCAATGTGGTTTAATACACGGCCTAACGCTGAAGTTTGATGCCTCTCACGCCACATACGAGCAGCCCCAATGATTACTAATCTATCCATTGCACGCGAAATCGCCACATTTATTCGCTCCGAGCTGCTAAGGAACCCTTGAATACACTGATTATTATTGCGCGTCGTTGCAACGATAATGATCCGATTTTCCTTACCTTGATAACTATCAACTGTATCAATTTTAATAAGATGTCTATAACCAGTAGCCCAATCTTGTTCGCTAAGTAAACGTTGCAATAGGCGTTCTTGATTTGCATACATGCAAATTACACCAATTGGTTTTTCCTCATCTGAAGTTTCATCAATTAAATATTTGATGAATGATTCTGCTGTACATATTGAACGCAGCGTATCAATAATTTCTCTAGCTTCATAAGGATTGTCAAATCCAGGATGTTTTGCTCTTTCATAAGATTCTCCCCCAGCATCGGAAGTATCAACCCAAGTAATAATAGAACTTAATCTTTTAGGTAATTGATTAAACCAAGGTTCTGGATTTCCACGTCCAGGTTCTAACGGTTTGGGATAAAAACAAGCTGAAACCATTTCACCTATTGGTGGGCCATTCTATATTGAGTACGTAATGTTGCTCCGACTTGTTTACCATAATCTGATTCGAAAGCACGTTCAAAATCACTACGTGTTAGTACCGCGCGATCAGAGTAATTTAGTTCTATCGATATTTTTCGCACCACTGGTTCAGGATACAAAGGTGGCAATTGACGATGATCGCCGACCAGTAACACCCTGCGACCCGACTGAATTGCTATAGCCAATTCGCCAGGTGTCGCACGAGCAGCTTCGTCGACTATCACCCAATCATAGCGATTTTTTGCTACACCAAATTGTGAGCGTCCTAGACCCACACAAGTCCCACATACAAGTGATCGGGTCTTCGCAAGAAATTCTTCAAATATTGATTTTTTTGTCGGAATCAGAACGCTGAAAAATTGGCGGTAATATTAACACTAATCAACGACTTCAGCGATCCTAAAACAGGAAAGTACAGGTTATTACCAGCATGTTTGCAGCTCGATTCCCTCGATCAGTATCATCAGACAATCCCAAATAATTTCAGATAGATATCATCAAAGTGAATCCCCCGCCTCTTTAACCGGAGTGCGGGGATTTTTATTTTTTCACGCTGAGAACCCTGTATGACTAAACCTCACGGCCTTCAGGCCCTGGAACAACCGCTGTCGGCGCTTCCCGATACGCTTCGTCAGCTTATTCTTGAACGTATTCAGAACCTCACCCACTACGAGCCGGTGATTGGCATCATGGGCAAGAGCGGTGCGGGTAAGTCTTCGCTCTGTAATGAACTCTTCCGGGGTGAGGTCTCCCCCATCAGTGATGTGAACGCCTGTACCCGTGACGTGCTGCGCTTCCGGTTGCGCAGCGGTCGTCACAGTCTGATGATTGTTGATTTACCGGGTGTGGGAGAAAACGGGCTGCGGGACCAGGAATACCGTGCCCTGTACCGGCGTATGCTGCCGGAGCTGGACCTGGTGCTGTGGGTCATTAAAGCCGACGACCGGGCGCTGTCAGTAGACGAGCAGTTCTGGCATGGGGTGATGCAACCTTACCAGCAGCAGGTGCTGTTTGTGCTGAACCAGGCTGACAAAATCGAACCCTGCCACGAATGGGATATCCGCACCAGTACCCCCTCGCCACAGCAGCAGACTAACCTGAAGGCGAAACAGGCCGCCATTACCACGATATTCACTCCCCGTCATCCGGTCTGCATGGTGTCAGCGTTGACCGGTTGGGGCGTGGAAGCGATGGTGGCAACCATGATGCGCTGTCTGCCGGACCATGCCACCAGCCCGGTGGCGACACAACTGCACGGGAGGCTCTGCACCGGGCCGGTCAGGTCACAGGCCCGTGATAGCTTCGGTGAGGCCGTGGGGCGGGTGTTCGATACGGCAGAATCATCGTCGTTTCTGCCTGCGCCGCTGAAGACTGTGATACGTACCGTGCGTGATGCGGTGGTGTCCGTGGCCCGCGCGGTATGGGACTGGATTTTCTTCTGAATGAGTAAAAGGTCATCAGGACTGTAGTGAATGACTCTGTTTATTCACCGCCTGGTAGATGATTATTTCCAGGCAGACATAACCTGTCCTGACCAGCAAAAGATACCACCAGTCGTAAGCGCGTCACCACTGCCGACGTTGCATCCACACAGTCTTCTTGCACCAGGCGTTTCGCTACGTATGACGGACACAACCCGTCAGTCCCATCCTTTACAGTAATACCATCTTAATTAACCAGTTATTAAACACGGAGATAATGCATGTCTCAGGCTGAGCGTCGTTATGACCGCTTGTCTGTCCGGCTATCGCTGATTATCAGCCGTCTGCTCGCGGGTGAAACGCTGAATATGCGCAAACTGGCCGCTGAGTTTGGCGTGTCGGTTCGCACCCTGCATCGTGATTTCCGCGAGCGTCTGATTTACCTCGACATCGAGTATCAGGATGGCTGCTGCCGTCTGCTGACCGGGGGCCGTCAGGAGATTCGGGAGGAGGCAGCAATGCAGTTCGCCCGTCAGTCAGGCACTGGCACATTGTTTCCTGATATGGACCACCATCTGGTCAGTTCGTTGCTGAGTAGCCAGGATTCCTCGCCATGCCTTATCTGGCATCAGGGGGCAACCATACCACTTTCCCGACCGGGCATCTTCACACGACTGGTCAGGGCGGTATCAGAACACCAGAAGGTAACCCTGCTTACTGACGGGAGTCGTTGTGACAGCCTTGCCCCATATCGGCTGATTTTCAGCACCGGTGAGTGGTTTCTGGCGGGAGAACATCTCGGCCGGATAACCGTTTTTGCGCTGCACACCGTTCACTCCGTGACGTTTCACCCGGAAACCTTCACACCAGACGGACATTTCACCCGCATTCTGTCCCGCCCGGACTTTTTACAGGCGTTACCTCATTTTCATATTTTACATTCACTGCTCGCTGACGACAGTTACGGGCAACTTACCCATAAGGAACAGGTATGAAATTATTCACCACGGCGGCGCTGGCCGCCAGCCTCTGCATTACCTCTGTGCCTCCGGTCCTCGCAGATGACATCATAGGCTCCGTCAGGTCCTGGCAGTACATGCAGGCCGACGGCTGGAAATCGGCCGACGGTACGGATAACAACACACTGCATAACGCCCTTTATCAGGCTGATGTAATAGGCAATTATCCCTGGACGAAACAGTTTCTGCTGCGTATTCGTGGCGGCGGTGCCTATTACCTTGCCGACAAGAAAACGCACACGGTACGCAGGCTAAATCTGAAACCGGCCAGCGGCTACACCTCTGACCTGACTTCGGTGTACCAGGGCGAAGACCAGGGGAAAGGCTGTTATTTCACCATTATCGATACGCAATATCAACTGGAGCTGGCCGAAGAACCTCACAGCAATCAGGTGCTGGCCGCCTTCCCGGAAAATTGCGTCAACAAAAAACAACAGGCGGCCCTGGCGGCCAGAAGCTCTGAAGCCGACAGGAAACTGCAGCAATGGGTGGCGCAGCAGAGCCTGGCAGAATTATGTCGTCGTACAGGCAACTGCTGAACCCGCTGAAAAACAACCATAACAGGGAGTTTTACCATGAATATATTCAATACGCGTCTGACGACCTTTCTGGTGGTTATCGGCACTCTGCTGGCATCCGGCTGCGACAGCAAGGAAGATGCTGGCGTGAAGGCGATTGCCCGGTTTAAGGACCTGACTCCGCCGCCGTTCAGCGACGTGGTGTCTCACAAATCCGATGTCGTGCAGGAATGGGTAAAAAAGGATGCCTTCGGCACACCGCTATACACGGTAATGAAAACCCGCCAGTCGCCGGAAGGCTGTGAGTCCGGTAATTATTACTACATTGCTGATATGCAGCAGAAAACGGTGCAGCCGCTGATAGCCGCCCTGTGTCTCGCGGGCAATATTACTCTGAGCTTCCGGATCGAGACTGACAGCTATACGGGTGAAAAATCGGTGGTGTATTCGCACGATGGCAAGGAAATGGGGAAACTCTATCTGCCGGATAACCAGGAGAACCATCCATGAAGAAGCTGAAAGGTGTTATCTCTGCTGCAGTCCTGAGTCTGTATTTGCTGACACCGGCCCATGCTGATGGCGGTTTTCAGGGTGCCATCAAAGGCGGCATTCCGGCCTACACCCGCGATATGCAGCATAACAAACCCTTCTGGTGTAACCAGTACAAACTGGAGAGAAAGATGTGTGAAGTGGTTTCGCAATCGGAAAACGGGCGCGTTGCCATTGTCAGAATGGTCCCCACCGACTGGAAATGCCCCAACGGTATCTGGGGGGTGGTTGACCGTTCTAATGGTGACGCCATGGAGTTGATTCCGACGGCGAAAATGTCCCTGGAGCAGTACTGCAGCAAGGCATTCAGTGCAGGTTTTGTCAAACCACAGAACAGGAAATCACTGGCCGACGTCGTGATGTACTACAACGGCAAGCCAGTCGGTTCTTTCGAATACATTGAAGAGTGAACTCCCTGCCTCAGGGAGAAGCCTCCCATATTCATTTAACACATTAAAAATAAAGGAAAAGAATGAACAGGCATTATGAGAAAAATGGCGTGCGTCACGACAATGTGACCGAAGCCGACATAACCGAACGTATTCAGCGCGGGGAGCTGAATGCCTCAACGCTGGTATGGCAACAGGGCATGACGGAATGGCAGCCGCTGTCAGCCACGCCGCTGGCAGATGTCCTGAAACAATGTGCGGTTCCCCCCGCGCTGCCCGGCAATCGTATCCCCGGAAGCGTGGTCTGGACGCTGGCCTTTGCGCCCCTGATTGGGTATGCCCTGGAGATGTGGACGGCCGGGCTGAGCGGAATGGAATTTGAAGAGGCGTATGCCGCCGTGACGGAGGGGCAATACTGGTTTATCACACTGATACTGAATATTGCGCTGGGGTATCTGGATGAACGACGGCTCCGTAAATCCGGCGTTGATACCGCTGCCTTTGGCTGGCTGGCCTGGCTGGTTCCGTTTTATCTGTGGCGCAGGGCTAAAGCCCTCGGTCAGAAACCGGCTTATTTCTGGGTCTGGTTGGTTATGTTAATACTGGTGTTATTAACTGCCTGATATTCTTTATCACAGAGTTTACTAAATAATCAGGTCATTAGTGTAATTAACAAGTAAATGATGTAAATCGCCTTGGAGCAGCTGTGTCTTATTTGATTCAGAGGACAGTCAAAGTCACAATATAAAATATTCCCCCGTTGAAGTGCATACTTCGGGCATGTGTTTAATAAACAGGCCGGACTTTAATTTCGGCCTCTCGGGGGGGAGTTATAAGTGTTGCGGAAACAGGGGGCTTATATTTTTATTTAACATCAGAAACACTGGAGTATTTATCATGAAAAATATTATCACCATTTTAATGGTTGCAGTTATCAGTTTCTTTACCGGTAATGTATCTGCAAACACGGCTGTACCTTTACCGCACAACCTTACTGACGTCACTGACGGTACGGAGTTCTGGTGTCAGGGGACCGATACCACTGATGGAAGATGTAAATACCTGGGTACATCCAAAGACATGCAATACGGTCTGGTACACGCTATGGGCGGTACGGCGTGTTGGGATGGTTTCTACGGCGTGATTAACTTTTACACCGGCAAAGCTCAGACCATCAAATACAACGACAATCAAAGTTGTGAAGGCGATATCAAAGCCAGTTTCGTTACGCTGAAAAACGGTAAACTGGGCGTTAAACTTTACGACAACACAATTCACGAAGTTGTCGGACTTGACCAAATTAAAATCTAAGGAATAAATCATGCGCCTGATTTGTGTGTTATTAATTTATTAATATTAGTAATTAATACAGCGCCTGCCATGATGACAGGCGCTTTTTACTATAAAGTAACAGATATGCCAGACTGTACATCACTTTTATTGCCTGAAGGCGAAGGCCCTTTCTCACGCACGCAGGCGATTGCCGTCACAACAGCTTACCGCAATGTGTTTATTGAAGATGACCAGGGCACACATTTCCGGCTGGTCATACGCGACAGTTATAATCAGTTGCTCTGGTGGGCATGGAATTTTGAAGCCCGTGCCTGGTACTGGCTGAACCGCTATCTGCTCAGCCACGGAATACCCCGACACTGACTCACCGCTGCTCACCCCACCAGCAACCACGCCAACAGGCCATGTTCCCACAGGAGCATGGCTTTTTGTTTATGCAGTTAAATCAACCCACGAAGGAAATTAACAATGCGCTTAGCCAGCCGCTTTGGACGGATTAACCAGATACGCCGCGACCGTCCCTTAACCCGTGAAGAATTAATACAGGTGGTCCCCAGCGTTTTTGGTGAGGACAAACATGCGTCCCGCAGTGAACGCTACACCTGCATACCGACCATCACCATCCTGGAAAACCTTCAACGGGAAGGGTTCCAGCCGTTCTTCGCTTGTCAGTCACGGGTTCGTGACCCTGCTCGTCGGGAATATACGAAGCACATGCTCCGCCTGCGTCGCACCGGTCAGATACACGGTCAGCAGGTGCCGGAAATCATCATCCTGAATTCGCACAGTGGTGAGTCCAGTTTTCAGTTATTGCCGGGAATTTTCCGCAGCGTATGCACGAATTCGCTCGTCTGCGGGCAGTCCTTTGGCGAAATCAGAGTTCCGCACCGGGGCGATGTCGTTAACAAGGTCATTGAGGGAGCCTACGACGTACTCAGCGTCTTTGACCGGATGGAAGAGAAGCGCGACGCCATGCAGTCACTTTTATTACCGCCACTGGCACAGCATGCACTGGCGAATGCTGCCCTGACGTACCGTTTTGGTGAAGAGCATCAGCCGGTGACGGCAACGCAGATACTGACACCCCGACGTTATGAAGACCGCAGTGATGACCTGTGGACAACGTACCAGCGTATCCAGGAGAACCTGCTGAAAGGCGGGCTTCCGGGACGTACTGCGAAGGGCAAACGCAGCCATACCCGAGCCGTTAACGGC
This sequence comes from Salmonella sp. A1325, assembly GCF_056991255.1. Lineage (NCBI taxonomy): Bacteria > Pseudomonadati > Pseudomonadota > Gammaproteobacteria > Enterobacterales > Enterobacteriaceae > Salmonella > Salmonella sp. A1325. The sequence goes on along the minus strand of NZ_JAMLWO010000003.1, from coordinate 15,505 downwards.
ATTGACGGGGACATCAGGCTAAACCGTGCCCTGTGGGTGATGGCGGAACAGATGCAGCAGGCGCTGAGTTGATGCGCCATGTTCCTGCTGATGCCCGTCAGGCCAGAATATATCCGGTATCCCTGGCGAACCAGCCAGGCTGCCGTTCCATATCCGACGACGACCTCTGTGCCTGGTGTTCTCACCTCTGTTACCGGCCCGGTGAGCTCAGCCTGTGTCGGCTGTTCATTACTGATGGTACCTGGCCCGCACGGTCTGGCGCTGACGGCTATGCACAGTCCTGCCCGGCATTCCACCTGAACCAGAATACTCACCCCGGCAAATAAGACGAAAAGCTTGTTCTCCTGCCCCCCGATATTGCCAGTAACAACATCCGAAAGTCACCCCACTCCGCTTATTCACCGACAGACACCCCGGGCCATGCTCTTCCCGTGCATGGCCTTTTCATTTATCTCAGCGTAATCAGGAGGTTCCCCATGGGACTCGATTTATATTTCATTAAACGTCCGGCCGAAACCACGGCAGACACCACCCGCCGGGAGCAGGACGAGGCCGTCGGGTATTACCGCAAGTTCAACGCTCTGCTCAACTGGATTGATGCCAACGCCGGGGAGGTGGAGAACTGTACTGATGTCCCCCTGACCCGCCAGGACCTGGAAAAACTCCGGGCCACTCTTGACCGCCTCACGCCGGAAAACTGCCACGACCTGTTCCCGACCACCGAAGGGTTCTTCTTCGGCTCGCAGGAGTACGACGACAGTTACTGGTCTGACGTGGAAAACCTGAAACAGTTTGTACAGCAACAGCTGGCGTCGTTTGATTTCAGCACCCACCGCCTGTGTTTCCACGCCTGGTGGTGACGTCCCCGTAGATCCCCTTCAGTTCAGCCGGTTCCGGATATCCCCGAACCGGTTATATTTCAGTCTGTTAAGGAAACCATAATGACCACAGCAATTAACCCTGAACTTATCCCTGCGCCTGATGAAACCCTCATCACCGCCACGCCCGTACCGGATGAGGACCGCCCTGACTTCTGGCCCCGCCACTTCCGGGGCGTTCCGCAGTGGATATTACTGGAGCCCCGTATCTTCGCCTGGACGGACCGCCTGTGCGCGGACTACAGCGGCGGTATCTGGCAGTTTTACACGCTGAGCAACGGTGGCGCATTTATGGCCCCGGAGGCGGATGACGGGGACGACACCTGGTCACTGTTCAACGCCATGAACGGCAACAGCGCGGACATGAGCCCTGAGGCGGTCGGGATCACCGCCTGCCTGCTGGAGTACAGCCACCATGCCTGCCGTACCGGCAGCGACCTGATGACCGCGCATTACCTCCACCTGCGGGATCATACCCTTAACCATCCTGAATGCAGCGCCATCATGCATATCACCGACTGAGGATACCGACATGAGACAACAGTTACCGCTGTTTGCCGCCACATTACCGGCATCCGCACAACAAATCATCCGGGAAGCCTTAACCCTGCTGGAGAGCCAGTTACGCGAACCCGGGGCGGCATTTACCTCCAGCCATGCTGTCCGGGACTGGCTACGCCTGCAACTCTCCGCGCCAGAGCGGGAAGAATTTGTTGCGCTCTTCCTCGATAACCAGCATCGCCTTATTGCTCACGAAACGCTCTTCAGCGGCACTATCAACCATACTCAGGTCCATCCCCGCGAAGTGGTGAAATCCGGTCTGAAACATAACGCCGCCGCTGTCATTGTGGCGCATTGTCATCCGTCGGGGCTTGCCGATCCCAGCCTGGCGGACCGTCAGATAACAGAGCGGCTCAGACAGGCCCTGGACCTGGTGGATATCCGTCTGCTGGATCACCTGGTGGTTGGCGGCATGGAGATTGTCTCGTTCGCTGAACGCGGCTGGCTTTAAAAAGGTAATGACACCATGAGAAACGATGAAACGCAGGTTATACCCGCTGATATTTTCAGTGGCGTGACCGTTCTTCGTCTGGAGAACGGGGATGAAGCGGTTTATGTACACGGTCTCTTCCTGGAGTGTGCTGATATCGCGCAGGGCGACAAACCTCTCACGGATATTGCAGCACGCCTCGCCGGGCTCCTGAAGATACCGTTCAGACAGATAACGCTACCTGTCCCGGAGGATGAGGAGTGGTGCTGGAATGATATTGTTGATGCCCTGCTGAAAAACACCAGCTCAGGCGGGACTGCCGTATGAAAATTATCAGCAAACGCCGGGCAATGGCGATATACCGCCGGCACCCGCAGTCCCGTCTGTTTCGCTTCTGTACCGGGAAATATCCGTGGTCCGGCAGCGTCTGTCACTGGTACGACCGGGACGTACAGGATATCAGTGGCGTACTGGCCGTGTACGCTGAACGACGCCGGGACCGCCACGGCCCGTACACCCGCCTGATGTGCGTCACCCTGAATTAACCCACGGAGGAAAACCGATGTCAGATAACCCCGACCGCAAACAACCGGATAATCATTCAGTCCCCTGCATCCGGGGCCGTCTGCTGCAGGACGGCTGTCTGTTCCGTTTACAGACCAGCAGGGACGATATCAGGGCGGCATTCACGGAGGAGGAGGCCCGCTGGCTGGAGCAGGCCTTCCCGCTGATATTACAGCAGATGGTCACGATGGCGTCCCCCGGCTCACCGGAGGCACAGACGCCGCATGTCTTTCACCACAACGGGCTGACCTGTGAATCAGAACCCGGTCCACAGGGCGCTGTCAGCCTGATGATTTACCCGAAATCTGATGAATCCCCCTTGTCAGAGGAACCCTTAAATGACGAAGACCACAACCACCGTACATGACCTCACGTCTCCCTGGTGGGGACTCCGCCGCAATGTGTCACCATGTTTTGGCGCACGGCTGGTTCAGGAGGGCAACCGCCTGCATTACCTGGCTGACCGCGCCGGCATTACCGGACAGTTCAGCGACGCGGATTTACGTCACCTGGACCAGGCCTTTCCGGTACTGCTGAAACAACTGGAGCTGATGTTACTTTCCGGTGAGCTTAATCCCCGCCATCAGCACTGCGTCACCCTGTACGCAAAGGGACTGGTATGCGAGGCCGACTCACTCGGGTCGTGCGGCTACATTTATCTCGCCATTTACCCCGGAGAACCGCCTGAAACCGGAGGTATGGCACGATGAGCCGGGTCATTTCCACCACGGTGTATCTGTCTGATGAACTCTCAGAGTCAGCCCGCAAGAAGGCCCGTGCCTGGTACTGCGAAGGGGGGCTGGAGTATGAGTGGTACGACGCTGTTTATGAGGATTTCACCCTGATTTGCAACATCCTGGGCGTGAGACTCAAAACACGTATCTTCACCACCACCGGCGGCAGATCCTACGAAAAAGCCTGTATCTGGTTTTCCGGTTTCTGCTGTCAGGGGGACGGAGCCTGCTTTGAGGGGCTGTACCACTATCAGCCCGGTGCCGCACAACACATCAGAAAGCATGCGCCTCAGGACGAAGCGCTTCACCGTATTGCTGATGAGCTGCAGGCAATCCAGCAGCGTAACCTCTGGCAGCTTCAGGCTGATATTCAGCATCAGGGGCGCTATTACCATGAATACAGTATGCACATTACTGTTGAGCGGGACTCCCCCACCGGTCAGGAAGCCACCGATGACGCAGACGGTGTCCTGGGTGACGCGTTACGCGATCTGGCCCGCTGGTTATATCAGCAACTTGAAACGCAATACGACTGGCTGACCTCACCGGAGGCCGTGGATGAGGCGCTTATCGCCGGCGGTTACACCTTCACCGAAACCGGCCAGCGCTTCGGTTAAACTTTTTCGTCACTCCCTTCCGGTTCATTTCTTACCTTCCACCAACAGAGAACACATTATGCAGATTTTACCCTCACTCCCGCCCGGGGCGACTTCGTCACACCCCACGCCTGTCGGCATCTGGCAGACCCTGCTGTCGCATCTGCTGCAACAACACTATGGTCTGATGCTGAACGACACCCCGTTTGCTAACGACGGCGTCATTGAGCAGCATATCAACGCCGGCATCTCCCTGTGCGATGCGCTGAACGGTATTGTTGAAAAATATGACCTGGTCCGGACCGACCGCCCGGGATTCAGTATTGCAGTGCAGTCTCCGTTCATTACCCGTATCGATATTCTCCGCGCCAGAAAAGCCTGTGGCCTGATGAAACGTCGTGGCTACCGGGCCGTTACCGACATCACCACCGGCAGATACAGCGGGGTGGCACGATGAAGCTGTCCATGACCGTGGAAGCCGATACAATCAACGTCCGGGCCCTTAATGGGGGCCGGATCGTCGTGGATATCGACGGTATTGAACTCGCCAGCCTGATCGATGTGGTCTGTGATAACGGATATTCACTTCGCGTTGCTGACGAGCCCGGAAAGCTGATTGTTGAAGATCCGCTTCCGCCCGTCGCCCGCGTTAACGGCATTCAGTGCAGCACCGCACATATCACGGAGAAAGACAATGCTCTGCTGTTTACCCTTTCACACCAGTATGAAGACTTTGGCGAGTCGGAGTGGATTTTGTATACCGGCTCCGGCTCCTTACTCCACCTGGAGGCATGGTCATTTCCGGTTCTGCGGCTTAAACGGCTGGGGCTGTCGAAAGCCTGTCGACGGTTAGTGGTGACGCTGATACGCCGTTACGCCGCTGGTATTCTCCACCTGGATGCTTTCGGCGAACTCCTGCCAGGCTTTGCCACCTTCGACTGGTAACCCACTTCCCCACTGAGGTAAACACATGCCATTAACCACTGAAGAAGGGCTGCAGATCCTGATCTGCTGGCTGCAGGACAATATCGACTGTGGTACAGAGATCATCTTCGATAACGACGATACTCTCACCGGTTCAGCAGCACTCCTGCCCTCTGTTGAACAGGCCCTGAACGAGGTCCGGATGATACACTACCTCCGGCTTTTACTTTCTCCGCAGTAACACCACCTTACTGACACTCGCATAAGCGCCGGTCCTCACAGACCGGCGTTTTGTGCTTATATAAAGGAAAGAAAATAATGTCAGAACACACTAATGCCGACCCCGAAGTCTTAACTGACCATACCGATATGATTTGCTCCACCAGCATTGAACGTATCGTCACCGGACGCAACGCTGCACTTGAACAGATCAGAACCGTGACTGAGCGGATTGCAGAAATATCGGCGCTGACCAGAAGCATCGGCGGTAAAGCCGCCCTGGACTGGGGCATGAAGCAGGATTTTCGCTGCGGCTGCTGGCTGATGGAGAAACCAGAAGCGGCAATGAAAGCTATTACCCGTAATCTCGATCGCAGCATATGGCGGGACCTGATGAAGAAGTCCGGAATGCTGAGTCTGATGGACGCTCAGGCCCGTGACCAGTGGTACAGAAACCTTGAAGGTGATGATATTCCAGCCATCAGTGAAGCGAATATACTCAGTACCTTTGAGCAACTGCACCAGAGCAAAGACGAGGTGTTTGAACGCGGTGTGATTAATGTGTTCAAAAGCCTTAGCTGGGATTTTAAGTCAAATTCGCCGTGTAAATTCGGGAAAAAAATTATCGTGAACGGTCTGGTAAAATGCGACAGATGGGGATTTGGACTGAACTGGGGCTGGCAGCGTGATCGGCTCGCTGACCTGGAACGTATGCTTATGCTGCTGGATGGGAAACCCGCTCCTGATAACCGTGCTGATGTGACCCGACGCCTAGGCGATCACATTCACGATAACAGAGGGAGTAACAGTTACGAGGACGAGATGTTTAAAATCAAATATTTTCAGAAGGGAACTGCCCATATTACTTTCAAACGACCGGAACTGGTGGATAAACTGAACGACATCATCGCCAGACACTACCCGGGGAGAGTGGCGGCAGGATGAGGCTCAATCGACACGCTGATGTCCGGTACAGGCTGATTTACACCGATGCAAGCCGGACGCTGATGGCATACTGAATGGCACACCAGAAAAAACAGGAAAAGAAAAAGGCCATGCTAATCAATAGCATGGCCTCGAATAGTGGCGGAACGGACGGGACTCGAACCCGCGACCCCCTGCGTGACAGGCAGGTATTCTAACCAACTGAACTACCGCTCCGTGATGTTCCCGCTGGGAACGAGGCGAATATTACGGTTTGCGGTGTCGCCCGTCAACGCTTTTTCTCACCTTTTGAATCAGTTGCTGCAAAAATCGCCCGAAGGATGATTTTTATAGCCTAAAAAGGAATAAATTACGCCCGCCAAAGGCAACTTCCGCCCTTTTTCTGCACCAGATCAAGCCGCGATTCATGCGCAGCCAGCTCTTCCTCAGAGGCAAAAACGACCCGTAACCGGCTGGCCTGGCGAACGATTCGCTGAATGGTCGCTTCACCTTGCTGCCGTTGCGTCTCTCCTTCCATCGCAAACGTCATGGACGTTTGTCCGCCCGTCATCGCCAGATACACTTCAGCAAGGATCTGGGCATCGAGCAATGCGCCGTGCAAAGTACGTTTGCTATTATCTATCTCATAACGCGAACACAGTGCATCAAGGCTGTTACGCTTGCCGGGGAACATTTTCCGCGCCAACGCCAGGCTGTCGGTAACTTTGCAGAAAGTATTGGTTTTAGGAATATCGCGTTTAAGCAGACCAAACTCATAATCCATAAAGCCGATATCGAACGATGCGTTATGGATGACCAGCTCCGCGCCGCGGATATAATCAAGAAACTCATCGACCACATCAGCAAAAACCGGCTTATCCAGCAGAAACTCATCGGCAATACCGTGTACGCCAAAAGCTTCTGGATCGACAAGGCGATCGGGCTTCAGGTAAACATGAAAATTGTTGCCGGTCAGACGACGGTTTATCACCTCAACCGCACCGATCTCAATAATCTTGTGACCTTCATAGTGCGCGCCTATCTGGTTCATACCGGTGGTTTCGGTATCGAGGACAATCTGTCGTGTAATTGCAGTGCTCATATCGGTCATTTATGTCAGACTTGCGTTTTGTTATCGATTTCAATTACAGGAAGTCTACCAGAGATGCTTAAACAGGTAGAAATTTTCACCGATGGCTCTTGCCTGGGGAATCCAGGGCCTGGTGGTTATGGCGCTATCTTACGCTATCGTGGTCATGAAAAAACGTTTAGTGAAGGTTACACGCTGACCACCAATAACCGTATGGAACTGATGGCGGCGATCGTCGCGCTTGAAGCGTTAAAAGAACATTGCGAAGTGACATTGAGCACCGACAGCCAATATGTGCGGCAAGGAATTACCCAATGGATTCATAACTGGAAGAAACGCGGCTGGAAAACTGCGGAAAAGAAACCCGTAAAAAATGTCGATCTCTGGAAACGTCTCGATGCTGCGTTAGGTCAGCATCAGATCAAATGGGTATGGGTCAAAGGCCATGCAGGCCATCCCGAAAACGAGCGTTGTGATGAACTGGCGCGCGCCGCGGCAATGAACCCCACGCAGGAAGATAGTGGCTACCAGGCGGAGGCTTAGCCATCCGGTTTGCGATATTGCCGGGTGGCGCCAACGGTCTGGCGGATAGGGGTTTTACTTTTATTATGTCGCAGCGGATTAAGCGTAAGCGGGATGGTCCGCTTACGGGCCACAATAAGCTGTAAACAGCCCAGCGCCGGGATATGCGTATTTAAAAGCCGCCCCCCCTGCTTTTTCCAGGGTAAGACATGAAAACGGCTATAATGTAGCACTTCAAAATTGAGTAAAGACAGCCAGTCCAGTTGCCGCATAAGGGTAAACATCCGACTATTATAGGGCGGTGTTTTACGTAAAACGGGTACCAGTTTACGTAACCCCATCAAACTCAGCGGGTTAAATCCACTGATGACCAGCCAACCGTCATCAATCAATACGCGGTCGGCTTCCCGCAATAAACGGTGCGGGTCGGTACACCACGGCAAAGTATGCGCCAGCAGACAAACATCGACGGATTTATCTGCAAAAGGAAGGTGTAGCGGATCGGCCAGAACCTGCATCGGCGACCCCTGCGACGAAACATTCACCTGATGGGAGACCGCGCACGCTTCGGAATTGATTTCTGCGCTTAAATTACCGATTTTAAGCAAATGGAAACCATACATTTTTGCAAACCACGGATTTAGCTGCTGTTCCAGCGCCTCACGGTAGTAATTGCCCCAGGGCAACTCACCCCAACATCCGGGCGCAACGACAGTTTGAGAGAGCCTTGCCGGTTTCATCGCAACCTTCCGCTAATTATTTGAGAGGTAATATATGAATCTTAACAGTATTCCCGCGTTTCAGGACAATTACATCTGGGTGCTGACCAATGATGAAGGCCGCTGTGTGATTGTTGATCCCGGCGAAGCGGCACCCGTCTTAAAGGCCATTGCTGAACATAAGTGGATGCCGGAGGCGATTTTTCTGACGCATCACCATCACGACCATGTTGGCGGAGTCAAAGAGCTGTTGCAACACTTCCCGCAAATGACGGTTTATGGACCGGCGGAAACGCAAGACAAGGGAGCAACCCATCTTGTTGGCGATGGCGATACTATTCGCGTTTTAGGCGAGAAATTTACTCTTTTTGCCACGCCGGGTCACACGTTAGGACACGTCTGTTACTTTAGCCACCCTTACTTATTCTGCGGCGACACGCTGTTTTCTGGCGGCTGTGGTCGACTGTTTGAAGGCACGCCATCACAGATGTATCAGTCACTTATGAAAATTAATTCTCTGCCTGACGACACGCTCATTTGCTGCGCTCACGAATACACTTTAGCTAACATTAAGTTCGCATTGAGCATACTTCCGCACGATTCGTTCATAAATGAATATTATCGTAAAGTTAAAGAGTTACGTGTAAAAAAACAAATGACATTACCCGTTATTCTTAAAAATGAACGTAAGATTAATCTTTTTTTAAGAACTGAAGATATTGATTTAATTAACGAAATAAACAAAGAAACAATATTGCAACAACCAGAAGCGCGTTTTGCATGGTTAAGGTCAAAGAAAGACACGTTCTGATAATTCTTACTTGTCATTCGCTAACTTCGCCGTTATGATCGGTCGTCTTTTAAGCAACTATTGACACACACATGAAGGCAAAAGCGATATTACTCGCCTCTGTCCTGCTTGTGGGGTGCCAGACGTCTCAGAACACTGGCAACGTCCAACAGCACGCACAGAGCCTTTCTGCAGCTGGTCAAGGGGAAGCAGGAAAGTTTACGAGTCAGGCACGATGGATGGACGACGGAACGTCTATCGCGCCAGATCAGGACTTGTGGGCTTTCATTGGCGACGAGCTAAAGATGGGAATTCCGGAAAACAGCCGGATTCGCGAACAGAAACAGAAGTATTTACGCAATAAGAGCTATCTCCACGATGTAACTTTACGGGCAGAGCCGTATATGTACTGGATAGCGGGGCAGGTTAAGAAACGTAACATGCCTATGGAGCTGGTACTACTACCCATAGTGGAGAGCGCTTTTGATCCTCACGCAACGTCTGGCGCCAATGCCGCAGGCATCTGGCAGATCATACCGAGCACAGGGCGCAATTATGGTTTAAAGCAGACCCGTAATTATGACGCGCGTCGCGATGTTGTAGCCTCTACGACCGCCGCGTTAGACATGATGCAGCGTCTGAACAAAATGTTTGACGGCGACTGGCTGTTAACCGTTGCAGCGTATAACAGCGGCGAAGGCCGTGTTATGCGGGCAATTAAAGCAAACAAAGCGCGTGGAAAACCGACGGATTTCTGGTCGCTTTCTTTGCCCAGAGAAACAAAACTCTACGTACCTAAGATGCTGGCATTGAGTGAAATTCTCAAAAACAGCAAACGCTACGGAGTACGTCTGCCAACAACAGATGAAAGCCGAGCGCTGGCACGAGTTCGTTTAAACAGTCCAGTTGAAATGGCCCAGGTTGCGGATATGGCGGGCATGTCTATCAGCAAGCTGAAGACGTTTAATGCCGGTGTAAAAGGGTCTACCTTAGGCGTAAGCGGTCCGCAATATGTTATGGTGCCCAAAAAGCATGCCGAGCAGTTGCGTGAGTCGCTGGCTTCCGGTGAGATTGACGCCGTTCAGTCCCAACTGATCGCCGACAATACGCCGTTGAATAGCCGTAGCTATAAGGTGCGCTCTGGCGATACGCTTTCCGGTATTGCTTCGCAGCTTGGCGTAAGCACGAAGGACTTGCAGCAGTGGAACAACCTGCGTGGTTCACGCCTGAAAATCGGGCAAAGCCTGACCGTGGGCGCTGGCAGCAGCGCGCAACGACTGGCAAACAATAGCGATAGCATTACCTATCGTGTCCGTAAAGGCGATTCGCTTTCCAGTATCGCCAGACGTCACGGGGTGAATATCAAAGATGTGATGCGCTGGAACCATGATACGGATAATCTACAACCGGGCGATCAGCTTACGTTGTTTGTGAAGGACAATAGCACGCCAGACTCCTGATATTGTCCGACGAAAAAGCCAAAAGGCGCCGCTTCCCCCGGCGCCTTTTAAATTGCTATACCGCTTTATGCGCTTCCAGCATGATAGTATCGCTGCTAAACGAACCGTCATCCTGCAACTCAAAATAACGCTTCACCTCTACCGGGGCACTCGCCTGATATAATCGAATCGCCTCAACCAACGGCGCTGGCGTACGCATCCGCGTTACCCATGAGCGAAACTCCAGCGATAAACGATCGGTTATCACGGTATTCGTTACCAGCATCGCATTATTGACCATCGCCAGCCATTCACCACTGGAATAATTACGGACATGCGACGTGTCGCGTAACGCCTCCACCGTTTGCAGCCAGATATCGCGTACAGGATGTCCAGGCGACATGACATCCATGATAATCAGCACGCCGCCGGGTTTTAATACACGATAAACCTCACGCAATGCCTGACCAACGTCGTGCCAGTGATGCGCGGAATAGCGGCTAATCACCACCTCAAACGATGCATCTTCAAAGGGCAGTTTTTCGGCATAGCCTTGCCGGAGAGTAATATTACTTAAATGTCTTTCTTCCGCCGCTCCAGCGACAACCTCAAGCATGCTGGCGGATAAATCGTATGCCACGACCGAGTAGGCATGTTGCGCAGCGACAAAACTCGCGTGTCCAGCTCCACATCCCATATCCAGTACGTTCGCGTGGGAAAAATCAGACAGCCTTTGCGCCAGCCGCGCTAAGTCACGACCCGATGCGTGAACGGCGCTATGTAAATAGGCGTTCGCCTGTGAACCAAACTGCTTTTCAACATTGTCATGGTGGGAATGCGTTGTCATGGTAGTGCCCTTCTGTTATGAGAAAAGTAAAGGGCAGCACCCGAAGAGGCCTGCCCCACGGCAGACCTGACGCACCTTTATTGCTCAGGTTTGCCGGGACTGAATTCAACGAGTAGCGGATTGTGATCGGAAGCGCGCGTCACCAGTACGGAGGCTTCATTCACGTTTAAACCACGATAAAAAACAAAATCCAGCGGTCGTCCAAACGCACGACGGCGCTGATCGTCAGTGAAACGCACCTGGCGCAGCGACATCTCACGTGCAAAGCGGTACAACGCATTCATACGTGGGCGGCTCCAGGCATTAAAATCACCCGCCATAATGACAGGGCCGCTATGGTGCGCAATCTGGTCGCCGATCGGAAGTAACTGCTTACTGTATACGTCCACGCCCAGACTAAAATTTACCGCATGAACATTTACTACCATTAATAAACGGGTATCCGGCAAGGGATATACCGTCACCAGGGCTGATTTCGCCAAACGTAAAATTGGTTCTCTTTCCCGTAAAGGGCAGCAGTAAACAGGATGGGCGGCAGAAAGCGTCATGACGCCAGACGGATGCTGAGGTAATACAAAAGCGGGAACCTGGTCGGCGGCAAGATAGTTAGCGGTGGCAAACTGTACCAGTTCAGGCGTCGTCTGTGCCTCCTGCAACAGGACCAGATGCGCATCTTTGCCGTAGTTCTTCAGCACCGATAACCATTCGGCTCGCTGCTGCTTGAATATATTCCACACGAGGATACGGATCCGCTCTTCACTGCTTAGCGGTTCCCCGGCGGGCAATGCCTGGCCAATGCTCGCAAACGACCCTGGCGGCAAAATCCGCTCGGCGGGCTGTCCGGCAACATAGCGCATCGCATAGGTGTTTTTTCGCACTTTTGACTTTCAAACCTCTGTAACGTCAACCAGTCCTCAACCGGACTGGTTCTTCTGTTATAGGGATTTTAGCACTCACTTTCAACGAACAATTGCAGTTTGTTTTGTAAGTAGGCGCTTACATCAATAATTTACTCCAGAGCAATGCGTACAGGTTTATCAAGACGTCCGCTGACGCCCACCAGCAGGAAAGCCACCAGAACAATGAGGGCGCCAATCCACGGCGTCTGCGCCAAACCGTAATGCGCCACCGTTTGTCCGCCAATCACGGAACCCAGCGCAATACCAATGTTAAACGCCGCAATGTTCAGACCTGACGCCACATCTACTGCATTAGGCGTGAATTGTTCCGCTTTCTGTACCACGTAGACCTGCAACCCCGGTACGTTACCGAAGGCAAAGACCCCCATCACCAGAATGGTAGCCAGCGCGGCATACTGCGTGGAGGCCGTCACCTGGAAGACCATCAGCAGAACAAACAGCACGGCGAAAATGAATTTCAACGCCGGCACGGCACCATGCTTATCTGCCAGTTTACCGCCCCAGATATTGCCGATAGCCACTGATACGCCATACCCCAGTAAGATCCAGCTTACCGCTGCCGGGGAGAATCCCGCCAGATCCTGCATCATTGGCGCCAGGAAGGTGAATGCCGTGAATACCCCGCCGTAGCCCAGCGCCGTAACGGCGTAAATCAGCAACAGACGAGGATGAGTCAGTACTTTCACCTGGTCACGAATGCTGGCGGCCGCCCGACCGGGAATATTGGCAGGGATCAGCAGTTGACTGCTCATCAGCGCAATCACGCCTAACAGTGATACCGCAAGGAAGGTCTCACGCCAGCCAAAATGCTGACCGATAAATGTGCCCAGCGGAACGCCCGTGACCAGCGCTACCGTTAAACCACCAAACATAATAGCGATCGCAGAAGCCGCTTTCTCTTTTGGCACCAGACTTGTCGCGATGGTAGATCCAATCGAGAAGAACACGCCGTGCGCCAGGCCCGTCAGCAGACGGGCGACGATTAATGTCATATAGCCCGGTGCCTGCCATGCCAGCAAATTCCCCGCCGTAAACAAGACCATCAGCGCGACCAGTAACTGTTTACGCGGCAGGCGTCCGGTCAGCGCGGTTAGCACCGGCGCGCCAATAGCCACACCCAGCGCATAGATTGAAACCAGCATTCCGGCGGAAGGTAACGAGATAGCCAGTTGTTGAGCAATGGTCGGCACCAGGCCGACAATCACAAACTCAGTCGTACCGATAGCGAAGGCACTTATTGTCAGTGCAAATAAAGCGAGAGGCATAAATAACTCCATAACAGCAGTAATCAGATGACACGCAGTATGCCTGGATGTTTTAATGACAAAAATAGCCAAAATATCAATTTAATTTTGCTTCAGGAGCAAAAATGAAAGCCACCTCCGAAGAACTCGCAATTTTTGTCGCTGTCGTGGAAAGCGGCAGCTTCAGCCGGGCGGCAGAGCAGCTTGGACAGGCCAATTCCGCTGTCAGCCGGGCAGTTAAAAAGCTGGAGATGAAGCTCGGCGTCAGTCTGCTTAATCGTACGACCCGACAGCTGAGCCTGACTGAAGAAGGAGAGCGATACTTCAGGCGCGTGCAGCAGATACTGCAAGAAATGGCCGCCGCAGAAACGGAAATCATGGAGTCGCGTAATACCCCGCGCGGCTTACTGCGTATCGATGCGGCAACGCCGGTAATGCTGCATTTCCTGATGCCGCTGATTAAACCTTTTCGTGAACGGTATCCGGAAATGACGTTGTCTCTTGTCTCCTCAGAAACGTTCATCAATCTTATTGAACGAAAAGTGGATGTTGCGATACGCGCAGGCACGTTGACAGATTCAAGTCTGCGCGCGCGCCCGTTATTTACCAGCTATCGCAAGATTATCGCTTCACCTGACTATATTGCCCGCTTTGGCAAGCCTGAGAGCGTTGAAGAGTTAAAACGGCATCTGTGCCTGGGGTTCTCTGAACCCATCTCGCTCAATACCTGGCCAATAGCCTGTAGCGATGGGCAGCTCCATGAGATCGAATGTGGGATTTCTTCCAACAGCGGGGAAACGTTAAAACAACTTTGCCTGAACGGTAACGGCATTGCATGTCTTTCAGATTATATGATTGATAAAGAGATCGCGCGGGGAGAACTGGTGGAACTGCTGGCCGATAAACGTCTGCCGGTAGAAATGCCTTTCAGCGCCGTTTACTACAGCGATCGCGCCGTCAGCACACGTATTCGGGCATTTATCGACTTTTTGAGCGAATATATAAGAACAGCTCCCGCAGGAGCTGTGAAAGAGGGGTAAAGGTACAAAGGATCGGGTAATTAATCCCAGGCAGGAGCCAGTCCTTCCGGGCTAACCAGACGATCGTTGCAGTCCAGTGCCGCGATCGCATTTTTATCTTCGACATCCAGATGCAGGTCCAGTGCCAGCAGGTTGCTTGCCAGGTTTTCACGCCTGGTGGATGAAGGGATCACCGAGTAACCTTCACCCATTGCCCATGCCAGAATAACCTGCGCCGGGGTCGCATTATGTTTAGCCGCAATGCGTGCAATCACTTCATCTTTCAGCGCTTTACCGTATGCCAGCGTCATATAAGAGGTGATATGGATACCGTGCGCTTTCGCCCAGTCAACCACCTTACGATTCTGCAGATACGGAGATAGCTCAATCTGGTTGGTGGCGATATTGTGTGCGCCCACCGCGGCAATAGCCTTTTCCATCAACGGAATGGTGAAGTTTGAAATGCCAATTTCGCGAGTCAGCCCTTGTTTTTTAGCTTCAAGCAATGCCTGCATAAATTCTTCGACAGACACGGCATCACCCGGAGATGGCCAGTGGATCAGCGTCAGATCGACATAATCGGTACGCAATTTTTTCAGGCTCTCTTTCAGGCTTGGGATTAGCTTGTCTTTGCTAAGGTTTTCAATCCAGATCTTGGTGGTGATGTACAGCTCGCTACGCGGTACGCCGCTCTCAGCAATCGCCTGTCCAACAGCCGCTTCATTATCATAGATTTGCGCAGTGTCGACAGCACGGTAGCCCAGTTCAAGCGCCGTTTTAACAGAAGCGATAACCACGTCGTCTTTCAGGCGAAAAGTACCTAAACCGAATGCAGGGATAGTCATAGAATTCCTCTTTTTAATCACTATGTTCGTTAACTGAGGGAATTATGACCTTCAGCGCTTTGCAGAAAAAGAGCGAGAAATGCAGAGGATTTTTGCGAATTGAGCAATAATTAAATGACAGGAAAAGAAAAAGCCCTGAGCTAATGCTCAGGGCTCTTAACAAGTGGCGGAACGGACGGGACTCGAACCCGCGACCCCCTGCGTGACAGGCAGGTATTCTAACCAACTGAACTACCGCTC